>JAZNHE010000113.1:0-96639 GCA_045576795.1 Eubacteriales bacterium | reverse complement strand
ACAGTATACTTGACGAGAGCTTCTTCATAGATGCGGAAAAAAGTAAGTTTAAGAAAGTAGTATTGTTTTTTAAGTGAAATATAATTCCGTTTTTGATAGGCGTAATTTTTACAGGAATTATAATGCTTATAATAGTATAACGACATAAAATTGAAAGGAAAAGGCAAAAAAATGTAAATAATTATTGTCAAAAAATGACAATTTTACATATTTTTGCTTATGATATAAAATGGCAACTAAAGAAAAAAGAAAGGTGGAAAGAGGCGGCAAGCTGAAGGTTATGTGCCTTGGTGGTCTGCAGGAGATCGGCAAGAATATGACGGTGCTTGAGTATGGCGATGACATCGTGGTGATAGACTGCGGTATGGGATTCCCTGATGACGATATGCCGGGAGTTGATCTTGTCATCCCTGATGTGTCGTACCTGGTTAACAACGCGCATAAGATACGCGGAATACTTATCACCCACGGACACGAGGACCATATAGGTGCGGTGCCGTATATTCTACAGCAAATAGATGCCCCTATATACGGAACGAGGCTCTCACTTGGAATAATAGAGGGAAAGCTTGATGAGTACCCCACCCCAAATGACCCCGAGCTATATACGGTTGAGGCAGGAGATATTATAAATCTCGGAGTGTTCAAGGCGGAATTTATCCACGTAAATCATTCTATTGCCGACGCGTGTGCTATAGCGATAAGAACGCCTGTAGGAATAGTATATCACTCGGGCGACTTTAAGATAGATGTATCCCCCATAGACGGCAAGATTATGGACCTGACAAGGATAGGAGAGCTCGGCAAGGAGGGAGTTTCACTCCTGCTCTGTGAATCAACCAACGCAGAGCGCCCCGGCTTTACTCCGTCCGAGAGAACGGTTGGCTCGAGCCTTGAGCGAATTTTCACCCAATATGAGAACAAAAGGCTGATAATAGCGACGTTCTCGTCAAACGTGCACAGAGTTCAGCAGATACTTAATACAAGCGCAAGGCATAACCGTAAGGTTGTTATACTTGGCAGAAGTATGGTAAACGTAATAGGTGCGGCGGCGGAGCTTGGGTATATGGATTTACCTGACGGTGTCTTGATTGACGTATCGGAGATGAAAAAATACCCTGCCGAGCAGATAGCGATAATTACCACGGGAAGCCAGGGAGAGCCTATGTCTGCTCTGTATCGCATAGCATTCAGCGAGCATAACCAGGTAAGAATAAATTCGCACGACGTGGTAATTCTCTCGTCATCTGCAATACCCGGAAACGAGAAGCTTGTCGGCAGAATAATAAACGCCTTAATTCGCGCAGGGGTAAAGGTGGTGCATGACTCATCCGAGGATCTGCACGTATCGGGACACGCCTGCCGCGAGGAAATCAAGCTGCTGATGGCTCTCTTAAAGCCGAAATATCTGATGCCCATACACGGAGAATACAGACATCTGTATGCGAATAAGGAAATAGGCGAGTTTATGGGAATACCGTCAGAGAACATATTTATATCCGAAATAGGACGTGTGCTTGAGATGGACCGCAAGGGAGCGAAATTTGCAGGCGAGGTTATCGCAGGCAAGGTACTTGTTGACGGCTCGGGCGTAGGTGATATAGGCAGTGTTGTTCTACGCGACAGAAAGCATCTGGCAGAGGACGGACTTGTGGTAGTGGTTGCTACGATTGACGATGACGGAGAAATTGTTTCCGGTCCGGATATTGTTTCAAGAGGCTTTGTCTACGTTAAGGAATCCGAAGAATTGATGGCAAAGGTAAAAGAAATCGCAGCTCAATCAATCGCTCGAGTTACCGCGAAGAAGATGAGAGATTGGGCGACAATAAAGGGTATAATAAAGGACGACCTTGCTAAATTTATCTTTAAGGAAACAAAGCGTAAGCCTATGATTTTGCCCGTTATAATGGATATATAAGAAAAATAAGCAAAAAAACACCCGTAAAATCAACACGGGTGGCTGCATAAGGCGGTTTTTGGGAAAATAATATCAATGAAACGACTTCGGAAAACACCCTAAAAATAGGCGGATAATCTCTAAAATACAAAGAATAGGTCCGTTCTTCCTCCGCAACGGTGAAATATTAGGTCGTTGGGAATATTTCTCCAAAACCCAAGCACGTGAAATATATGGAATACAACGTTGTTTTTATCAGCTAAAAACGAAAAAACGACACGGATACCCATTTATGTGGCATACCGTGTCGTTTTTTGTAAATTAATTATATTTTGCATTAAGCCAAACCGAAACGTTGGCGTTTTTATTTGTCCAATACTTTCCGCAAGAGGAATAGTTTGTCAAGAGCACGCCACCCTCCTCGGTATCAAGGAGAATACGCAACTCCTCACCCTCCTCACATTTAAGAGCAGTGAAAGAATTATAAGGGGTGGGAGTAAACTCCGAGTCGGTGCGCTTACCTTCCTTCATCTCATCTCTTGCAAGTACAAGAGGGCCATAGGTATATGCGGTCCTACCGTTAAGGTGGTGTGAGCGCAGATGCATCTCAAGCTCTATCTCCACGGTGTCACCGTCGCTCCATTCTCTGTTTATTGAGAGATAGCCACAGCCAACCTTTTTAATTTCATCACCGATTTTAACCGTTGCCTCATCACACCAGTCGGGAATTCTTACCTTGAGCTCAAAATTCTCGTTTTTATCAAGGAATACCGCAACCGTGTATTTTCCGCCCGACGGATAATCCGTGATAGAATTAAGCGTTACAGCGGCGCCGGAGGGGAGCGTGGTGTTTATTTTACCCTCAATAAATTCGTTTATAACTATTCCCTCATTACTCTTGAGAGTTGACATCAGAGGGAAAAGTCCTGTGCCGGCAGAGCCTATACATGCGCAGCAACCGTAAAATCCGCCGGTGCGGAAACGCTTAAAGCCACCTGTGGCAATACCGCGACGGTTGTTATAAAGAGGACTGTAGCTATCAAAAATTACAGGTTCGATAAATTGTTTATCCTCCAAGGAAAAACTGTTTTCATTCTTCGTATTAATGCTACCGTAAAGAGCGTTAAGCGCGGAAATCTCTATTCTGTCAGCGTATTCCACCCTACCCGTGATGAGTAAAAGTCTTGAAAGCAAGCGCATCCAGGTAACAGTAACACACGTTTCCTGCATCTGCGTACTGTTGTATTCCGTCTGCTTTACTATTGAGTTATCGAACAGTTCGTGTGTACAACCCGAGCAGCCTATCAGAGTCACATCGGTAGAATTAACCTTTTCTACAAATTTAAGAACGGCGTCAAGATATTTATCGTCGCCCGTCAGCTCGTAGTATGCGAGCACTCCCTCAAAGAATGACATTGTTTCATACGCCTTGTTTTGAGGATATTCAAACGGAGCTATTTTGTCCTCTGCCGCAAGGTTTATGAGATTACCGCCGGAGCATCCGCCGAGAGAAATTATATACTCCGCAAATTCAAGATATTCAGCCTTGCCCGTAAGCTTATAAAGTTCAACCATAGGCTCAAGAATGGTACAGGAATTAACACATAGCCAATGGTTAGAGGTCTCAAGAATACTCTTCTGCCCTGCCCCGTTACCTATGTGTTTAACAATGTGGTCTGCGTGGCGCGAGATGGCGTGGATTATCTCCTTCTCCAATTCTTCATCCTTACAGATTTTAAGGAAGTGGAGCATACCCGTGATAACGTATTTTCTACCCCAGAGGTCCCAGCCGTTGAATTGCTTTTCCTCGGAATAGGTGGAAAATCTGCCATCTGACCTCTGCGTCTTGAGAAGTCCTCTTACCGCATAGTCAAGCACCTCGTAAAGCTCATCGGAATTATGATACATATATGTAAGACATGCGCCGCGCATCATTTTGCCCCAGTATTCCGTTCTCCAGCCTAAATCGTGGTCGTCGGAGTTTTCGGTAAAGACCTCTATGAATTTTTCCCAGGTTTTCTTTGAAAGCAGCTGGTGCTTCTCTGTTATAAGCACGTAGTCGTGCGGCGCTCCTGTATATTCCATAGATCCCGGAAGCAGATATTCAAGTTTGTTTTTTATAGACATAATAACCTCTTTTTTATAAGTTTATACGGTGGAAAACGTAAAAGAATATAACAAAATAATTATATCATAGCCGCAAAAATGTGTCAACTGCGATTGTGTTCAAATTTTAATATTTAATAAACTTTGTGTTAAATGGGTTGAAAATACCATCAATTTAATGTATAATAACCTTACACGCATAGGCGGTAATAAATTTACGGAGTTGCTTTTATGATGGAATTTATAAAAGACTGTCTTCGACTTAATCTTGGTGATTATGAAAATATAGGGATAGATCTTGAAATAAATAAGCTTATTTTGATTATAATGCTTGCATTCAGTATAGGCACTGTTATACTTAGTCTTTACAGAGGCAACATAAGACTTGTTATTATGCAGCTGATAAGACACAGTGCTCTGGATGAAGATAGTGCAAAGACTCTTGGACAAATCGGACTCAAAAACAGTAAAATTATAAAATGGATGCTTAAGGGAGATAACCTACTCACTAAAATTGTGCGCCGCAGAGGCGAGGCAAGATATTCATACGAAGAATATATGGAGATGAAAAAGGCAAAGAAGCTTAACAAAGTTAAATTCAATGTCGATGAGGAGAGCTTCTACATAGATCCCGACAAGCGTGAGCGCGCGGATATAATTGTAGAAAAATACGAGAGCTCTATACAACACACTGCCCTGTCGATACTCTTTATAATAGCGATAGGAATGTGTATAATTCTTGTAATGCCCGGACTGCTCAATGTGATAAATAGTCTGTTAAAAAGCATTAAAATGTAAATTATAATTTACAAAAACACATAAAAACGGTTACTTTTAGATATTGTGATTGATGCACAAAAATCCGAAAGTAACCGTTTTTATAATTAATTACACCTCGTCAAGAAAGTCCTTGCCGCAGATGGTTTTAAGAAGCTCGTCAAGATCCTCATTGTCCTCATAGTAGAGGGTGAGGGTCTTCTTTTTGCCTTTGTCCTGTATCATAGCTTTTCTGCCGAGGTGACGCTGTATCTTCAGCTCCATCTCTCTGAAATAGTCAACGAAGGGTACGGAATCATCCTCTTTTTCTTCCTTATGTGCCTTCTTTGGCTTATTAATGCGCTTTACTTCCTCCTCAAGCTGACGCACAGAGAGGTCGCCCTCAACCGTGAACTGAGCAAGAAGTATCATATCCTCAACGTCCTTTACACCGAGGAGTGTTCTTGCGTGGCCTGCGCTAAGCTCTCTTGAAGCTACCATTGTGAGTATTGACTCGGGTAAATCGAGCAGACGCATGGAATTAGCGATTGCACTCCTTGACTTTCCGAGTTTTTCAGAGAGCTCCTCCTGTGTCATATCGTACTCATCCTTCAAGGATCTGTACGCCATAGCCTCCTCAATAGGATTGAGGTCTTCTCTCTGTATATTCTCGATGAGAGCTATCTGTGCAGCCGCTTTATCATCTTTATCAAGCACAATGGCGGGGATTTCGGTCAAACCGGCGATTTTTGATGCTCTGAAGCGTCTTTCACCGGCGATTATCTGGTATCTGCCCTCGGCATAAGCTCTTACAAGTATAGGCTGGAGCAGTCCATTTTCTCTTATTGAATCCGCCAACTCCTCAAGCGCTTCCCTATCAAAATACTTTCTTGGCTGGTCGCCCTTGGGGTCTACAAGCGATATTTTTAATGTATTTACTCTATTATCCTTGCTCTCGGAGGTCTCCATGATGGTATTATCAAGGAAAATCGCATCAAGTCCTCTGCCGAGTCCGCTACTTCTCTTTGCCATAATATATCCTTTCTCTTGTAAATAATGAACAAATGTTCACTAAAAATATTTATTTTCTTAAAAATTATCGTTTTTTTGTTTTACTGTCACATTTTCTTAATTAATCGGTTAAACATATATAACTACCAATCGCGAGGTTAAATAATCTATAATATCTGATTAATGTACTGACAAATCCGATGTCTAATAATTTATATGGGGTTATCGGAGTATATTGTCTTGCCAAGTTAGGCGCGGCAAAAACCGTATATAAATGTGAAATATAACTATTTTTTGGTGAAAGTGTATGTAATGTCTTGTTTTGCACCCCAAAAAACACTAAAAAATCAATGAATAACAGTAAAAAACAATCAAAACACTAAAAATGCGGAAAAATAACGATGTTTCACGTGAAACAATTAAATTCTCATCTGCAATTCCTTTGCAACCGCTGCGTATTCAAGCGAGCCCTTGCAATATGGATCGTGATAACATATAGGTTCACCGTAGCTGGGTGCCTCAGAAAGCCTTACAGTACGTGAAATTGGCACTTTGAAGAGCAGATCTGCGTAATATTTGCGTAATTCTGCCACAACTTGCCCTGTTAGAGTGAGTCTGCCGTTATACATGGTAAGGAGAATACCCACTATCTTGAGGTCCGGGTTGTATAGCTGACGTATCTTTTTTACTGTATTAAGCAGCTGCGACATACCTTCAAGCGAGTAAAACTCGCACTGCATAGGTATTACAACGCCATCTGATATGGATAAAGCCTTAACTGTAAGCATTCCGAGTGATGGTGGACAGTCGATAAATATGTAATCATAGTCATCTTTAATGGATTCAAGCGCGATTTGAGTAAAATTAGTGGGCATTTCCTCGAGATCATAGAGCTCAAGCTCTGCACCTGCGAGGTCTATAGTTGCCGGTACAACGGACAAATTCTTGAATTTTGTCTTAATAATAGCATCTTTTATGTCTGTTCTACCAATAATTACGTCATAAATGGTGTTTTTTATCTTAGATTTGGGCAATCCGAGGCCGCTTGTAGCGTTTCCCTGTGGATCCATATCTATCATAAGCACTTTTTTGCCTTTATTGGCTATTTGTGCGCTGATATTAACACAAGAGGTGGTTTTACCTACTCCACCCTTCTGATTGGAAAAAGAAATTACCTTTGCCATAATATCTCCGTTAAAACTATCAATATAAATGTGCTAAAATGGTACTTTACAAACATTTTAACACTAATATTATAGCATTTTTAGTGCTAAAAGTCAATAAAATGCCATTAAATATATATAAATATTTATTCGACAAGCAAAAACGGTAAAAAACACAAAAAATGGACAGAGCAGGGGATAGGTGTTGACAATAGTATAGATATTGCTGATAGTATGGGTGTTGAGGAAAGTATAGGCGTTGCTGATAGTATAGATACTGGTGGCGGTATAGGTATTGGTGGTAGTATGGTGTTGAGATAGAGAAAATGACGTGCATTTTGATTAATATTAGCTATAATTAATTAAAAAAACGGCTATAAATAGGGAATATTAAGGCATAAAGTAATGTTTCACGTGAAACAAAAGCACTTTGCGACGGATTTTTGGACAAATAATGTAAATCCACCGCAAAATGTTCCACGTGAAACAAATGTACTTTGCATCTTACATCGAGCTTCTGATGAAACTAACTAATCTGACCAAAATGTTCCACGTGAAACAATAAGAATGCGCAAAAATAGGGTTGTATGTGGCGTTTTTGAACTTTTAAGTGAAAAAATAGGAGGATTTGTGGGTGAAAAAGACTCTAAAACACGTCAAAAATGATAAAATAGCCTTAAAATGTCTAAAAAACAATCATATAACAGGTTAATACGTGAGTTAGGGTATGGTAGCAGCAGTGGTGTGTTATATTAACAGATGGAGTGCGGATCGGAGCTAAATAGGGAATATATGAGCTAAAAATGTGTAATCCGAGCAAAAATATAGGTAAAAGGGTGAGAAAATGGATAAAAACAAGTGAAAAACACTCAAATTCTTATTAAAACAGTATATTTTAGCAGTAAAATCCGGTTTTTAAGGCGCTTTTGCCACGTTTTCACCGATTTACTTAAAAATAATGGGGATTGATAAGAAATAGCGATAAAATAGCAGTAAAAGCTACAATAAGATGCATCAGGGAACAATAAATGGGCAAAAATACAACAAAATAGCATCGAAAAGAGTTAAAATAGAGCTAATTTCGGCGGATTTTCAGATAAAAGAGTACATATGACGATAATCGGACTCGTTGGGGCAATTTTCTTGATTCTTTGGTGGATTTTTGGTAAAATGTGTTAAATAATACGTAAAAATGGTAAAAAATGGCATATTGTGTTTTGCTCGGGCTATTTATGCAGTGATTTTTGCATTTTTGCATATATTCGGTGTAAAATAAACGAAAGATGCTATAATTACGCTGATATTCTCTCGGAAAAGTATTATAATTCGGGACTAAACTATTAAATTTGATATGGAAAATTGCGAAATAATAAAGCCGAATAGTAAAAAATACGAAATACAATCTTTATATCGCTTGTGAATAAATATTCAACAATTTTGGTTAAAATATTGTGATAATTCTCGGAGTTTTCTTGTTTTAACTTTGGCAATTATATACATTACGGTAGTGAGGCTCCCGGGTGATTTTAATTCGGCGTTGATTTATGCTTTATGCTGCTGTGGGCGTCCGCCTTCATAAGTATCACTATGGATATATTTATGAATGTCCTTGAGAACGTCTTTGGGGAATATCTTTGCGATAAGGCTTGAAATGGTTAGCGAAAAGTTATATAATATATGATGCAAGCGCGACACACGGTGTGGGTGTTTACAGGGCTGTTATGCCTGTTTTGAGTATATTAAATATGTGAGATCTGTCCGAATGGCAGGCGTGTATTCGGAGCACGAGCACGGGCGTATATTCGTAGCGATATACGTTTTTTATGAGCTGTATAAGTCATAACAACTATACCGATCGTGACGGTTTTATAGGTAATAACGCTTTTTATTGGTGCGTATTGGATATATTATACACTTGTGTTTGTTGTATCTCTTATATCAACCATGCGCCTTAAGGTGAACTTGTGGCTGCCTTTTGCTTGATTGCTCGTTTTTTAAGCGGGAGTTAAGTGTTTTTTGAGGAACAAAAAAGAAAAAATAGCACCGCATAAATATGCGGAGTATGTATGAATTAATATGCGAAAATAAGCATGTTTGTTTTATAAACATCTCACTGAAATGGAAAATAACTGCAATTATTTTTGTTTATTTGCGATTATGCATATTTTCTACTGCATATTAGATGAAAGACTCAAATGTGAGAGCTTTCCAAAATTTTTGCTTTTTGATATTCCTAATGAAAATAATCAAAAAAGCGGTAAAAACCACGAAAAAACGGCAAAAATTTGTAAAAATAGTAGCGAAGTGAAATGAAACGCAGGAAAAGCGGGAGAAAAGCAGAAGCAAAAGGCTTTAAAACGCAAGCAAAAGAGCACTAAAAAGTAAGCAAAAGAGCACTAAAACGGTGAAATTGGATACAAAAAAGTAAAAAAAGAGTGTAAGCTTAAGTATAAGGCGTAAGAAAAAAACGTAAAACGTAAGTATAGACTAAAAAACGCAAAAACACAAATCTAAAGAAAAAAGCGCAAAAAAGCATAAAGTTAAAGAAAAAAAGCGCAAAAAAAGCATAAAACGGAAGAAAAAAGGTATAAAAACGATGAAAAAAACGAAAACAGTGATATATATAGTAAGACACGGAGAAAGCGTGGGCAATCTCAACAAGATTTGTCTTGGACATACAGACCTTGGATTGACGGAAAAGGGCGAAAAACAGGCAAAAGCGACCGCTTTGGCGTTAAAAAACGTAGAATTTGCCGCGATTTACTCAAGTGATCTGTGCCGAGCGATCAATACTGCGCTTCCTCATGCTGAATTGAGAGGAATTTCCATAGAAAAAACGCCAAATTTACGTGAATTGTACTTCGGAGAGTGGGAAAACAGGAGCGTAGATTGGATAAAAGAGAATTACGGAGAACTTTTTACAGTGGGTTGGAGGCAAATTTTTGGTGATTTCACCCCTCCCGGAGGCGAATACGTTCCGCACATGGCTGAAAGAATGGCGGAGGAGCTTAAAAATATCGCGCGTGAGTATTCGGGGGCGAATATCCTTGTTACTTCCCACGCCGCCGCAATTCGTGCGCTCTGGGGCAAAATTTCGGGCTTTGAGCCAAAGGAATGGGGAGCTGCTAACCCATATCCCACCAATGCGTCCTATTCTATCATTGAATTCGACGGGGATAGGCTCATTCCTGTGAAATATTCATCGGATGAGCATCTTGAGGAGCTCGCTACTCCGCTTTTGAGTTAAGATTTTTTTGTGGCGTACCGTACCTACTTGTTTTTTTGATAGAATGATACAATCCGACGGCGTTTCGGATGCAAATTGGATGGCGTGACAGAGTGAGGTATTAAATGCGCGAGCCTGCGACGAAAAAGCGGTACAGCTGCAACCTGTAGACGTACAAAAACATAACGCGGATAAAGGCTTGACATTAAAGCGATAATGCATGGATACGAGTATGACATAAAAGACGGTAGTGCGGATACAATCTCGGTATTAAGAGCGATGGTGTGGATGTGAGCTTGATATTAAAGTGACGGCTCGGATACACGTAACACGATATACAATATAATAAAAAACACGCAAAAGGTGCTATGCTTGGTCCTTTTGCGTGTTTTTGCGACTTTTCAGTCTTTTTTTATTGCTATTTGCGGTTTTTGATGCGGGCGTTTTTTGACACGGATACGGGGTAAAGGCGAAAACAGGCTTTATATACTATGCGGCTTTCTTACTCGAAAAAAAATGCGCTCCGAAAATATGCTATTTTGCCAAAATGTAAATTATAATTGTCAAAATAGCGGTAAAACAGTTGTTTTTTTTGATTAAACGGTGAAAAAAGAAAACAATTAAAATAAAACGGTCTTGCTTTGTGTGAGAAATACAAAAACCCCCTCAAGCTCGGTGTCGAAAATTCTCCGACAACTCGTGCTAAAGGGGATTTTTTGTTTTTTGTATACGTTTTTTTGATGTATCCAAAGCAACTGTTTATTGAAGCTTTGCCTCACTGTGCCGTGTGCCGCAGAGAGTGATTTATAAAAGCTACCCGGTAGCATATCTCTGCGCGCCGCGCATTACGGAACGCGCTTTGTAAAATTCGCTTTATGGCGCATCTTCTGCGAGCCGCGCGGAAATGCTTTGCAGCACATATTTTGTGCGCTGGGTGAAAAGTGATTTTTGTGCGCTTTTTATTTGTTGAAAAGCTTCTTGAAGAACGTATCTCTGTCCATTGAGTCGGAGGATGCGTGCTTCTTGCCGTAGGATTCCTCAAAGGAGCGGAGTATTTTCTTCTGCTCGCTTGTCAGATTTTTCGGTGTTTCAACGTTTACGGTAACGATTACGTTGCCCTGTCTTCTTGAATTGTTTATATCAACAATACCCTTGTTTTTGAGAGTGAAGGACTTGCCTGACTGTGTTCCCTCGGGTATGGAGAGTTTCTCAAACTTGTCTCCGAGGAGGGGAACCTTTATTTCTGCGCCGAGAGCCGCCTCTGTGAAGGAGATTGGAATCTCACAGTAGAGGTCATTGCCCTCACGGGTGAAGAAATCGTGTCCCTTTACCATTACCTCTATGTAGAGGTCACCGTTGGGGCCGCCGTTTCTGCCTGCGGAGCCCTGGTTTCTCAAAACTATATTCTGATGAGAATCTATACCTGCGGGGATGTTGACCTCAAGCTTCTTGTTTATCTTAACGAAGCCCTTGCCGTTACAGTTGGAGCAGGGGGTTTTTACAATCTTGCCGCGTCCCTTACAGTTTGAACAGGTTTTCTGTGTCTGTGTATAACCGAAAATCGTCTGCTGTTGTACGGTTACGTGGCCGCGTCCCTTACAATTAGGACACGTCTCGGGGCTCGTTCCCTTTGCCGCACCGGTTGAGCCACATTCATGACAGGATTCAACTCTTGCAAAGCTTACCTCCTTGCGACATCCGAATGCCGCCTCCTCAAAGCTTATTGTGACTCTTGCGACAACGTCCTCGCCCTGCTGCGGAGCGTTTCTTGTCTGTGAGGATGACCTGCCGCCTCCGAAGAAGGATGAGAACAAATCGCCGAAGTCGAAGCCGCCATCAAATCCGCCAAAGCCACCGAAGCCGCTGCCACCTGCACCCGGCTCAAATGCCGCGTGGCCGAACTGGTCGTACTTCTTTCTCTGCTCCTCGTCGGAGAGAACGGCGTATGCCTCGTTCACCTCTTTGAACTTTGCCTCTGCATCCTTGTCACCGGGATTCATATCGGGGTGATACTTTTTTGCAAGAGAGCGGTACGACCTTTTTATATCATCCTGAGTCGCGCTCTTTTGTAATCCGAGGACCTCGTAATAATCTCTTTTGTTATCTGCCATAATAATCCTTTTTTAGTTAAGTCGGTTCACAATCTTTTGTTGCTCCTATATTGCATTTTCAGCGGGCCTCTCGCGCGGATTTTTATCAAAATGTTATTCTTGATATTTTCCGCAAAAAACGAGAAACCCGCTTTTTACATTAGAAAATGCAAATAGTTATTTACTTATACCTGCTTACTGCTGTGTTTTGTCCTCAAAGTCGGCATCTGTGCCATAGTAGTCACCATTAGCTCCTGTGCTACCGCCCTGCGCTCCTGACTGAGCATTTGCCTCTGCCTGATAGAGCTTTTCTGCGATGGGATAGAACGCCTTCTGAAGAGCGTCTGTGTCAGCCTTGATAGCCTCTGTGTCACCGTTTGCGATGGTTGCCTTGAGCTTCTCAATAGCCTGGTTTACGGGTGCCTTGTCGGACTCGGTAACCTTATCACCGAGGTCGCTCATAGACTTTTCTATCTGGAAGATTGCGTTCTCTGCATTGTTCTTTGCTTCAACGGCTTCCTTCTGCTTCTTGTCCTCCTCGGCAAACTGCTCTGCCTCGTGAACTGCCTTTTCAATATCCTCCTTGGACATATTGGTGGAGGAGGTGATTGTGATGTGCTGCTCTCTGCCTGTACCCTTGTCGCGAGCCGTTACGTTAACGATACCGTTGGCATCGATGTCGAAGGTAACCTCGATCTGAGGAACACCGCGGGGTGCTGCAGGAATACCGTCAAGGATAAATCTGCCGAGTGTGTGGTTGCCTGCCGCCATTTCTCTCTCGCCCTGAAGAACGTGAATTTCAACAGAGGACTGACCGTCTGCCGCGGTAGAATATACCTGGCTCTTCTTTACGGGGATGGTGGTGTTTCTGTCAATTATCTTGTTGAACACGCCGCCCATTGTTTCGATACCGAGTGAAAGGGGGGTAACGTCAAGGAGAAGTACGTCCTTTACGTCACCGCCAAGAACACCGCCCTGAATAGCCGCGCCGATCGCAACGCACTCATCGGGGTTGATGCCCTTGAAGGGTTCCTTGCCCATAAACTTCTTGATTGCTTCTTGAACTGCGGGGATTCTTGTAGAACCGCCTACGAGAAGAACCTTGGATATATCGCTTGCGGAGAGACCGGAATCTCTGAGCGCATCTCTGGTGGGTGTGAGAGTTGCTTCAACAAGGTCACGGGTGAGCTCGTCAAACTTTGCTCTTGTGAGAGTTGCCTCAAAGTGCTTGGGGCCTGTTGCATCTGCTGTGATGAAGGGGAGAGAGATGTTTGTGGACATAACGCCGGAGAGCTCGATCTTCGCCTTTTCTGCGGCATCCTTGAGTCTCTGGTGAGCCATCTTGTCTTTTCTGAGGTCAAGACCGCCGTTTTCTGCCGCGAACTGCTCTGCCATCCACTTTACTATTCTGTCATCAAAGTCGTCACCGCCGTGTCTGTTGTTACCCTTGGTTGCAAGAACCTCGAATACACCGTCGGAGATGTCGAGAAGAGATACGTCGAAGGTACCGCCGCCGAGGTCGAATACCATTATCTTCTGTGACTCTTCCTTATCCATACCGTATGCAAGAGCTGCCGCGGTAGGCTCGTTGATAATTCTCTTTACCTCAAGGCCTGCAATCTTACCTGCATCCTTGGTTGCCTGTCTCTGTGAGTCGGTGAAATATGCGGGAACGGTGATAACTGCCTCGGTAACCTTTGTTCCGAGATATGTCTCTGCATCAGCCTTGAGCTTCTGAAGAATCATAGCTGAAATTTCCTGAGGGGTGTACTGCTTGGAATCGATAGAAACCTTTCTGTCAGTACCCATATCTCTTTTTATGGAACTGATGGTCTTGTCGGGGTTGGTAACCGCCTGACGCTTTGCAACCTGGCCGATAAGTCTTTCGCCGGTCTTTGTAAATGCTACTACCGAAGGAGTTGTTCTCGCGCCCTCGGGGTTTGTAATTACGATAGGCTCGCCGCCCTCAAAAACGGCAACGCATGAGTTCGTAGTACCTAAATCAATACCGATAATTTTTCCCATTTTCTAAATCCTCCTGTGGGTTATATGTTGTTTTTTTATAATAATTATTTTGTTCGGTGTGTCGCTGTGGCACACTGAAAGATTGAAAAAGTTAAATATTGTTTACATATTTATCAATTTACGGTCTTAACCATTGCAAATCTGATGATTTTGTTTCCTTTTTTATATCCCTTCTGGAATACGTCTGTAATCTCGCCGTCGCGGTCGGAGTCATCGTCGTCGTGCATAATCGCGTTGTGTAAATTCGGGTCGAACTTGTCGCCAACCTCTCCGAATGACTCAATACCGAGAGAAGATAATGATGAGGAGATTGAGCCTGCGATCATCTTAAGACCGTCCTTTATCTTTTCGCCGTCATCAAATGCCGCCGCTCTCTCGATATTGTCGATAATCGGGAGAATTGCGTTGATGGTATCTGCAGTGGCTGTGCCGTAGGTCGCGTCCTTTTCTTCTCTTGAGCGACGTCTGAAATTATCGTATTCTGCCGCAAGTCTTAAATACTTGTCGTCATTTGCTTTTGCTTCCTCGGTGAGTTTGATTATCTCATCTCTGAGCGCTGTTATTTCATCCTGAAGAGCCGCGGTCTGCGACTTCTTTTTCTTCTTTGCTTCAGTGCTTTCCGCTGTGGTTTCATTAGCCGTTGTTTCTTTGTTATCCTGCATTGCTATCTCCATATTATTTATTTTCGTCGTTAAGCATGTGGTCTATTCCAAAGGCAAGCTGATTTACCATATCTATTACCTTTGAGTAATTCATACGCCTCGGTCCTATTACACCTACGGCAAATTGATTGTTGCCTATCGTCACGTTTTTGAACACCATGGCGGTGTTGCTCATAACGTCGGCATCATTCTCTGTACCTATATACACGTGTATGCCGTCCTCGTCGACACTCTGCGACGATATCACGTCCATCAGCTTATCCTTTTCTTCAAGGACACCGAGCAGGCTTCGGAGCTTGCTGACGTCGGAATACTCGGGATATTGAAGGAGCTTGTTAATTCCGTCAAGCTTAACGTCGGAGGAGTCGTGCTCGTTCATCGCCTCGTAGATAACCTTCATTGCCGGATGCACTATAGCTCCTGCGGAGCCCATAATGCTCTCAATTTTCATTATGATAGGCATTGAGATCTCGTCTGCGGTAAGGTTGACAAGGTAGATGTTGAGAGCCTCGCCGAGCCTTCTTACTATGTCCTCCGATACGGCAAAGCTGAGATGCACAGTCTTGGACTTTACGACCTCACCCTCAAACGACATAACAAGGAGAAAATCCCGTGGGCTGAGATACACGCTTGTGAAGCGGTAAATTCTCGCCTTTGAAGCGCTTGCCTTGAAGGCTATTCCCGTATAGTCGGTGAAGGATGCCGCCAGCCTTGATGCCTCTGAGAGAATGTCATCCATCTCGAGAAGCTTGTATCTGAGTCTTTCCTTGATATCGTCTATTTCCCTGCGTGTCTGACTGTATTGACCGATAAGAGAGTCTACGTACAATCTATATGCTAGCTCCGAGGGGACTCTGCCTGCTGACGTGTGGGGCTGCAAGAGGTAACCCATCTGCTCGAGGGATGCCATCTCGTTTCTTATTGTCGCAGGAGAGCAGGTGATAGCGTCTGTCTCTGACAGATACTTTGATCCGACGGGCTCGCCGTTATTGATGTGCGCGTCTACTATCGCTTTGATTATTTGCACTTGTCTTGCGGTTAAACGCGGATCTGACATTTTTTCACCTCATTCTGTCGATTTTTAGCACTTGAACGGTTAGAGTGCTAAACTTTACATCTACATAATACCCCATTTTACCCCCCGTGTCAATAGTAAAAGGGTAAAAATGTATGAATTTTTTGTTAACATTTATCTCTCTTGGGGCTCAAGTGCTAATTTTTGACGACAAAACGGTGGTTGCTATTTTCTTGATGAGTAATTGTACACGTCGCATTGCTTACGCTTATAGTCTTGGCAGAAAAATATCTCTTGACTTTACAAATTAAATATTATATAATATGTGTGTATGATTATTTTCGGGCGCGATAGCTTATCAAGTCCGACATAGTTATAAATTTTATCTATTTTTACATAGATTATCCCTAAAAAAGTAAACAAGGAGGTGTAAAATGGAACTTTGGCTTGCTATTGTTCTGATTGCAGTTGCCGCATTGGTCGGCGTTGTAGTCGGATTTTTGGTGCGTAAATCCTCCGCTGAAAAGAAAATCGGCTCTGCCGAGGAGCAGGCTCGCCGTTTGCTTGAAGAAGCAATGAAGAACGCCGAGAGTGCTAAAAAAGAGTCTATAATTTCAGCAAAGGAAGAAATATTCCAGCTCAAAAAGGACGCTGATATTGATATTAAGGAGCGTCGCAAGGAAGTTACCAGACAGGAGCGCCGCGTGGCACAGAAGGAAGAAACCCTTGATGCCAAGATGGAGGCTCTTGAAAAGAAGGAGCAGTCGCTTCAGGACAAGCACATGGCAGTTGATAAGCTCAAGGCAGAGGTTCAGTCAACTCTTGACGGACAGCTCGCTATGCTTGAGAAGATTGCCAATATGACCTCTGAGGAGGCAAAGGCTGAGCTTGTAAAGAAGCTTGACAGTGAGCTTAAGCATGAAACTGCGCTTAAGCTTGCAGAGTACGAGGAAAAGTTCAAGGATGAGGCAGACGTTAAGGCAAGAGATATTCTCTCGCTCGCTATTCAGCGCTGTGCTGCCGATCACGTAAGTGAAATATCTATTTCTACTGTGCAGATACCCGGAGATGAGATGAAGGGTAGAATTATCGGTAGAGAGGGAAGAAACATCAGAACTATCGAGACTCTTACGGGTGTTGATCTCATAATTGACGACACGCCCGACGTTATTACCGTATCCGGCTTTGATCCTGTGCGCCGCGAGATCGCGCGCGTTGCGCTTGAGAAGCTTGTTAGTGACGGACGTATTCATCCTGCGAGAATTGAGGAGATGGTTGAAAAGGCTCGCCGCGACGTTGAGTCGGTTATTAAGCAGGCGGGTGAAAGAGCGGTGTTTGAAACAGGCGTACACGGTCTGCATCCCGAGCTTATTAAGCTGCTCGGCCGTATGAAGTACCGTACCTCTTACGGACAGAATGCTCTGCGCCACTCTATTGAGGTATCTATGCTTGCAGGCGTTATTGCAGACGAGCTTGGCGTTGACGTTACCATGGCTCGCAGAGCAGGCTTGCTCCATGATATAGGTAAGGCGGTTACCGCAGAGGTAGAGGGATCACACGTACAGCTCGGTGTTGAGATAGCTACCAAGTACAAGGAAAACAAGGATATTATCCACGCCATAGAGGCGCATCACAACGATATTGAGTCCTTGACTCCCCTCGACTTCATTATCCAGGCGGCTGACGCTATCAGCGCGGCTCGTCCCGGTGCAAGACGTGAGGATGTTGAAAACTACATCAAGCGACTTCAGAAGCTTGAGGAGGTTGCAGGCGACTTTGAGGGAATTGAGAAGACGTTTGCTATCCAGGCAGGACGTGAGGTCAGAATTATGGTTAAGCCCGAGGTTGTTGACGATGACAAGATGAAGATTCTTGCACGTGACATCGCTAAGAAGATTGAGAGCGAGCTTGACTATCCCGGACAGATCAAGGTCAGTGTTATCCGCGAGTCGAGAATCGTGGACTACGCTAAATAATGTCATAAAGAGAGGATTTGCGAGAGAGTCGCTTTTCCTCTCTTTTTTAGAATTCTGACTTACCGATTGCTTGAAGCCGGTAATGTGCAGACCGACGGGATACGTACAACACATGCTCCGACGTATGTCCGTGTATCAATGACCGATAGAATACGTGCGAGCGTGCCTATAACGCGCCCGTGTATCAATTAAATGGTAGAAAAAACGATTTTTATGCCGCACCGCGTTAAAAATATTGCAAAACTATTGAATAATTCAAAATAAAAATGTATTATAAGAGTGTAAGTTTTCAATAAAGGAGATTGATATGAGAGATTACATAAATGACGTCATAAAGCACAGCGGAAAAAAAGTACATCCGAGGCTGATTCTCACCGATGCGGATTTCAAAAGATTGCGTGAGTGTGACGATCCCGTGTACGATGCCGCGAGAAAGAATACTATCAGCACCGCTGACGGCTTTCTTGATAAAGAGCCGCTTGAATACAACATTCCCGACGGAATAAGACTCCTTGCAGTGTCGCGCGGTGTTCTTGCGCGCAGTCTTAATCTCGGTATGGCATATAAGCTCACCGGGGATGAGAGGTACGCCGAGCGTCTTTATCGCGAGCTTGAAAACGTTGCAGCCTTCAAGGACTGGAATCCCTATCATTTCCTTGATGTCGGTGAGATGGCGTTTTCGGTAGGACTCGGATACGACTGGATATATGATTGGATGAGCGAGGAGCAAAGACGTGTCGTGCGCTCGGCAATTATCAAGCACGCATTTATGCCGGTGCTTGACGACTATCACGACAGGGAGAGAAAGAGAAGCTACAGATGGTTCCAGGACCAGCCCGGCGACAACTGGAAGTTCGTGTGTAACGGAGGTATTACCGCGGCGGCTCTCGCTATATGCGACGAGGATGACGTTGACCGTGAGGAGATAACGGAGATACTCGATTTTGCCTTTGAGAACACGTACAAGGCGGTAAGGGATATGTACTTGCCTGACGGCTCTTATGCCGAGGGCTTTACCTACTGGAATTACGCCACGGATTATCTTGCAAACTATATTTCCTCGCTGAAAAGTGCCACGGGTACGGACTACGGGCTTGCCGATTATGAGCCTGTAAGAAAATCCGCGTATTACGTAAGACTTATGTGCTCTAACATCTGTCGCTCGTTTAACTTCGGAGATGCTTGGGAAACTTATATATGCCCCGAGATACTCTTCTTCCTCGGTAAGAATTACGACGACAGAGCGATCTCAACTATGAGATGCGATTACGTCTTACGCGATCCCTCGGCGGCGCGTGTGCGCGACCTGTTCTGGTACGTTCCGGGTGAGAGAGCCACGCTTGATGACAAGCCCTGTGGCTTCGGTTGTGTGGGAGGAGATAACGCCTCATTCCGCTCCGGATGGGAGAGGGGCGACCTCTATACCGCGATACACTTCGGTGACAACAACGCCTACCACGCTCATGCGGATATGGGAACGTTTGTTGTTGAGTGGAAGGAAAAAAGATTTATTCCCGATCTCGGACAGGATAATTACAACGTAAAGGGTAATTACAGATTTGCTTACAGATACCGCGCGGAGGGACATAATACGGTAGTTATCAATCCTGCCGAGGGTGTACACGATCAGGAGAGATATTCCATATGCCATGTTGACCGCTTCAGTGACGGCTCTGACGGTGATGCGTACGCTATCTCGGATATGTCGGCAGCCTATTTCGGTAAGGAGGTTGTCCGTGGTATAAGGATGACCGAGGACAGAAAATGGATAATCGTGCGCGACGAGATGAAGCTCGACGAGATTGACGTGGGCTACTGGTTTATGCACACGCGTGCTGACGTTACACTGCTTGACGGCGGCAAGAGCGCGATACTTGAGCTTGACGGAGATAGGCTGTATGTGACTGTTATGTCGGGTGGAAGGTTCAGAGTAATGCCTGCGGAGCATCTCCACACAGGACATATTCCCGGTGAGCAGTTTGATAACTCGGAGTTTGTAAAGCTTGCCGTAGAATTTGCAGGCTCGACCGACGTATCCGTAGCAATAGCTCCTATGTCGGATGAAATACCTCAGGATCTGCCTCTCGATAAGGCTCTCCGAGAGTGGTGACGTGTTAAATTGTTTATATAGAAAGTGATAAAAATGAGAGTACTTTGCATAGGTGACGTTACGAGTCATGGCGGTGTTGAGCATCTCAGACTTAACCTCTGGAGATTCAGAAAAGAGAAGAATATTGATTTCTGCATTGTCAATGCGGAGAATGCGGGATTTATAACGGGGGTATCTCCGAGTGATGCGGAAACGCTGTTTACCTCGGGTGCTGATTGTCTGACGGGTGGAAATCACACGCTACGCAACAGGGCAGTGTACACCTACCTCGACGACGTTGAGGGGATATTGCGCCCTATTAATTACGGTGACGAGGCACCCGGTCACGGCTATGCCATTCTTGACTGCAACGGCTATAAAATGCTTGTAATAAATGCTATGGGCAACGTCCATATTGAGCCTGTGCTCGACAGTCCGTTTTCATATATTGACCGTGTGCTTGAGAGGGAGAAGGGAAAATATGATTTCTCTGTTCTTGATATACACGCCGAGGCGACGGGTGAAAAGCTCGCCATAGGATACGCTTATGACGGAGTAATTAACGCAGTGTTCGGTACACATACACACGTACAGACAGCAGATGAGATAATTTTGCCGATGGGTACGGGATATATAAGCGACGTTGGTATGTGCGGTGAGAGTGAGGGCGTCCTCGGAATGACACCAAAGAGCGTTATAAGAACCGTAAGAAATAAGCTGCCTGCGAGATTTGAGGTAGCTGTCGGCACACCTCGTGCTACCGGAGTTATCTTTGATATTAACACGGGAAGTGAAAGAGTAGAGAGTGTGGAAAGAGTGACTTTTTAACATATTAACATTGATTTTGTTGATAAATATTTACAAAAAGCCGTTAATTCGGCAATGGTGAGAGATGAAAGAACTTACAACCGATATAGTAGTAATCGGAGCGGGACACGCCGGAATTGAGGCGGCACTCGCCTCTGCGAGAATAGGCACAGATGTAATAATGTTTACTACCAACCTTGACGCCATAGGAAATATGCCATGCAACCCCTCCATAGGCGGCAGTGCAAAGGGTCATCTCGTCTTTGAGATAGATGCTCTCGGCGGAGAGATGGGCAGAGCTGCCGATCTTGCTACAATCCAGTCGCGCACCCTCAATCTCGGTAAGGGCGCGGCAGTACATTCAAAACGTGTACAGACCGACAGAGGCATGTACAAAAACATTATGAAGCGCACTCTGGAAAATGAAAAGAATATTCGTATTATACAGGCAGAGGTGGTAGAGATACTTACCGATGAGCTTGACGGAATGGCGCACGTTGTGGGTGTAAGGACACATCTCGGTGAGGTCTGCCGCGCAAGGTGTGTGATAATTGCTGCAGGCACGTTTCTTAAAAGCACGATTTTTGTCGGTGATAAGGCGTATTCGGCAGGGCCTGACGGAATGCTCCCGGCTGACGGCTTGTCCTCATCGCTTTTCGCACTTGGTATAAGGCTGCAGAGATTTAAGACCGGCACACCTGCAAGAGTACACCGTCGTTCGATAGACTTGTCCGTGCTTGAGGAGCAGGTGGGTGAGGATGGATCGATACCGTATTCCGTGCTGACGGGAGAGGAGTACCCCTCAGACGTGAACCGTGTGGCCTGCCACGTGGCATATACCAATACGGATACACACAGAATTATACTTGATAACCTTGAAAGATGCGCGATGTATTCCGGAAATATAGTCGGTACGGGACCAAGATACTGTCCGTCAATAGAAACCAAGCTCGTCAGATTTAAGGACAAGGAAAGACATCAGCTTTTTGTCGAGCCGTGCGGCCTCGATACAGAAGAAATGTATATACAGGGCTTCTCAACCTCTATGCCCACCGATATTCAATACGATATGCTCCGCTCACTGCGCGGATTTGAAAACGCGGAGATAATGAGATATGCCTATGCTATTGAATACGATTCTGCAGAGCCGACACAGATGCATCCGACTCTTGAGTTTAAGTCTGTCGGAGGCCTTTACGGTGCAGGGCAGTTTAACGGTACCTCGGGCTATGAGGAGGCGGCGGCACAGGGACTTATCGCAGGAATAAACGCGGCGCTCTCCGTTCAAGGAAAAGAACAGATAGTTCTCACGCGCGACTCCTCGTATATCGGTACTCTGATAGATGACCTTGTGACAAAGGGAACGAATGAGCCGTATCGGGTTATGACCTCGCGCAGTGAATACAGACTTCTTCTGCGCCAGGATAACGCGGACCAAAGACTCACGAAAATCGGACACGACGTCGGATTGATATCGGATGAAAGATATGCGCGTTATCTTGAAAAGGTCGAGAAAATAGAGGCTGAAATCAAGAGAATTGAGAGCACAAACATAGCACCGACGAGGGAGGTTAACGCTTACCTTGAGAGGTGCGGCTCTACTCTTATCAGTACGGGAATCAAGCTATCGGAGCTTTTACGCCGTCCGGAGCTGACGTATGAGTCGCTTGCCGCGATAGACAAGGACAGACCGTTGCTTCCGCGCTCTGTAACCACTACAGTCGCGGTTATGATAAAATACGACGGGTATATAAAGCGAGAGCTTGCCGAGGTGGCAAAACAGAGAAAGCTTGAGGAGAAGCTCTTGCCCGTGGATATTTCTTATAAGGACATTCTCGGTCTGCGCCTTGAGGCGGTAGAGAAGCTTGAGAAAATCAGGCCCCTCAATATAGGTCAGGCATCGAGAATAAGCGGAGTAAGTCCCGCGGATATAAGCGTTCTGCTCATATATCTGACAAGCAGAAAATAACATAATTTTGCCGATCGCATATACTTAAACCAGGAGGGCCCTTTATAGGGCGACTTCTCCCACGGACGTGGGCAGGTCAATGCATGCATTTTTGAAAGGAAATACAATGAAGATAGTAGTGCTTAAATCACCGAAAATGGTAGGTAAGCTCTTATCAAAGTTGCTTGGCGCAAAGGAAGAAAAGAGTAAAAAGTAAGCGCGATCACAAAAAAAGAAAAAACAACCTCTATCAGCAGATAGGGGTTGTTTTTACATATATGAAAATAATAGTTTACAAAAATGGATTATTTTACCTCATAAGCGAGTATGTTCTCGACCATATCTATGGCATTACTCATATACTCCTTGTGCTTGCTTGACTTGGAGGAAAGAGCGTTTGGCCTCTTTACGCATATAAGCGTGTCGGGCGGTAGGAATGAGAGTCCCGGGATTGAATAAGCGTCTGTTGACGAGAGCAGAATAGCACATTCCGAATAGTACTCGGCATCGGGGTATTCCGACTTGAAGCCGTCAAGGGGCATAAACATCTCCGCACCCTTATATCCCTTGTACTCCTCGTATGCCGCTACCGACATAAAGCAGAGGTAGTATTCACTGTGCAGCATTGCATCGGTAAGGCTCTTCTCGTCGGAGGTAAGCAGATTATAATTGGCGTCGTTGCCAAGCTCTGATGCCTCGGCATCGCTCAGGAAATAATAATTTGTGAAGTTGAGATTTTTCTCACCGTCACCGTCGTAGTCCTCCGAGATTACCTTCAGCGCGCTTATTATCTTGACGACCTCTGCCACGTCACCGTCAGAGGCGGTCTTTCCGACCTGTTTTCCGCCTGCGTACAGAATATATGCATCGTATTTTTGCTTACTGCAGAACTGTATAGAGCATACAGTCAGCACCACCACAAGAAACGCCGCAACGAGTGTGTGCAGCTTGTAGTGATACCAGAAGTTTGACATTTTTTCCTTAAAGGTGCGCGGTACCTGTACCTCACCGACACCGTCTATATTGTTTTTCATTATCTTTTCTCCGATTTTTAATGGCGCGTGTAACACGTCTTCAATAATGCCTTTAACAAAAGACTTAACCGTCAAGACGAGTATACCACACTTTTACCCCAAAGTCAATGAAAATAGTTTTAATATATTGGTAATAAAGTACGTAAAAGTTGCTTAGCGCGGCGGATAGGTGTACAGTAATAGAAAGCTCGCCGCCGAAGTATACTTTAAGGTCAAATCCGCACCAATATTATAAACTCAAATACAGATAATCGTAACGAGTTCGAATTTCATACTTATGCTATAAACTCAAATACAGATAATCGTAACGAGTTCAAGGTGAGGTTACGTACAAAAAGTAGGGAAAGAAAAAGCCGAGCAGCTTTGCTCGGCTTTAATAATAGGTTATTTTTACAAAAAGTCACAAAACCGAAGAGAGTTTTCACCCTGCTGTTAGGTCTCCGGCTTCATTGTGGGGAATAGGAGCACGTCTCTTATAGATGCGGAGTCGGTGAGAAGCATAACAAGACGGTCAACACCGAAGCCGAGGCCGCCTGTGGGAGGCATGCCGTATTCGAGGGCGGTTACGTAATCGTAGTCAACCTCTGCATTGCACTCGGGCTCTTCCTTCTTCTTTGCCGCAACCTGACTCTCAAAACGCTCTCTCTGATCTATCGGATCGTTGAGCTCGGAGAACGCGTTACCGTACTCGGTGCAGTTGATGAAGTACTCAAATCTTTCTGTAAACGCAGGATCATTCGGCTTTCTCTTTGCGAGGGGAGAATTCTCCACGGGGTAGTCGTAAATGAACGTGGGCTGAATGAGCTTATCCTCGACGAATGCATCAAAGAATTCTACGAGAACTGTGCCGCGTGTTGCATCCTTGGGGACCTCAACGTGATGCGCCTTTGCACACTCGCGTGCCGCCTCGTCGTCTGCCCACTCGTTGTAATCAACGCCTGCATACTTCTTGACAGCCTCTACCATGGTGAGTCTTTCCCACTTGCCGAGGTCTATCTCGATGCCCTGGTAGGTAATCTTGGTATCGCCGCATACCTCTCTTGCGAGCATCTTGTACATCTCCTCAACGAGATCCATCATTCCGTAGTAATCGGTGAATGCTTGGTAGAGCTCGATAGAGGTGAATTCGGGATTATGCTTGGGGTCCATACCCTCGTTTCTGAATATTCTGCCTACCTCATATACCTTGTTCATACCGCCGACGATGAGTCGCTTGAGGTACAGCTCGGTTTCTATACGGAGGTACATATCAATGTCAAGGGTGTTGTGATGTGTCTTGAAGGGACGTGCATTTGCACCTATTTCAAGCGGAACGAGTATGGGAGTGTCAACTTCAAGGAAGCCCTTATCGTCAAGATACTGTCTTATGAGCTTGAGTATCTTTGAGCGCTTTACAAACGTGTCCTTTACCTCGGGGTTAACGATGAGGTCTACGTATCTCTGTCTGTATCTCTGCTCAACGTTGGTAAGACCGTGGAACTTCTCGGGCAGGGGAATGAGTGACTTTGCAAGCAGGGTTGCCTGTGTTACGTGTATAGAAACCTCACCGGTTCTTGTGCGGAAGAGCGTTCCCTCAACACCGAGGCAGTCGCCTATATCCCACTTCTTAAATGCCGCGTAATCATCCTCGCCAAGACTATCTCTTGCAACGTAGAGCTGAATCTTGCCCTCGCCGTCGAGAAGGTGAGCAAAGGATGCCTTACCCATTACTCTCTTGCCGACCATTCTGCCTGCAACTCTTACTGTTATGCTCTCGCCCTCGGCAAGAGTAGACTCACGCTCCTCAAACTCCTTAACTGCGGAGGGGGCCGTGTGAGTAGTATCGTACTTTGTTATTTCAAAGGGGTTCTTACCCTGTTCAATCAGGCTTGCCAGCTTCTCGCGTCTTATGACAAGCTCACTGGAGCTCTGTGTCTGATTGTCTGCCATGTTAATCTCCTTTCGGAATTAGTTTTCCTTAGCTCTTGAAACGCTGAGAATTCTGAGATGCTGAAGTCTTGCACCTTCAACAACAACCTCGTCACCCTCCTTAGCACCGAGGAGTGCAACACCTATAGGTGAGGAGTCCGAGATCTTTCCGTTCTCGGGATCTGTTTCATAAGAGCCTACTATGTGATAGGTAAACTCGCGGTTTCTCTCCACGTTGAAGAGAACTACTATCGAGCCTACGCTTACCTTGGATTCATCTATCTGGGATTCGTCGATAACCTTTGCGTTTGCAATCATCTCGCGCAATTCGTCTATTCTTGCGTGGATGATAGCCTGCTCCTGCTTGGCTGCATCATATTCGCTATTCTCGGAGAGGTCGCCGTATGCTCTCGCCTTGGATATCTCCTTTTTATTTTCCTCAACTCTTACGTTGATAAGGAAGTCAAGCTCGTCCTGAAGAGCCTTAAAGCCCTGGGGGGTGTAAAGTTTCTGTTCCATTTTTATTCTCCAATAATAATAATTATTATGCGGCGTATCCCCATAGGAATATCGTATCGCTGTTATTTGTATATACCATTTTAAGTGCTTCCTCGCGCGCCGCCTCGAGCTGTGTATCCGTATCGGTCAGCTCAACAGGAACGTCGGGGACAATTCCAACACCGTCAAAGTTGACGTTGCAGGGGGGATTATAATATCCGATAGTGAAGGTGATGGCGGATTTATCGTAGAGGGTGTAGCTTGTTTGCACAACACCCTTACCAAAAGTGCTTGCACCTATAATTGTAGCGTTTATAATTCCCTCATCTCTGAAGTCGCGCATAGCCGCGGTGAAGAGCTCACCGGCAGATGCTGTGCCGTAGTTAGAGATGACTGCTATCGGCAGATTGGTTGCATGGCCGTCCGTTGTTGTAAACTCATAGGCCTGCGAATTTGTTTTGTACGAGGCTATTATTCTGTCCTCCGCGTCGGGAATGAGATAGTCAATCACGTTGACTACTACGTTGAGCAGTCCGCCGGGATTGTTCCTGACGTCGATGACGAGAGCTATCGCTCCACCTCTCTCCAAGAAGTCGACTGCCTCCTTGAATTGAGTCTCGGTCGCTTTGGTAAAGGATGAGATGGAAATATATCCTATTTTATCATTGTCTAATTTATAGCTTACAAATTGCTCGGTTAATTCAGCACGGGTTGCCGTTACGGTGAGTACCTCATCGCCTCTTTTCAGCGTTATCACGACCTCTGTGCCTGCCTCACCGGCAATCATCGAGGCAAGCTCGTTGGGTGTTGCATCGTTGACGGTTCTATCGTTAACTCCGATTATGAAGTCGCCGACACGGATACCGGCCGCCTCTGCAGGAGAATTTTGATACACGGCAAGGACCTCAAGGTCATTTATGTTGACTTGAACACCGATACCGACGAATGAGCCGCCCTCAAGACTCGCATTGTAGCTTGCATACTCCTCAGCCGTGCGGTAGAAGGAGTATCGGTCCTCGATACAGGTGATAAGGCAGTCGAGAATTGCATCTGTAACCTCTGTCTTGCTCTCAAGGTCTATCTTGTCGTAGTAGTCCTTAAGGAATATCTCCGATATACTCTTGGCGAGCAGATGTGCCTTTGGCAATTCCTTGTAATAGTTGGACTTTAGTATGCTCTCTGCCGAGTTGATTTTCTGTGAGTCGATATTGCATATACCGTATTTTTTGATGTAGGATGAGGAGTAGGTAAAGCCAAGGTCCTCACCGTCATATTTGTCGATATTTGCCTCTATTTCTTCTCTTGGGAGAACCTCTGAATTTTTAGTCGAGGTCAGCAAGAGGGCGTAAGCGATGATGCCGATAATTAAACAGATAGAAATTATAATGACCGCAATTCTCACCTTGCCTATACGGCTGTTAGGTTGCGTAGACATTGAACTATCTCCTTATTTCAAGAATATGGGCTGTCACTTAACGGACAGCCACAATTCAATTAAAATTTGGTGGGCTTACCGTTGAGATATTTCTTAACCATAAGCGCAACCTTAAAGGTTACTGCGTGGTCAAACTCGCGCAGGTCAAGACCTGTGAGCTTTCTTATTTTCTCAAGGCGGTAAACGAGGGTGTTTCTATGTACAAAGAGCTTTCTCGACGTTTCGGAAACGTTGAGGTTATTCTCAAAGAAGCTCTGCACTGTCATAAGTGTTTCACGGTCGAGCGACTCAAGTGAGCCCTTCTTGAACACCTCCTGCAGGAAGATTTCGCAGAGGGTGGTGGGGAGCTGGTAAATAAGTCTGCCGATACCAAGGTTCTCGTAGGACATAATGGGGCGCTCTATATCGAACACCTTTCCAACCTCAAGGGCTATTCTCGCTTCCTTATATGCTCTTGCGAGGTCCTTGAGCTTCTCAACGATTGAGGAGATACCTATAAGAGGCTTCGCCGCATATTCGCTCTGCGCTGCACGAAGAAGGCTCTGTGCCTCCTCCTCAAGCGCCTCGGTGGTATGCTTGTCGGAGAGTTCCTTTACGATAACTATATCTTGCTCGCTGATATTGATTACGTAATCCTTGGTCTTGTCCGTTACTAAATTCTGAATAATCTCGTAAGGAGCAACCTCTGTTGCGCCCTGGAACTTAACTACTATAACCGCGCGGTACTCATCGTTGCCCATATGAAGCTCGTTGGACTTGATGTAAATATCGTTCGGAAGAATGTTATCAAGAATTATGTTCTTGATGAACGAGCCTTTATCGTATTTCTCATCGTAGAGGCTCTTGATATTACCGAGTGTAACTGCGAGGAGCTGTGCGGTCTTTTCCGCATCTCTGTCGTCCCCCTCTACAAATACGATGCAATCGTTCTTCGTGCCCGTATTAATAAATCTGTAGGTATATCCGTCGATTACTGCCGAATCACGGGAGAAAGAAAGCTCCTCCTTGATTCTTTGTCTTGATTCACCGATTTTCGTGAGCTCGCTGCACGCGATAACTATGCCGTTCTCGTCTATAGCTCCGATGCTGCGGCCTACTATATCCTTCATCTGATGAATTACTGTTTGGAATAAGCGGTTTGACATGGTAAAAACCAATCCTTTCGTGTTGACGTGGTCAATTGCCGTTTGTTCTGTCCATTGATGAATTTTATCGACCTAATAAAATCCCTTAATCTAAAATCCTACCACACAGGGTGCGGTAGGTAGATTTGTTTATACTGTACTATATTTTAACTTATTTTTGGACAAATTTCAATACTTTTTCAAAAAAATATTGCGAAATACACAAAAAAGTAACAATTTGCTTGTTGAAATTCACCCTTAAGGCATTTTATAGCTCGGAAAAATAGGAAATTGCAGCCAAACAGTATGACGGCGCGGTTTCACATCTCAATATTCTCGGTCCGAGATTGACACATTTCGCGCCCCTTTCGATGATTATATCCGCTTCCTCACGGGAGAAGCCGCCCTCCGAGCCGACAATGACCGCAATTCTGCCGTCACGCCTTGCATATTCCTCGAGAGTGGCCTTGAGAGATGCCGCGCCCTCACCCTCGTAGCAGAACAGAGTAAGGTCGTAATCCGATATTCTCGCCGTCATATCCGCAAAGCGGAGCATTGACGATACCGTCGGCTTCTTTGCTCTGCCGCATTGCTTTGCCGCCTCCTCGGCTATCCTTGACAGACGCTCCGTTATCTTGGCAAGCTTTTCCTGCGCGGGACGCTTGATACAGCGTGATGACTCAAAGGGGATTACGTGTGAGGCACCGAGCTCGACGGATTTCTGAACGACGGTTTCAAGCTTATCGCCCTTAGGATACGCCATGAACAGAGTTATCTCCATAGGTGCTTCGCTTGTGCTGTCGCTCGACGAGATTATGTCCGCCACACACTCGTTGTCACGGATGTATGATAGGGTGGTTACATGCTCTCTGCCTTCCTCGTCGCACACCGTAAGACTGTCGCCCACCGCCATTCTGAGTGAGCGTGCAATATGGTGGGCATCGTCGCCTGTTATGGTTATTTTGCCGTCGGTTATATTCTCGTTGTTTACAAAAAATCTTGCCATTATGACACCCCGTGTTAAGTTAAACGGTATAAAACCGTGTTTTTTAGTGTTGATTTATCCATTTAATTACTCAAGTGCTGCCACGAGTAATCGCGACAGCACCGATTGTATTCTTATTTTCTTAGAAGCAGAGCAACCCAGTCGTTTTCGTGCTCCTCACGCTCAACGCGATATCCGTGTGACTCTGCACACGATATTACTTCATCTTTGCGCTCATTTATTATACCCGAGAGAATGAGCGGAGCACCCTCTGAGAGATACCTGTCTATGTCGGGCATCATACGTATGATTATATCCGATACTATGTTTGCCACGCAGAAGTCGTATTTGCCCTCCGAGAGGTCTACTCCGTGGAGAAGGTCGGATACTCCCACGGTTATATTGGTGCATCCGTCGTCACGCGCATTTTCCCTCGCTACCTTTACCGCTACGGGATCAATATCGTAGGCATTGCAGGATTTTGCGCCGAGCTTTGATGCGCAGATTGAAAGAATACCCGAGCCCGTGCCGACGTCGAGGACTCTCTCTCCGCCCACTATTATGTCCTGCATTATCATCATAACGAGTCTGGTGGTTTCGTGAGTGCCTGTGCCGAATGCCATTCCGGGATCCATTCGTATGATTATTTCACCCTCGGAGGCGTCGTATTTTTCCCACGCCGGTACGATAGTTACCTTACCGAGAGGGATAGGCTTGTAATACTGCTTCCAGCTCTCCGACCAATCCTCCTCGTTCATACCCTCCGTCAGAATTTCAAAGGGAATTCCGAGCGCGGTGAGTCTTGCCTCCGCATATGCCTTGTATTCGAGTAGGTTTTTCTCCTCGGGAACGAAAAGCGAAACCTTAACCACGCTTTTATCCGCGTTAAGTATTTCTTCATCAACAAGCTCGCCGTACATTCCGTTGAAGGAGAAATCACTGTAGTCCTCAATCATCAATCCGTTGTCGAGCATACTCATAACGGCTACTATGCCGTCGAGGTCGTTGACGTTTCCTTTTACTGTAAGCTTAGTCCAGTTGCCAGCCATAACAAATCTCCGTTTTCTTTGATAGCTCTCTCTTTATCGGCGTATATCTGCTCCCGCAGCTCCGCCACCGAGCCGAATTTGCGCTCCTCCCTCAAATATCCGAGGAAGTACACGTATATTTCCTCTCCGTAAATATCCTCGTCAAAGTCCGCTATCATAGTTTCCGCGTGTACTGCACGTGTTTCTATCGTAGGGCAGGTTCCGACGTTGGTTATACCCGTGTAGAGCTTGTTGCCTATTTTCACTGCGGTGCGGTATACGCCGGAGCGGAGAGGAGAATTATCGTTTATCGGTATATTAACGGTAGGGAAGCCGTATGCCTTGCCGAGTCCGAGTCCGCGCTCAACAACACCGTGGATAAAGTACGGTGTGCCGAGCAACTTGCCTGCCTCGTCAACCTCTCCTTTATTTATCAGTTCTCTTATTCTTGTTGATGATATGGGAGAGCCGAGCATTATCTGTTCTTCAAGTATTATGGCCTCACCACCGTACTCGCGCATAAGCGAGGTGAGAGTATCTGCGTTGCCGCTTGCGCGCTTTCCAAAGCGGAAGTTGTAGCCTGATATTGCAAGACTGGTGAGGAAGCTCTTGACGAGTACCTCCCTCACAAACTCATCTGCGGACAGATCCGATATAGATGAGAAGTCGACAAGAAAGGTAATCTCTATACCAAGCTCCTCAAAAATTCTGAGCTTATCCTCTGTATTGTAAATTAAAGTTGACTTATTCTTTGATAACAACAGATTTTCCGTAAAAGTCATAACACACGGTAGCAATCCGTTTTTCTTTGCCTCTCTGACAAGAAGCTCTATCAGACGTCGGTGTCCCGAGTGTACTCCGTCGAAAAACCCGAGGGCTACGGCGGTGCTGCCTGACAAGTTTATGTTATCGGGATATCGGTAGTTTATTACCTGCATCGCCGCATCCTTTCAAGATTATTTCAGCTCTTCCCAGGAGCTGATGGGTAAGTGCTTGGTGTAAGCATCGCTGCTCTTGGCCTCGATTACTACGGACAAGCATATTTCATTTACGTTTTCATATTTTATAACAAGTCTTGAGTGATTTTCTCTTGAGTGCTCGCCCTCTATCGTTTCAGTACCTGAAAGAAGGAAGTCGTAGCATGATAAAACCTCAAATGCGGCACCGTCACCGATAGCCCTAATGCTGATGCTCTCACCGTCGGTGTGGGTGAGTGTGCAGCTCTTGCCGTCGGGGGAGATGCTTGCGCTTATTTTATCAGACTCGAAGTGTGCTATCCAATATGCGCACTCGGGCTTCTTAAATTTAATTTCATCTGCTATAACGAGTGTCTTTCTGTTGCCTGTGAAGAGCATACCGCGCTTTGCGCTCTCGGTTATATCTTCACCGTAAACGGGCGTGTTGTCTATTACACAGTATGAGTTGGTGTCGGAGGAATAGTGCTGTGTGAGTCTTCCGCGCTTGCCGAGAAGCTGACCAAAGGGAAGAGATTTAACTACAACCGTGTTTGCTCCCTCCGCGTTTCTTCTGTAAAGACCGTAGTTGGAGAAGTATCCTTCGCCATTCTTGTTCTTTCCACAGTTATAGTTGTCCGCGCCGAGGTCGGTTATCCACATCTTACCGAGATTGTGATATACAAACGAGCCGGAGTCGAGCTGATTATGGCTTCCGCCTATTGCGTTAACTCCGCCCATCATACCTGCAAAAACAGAGCCCTTTTCCCATCCGCTTCTTACGGTAAAGGCGTCTATACCCTCCATAAAGTAATCGAGCGGAAGCTCACCGAGGGTGGGCATCTCAATGCCGAGCACTCTCGGGCAATAGAGCAGATCCATAATATTTGCGCTCTTACCGCAGGAAAGGTGCATCTCACGTATAGCATAAAGATTTTCGTCACCGCTGACAGTGGCGTACATATTGAAGCTGGTGGTATCCTGTGAGCTGAGGTGACCGTCGTGATAATTCCAGCCGACAAATTCAGCACTCTCGGTGTTTATAGCGTAGTAGCATGTCTTGTCAAGACCGCATCCGTTGTGCATACCGAGATCCGTGCCTATTGTGGAGTGGAGTGCGCCCATTATCTGGAACAGACGGCCCGTGCCGTATGACCAATAGCTGTTGGACTCAACGTATGAGCCGTCGGGAGCATACTGTTTGAACACAAGATGATCCTGCATAACGCTGGTAAGGCATGCGCCAATCAGCTCCTTAACCTTCATATACTCTTCCGTGCTGAGATTTTCATCTACACCTTCGGCGAGCAGGCAGAGTGCTCCAACTATCATACCGCCGTTGCATACTGCGTTCCAGTTATCAGGCTTTGCCTTAAATCTCCAGCCTGTACCCTGCTGGGGGCTGGGAATATCACACGTGTCGTATATCACGGAATTAAAGCCGTGGTGCATACCCTGGGTATATATACCTCTCTTGATAGCACCCGTGTCAAGTCCGAGCTCCACCCACATGTCAAAGAGCCAGTCGTAAATCACGGCAAGAGAAGCCGTCGCACCCGCGCAGTTGAGGAAGTGACCGGGACCCCAGTGCTTTCTTCCGATAATGCTGAGGCAGGCATAGTAAGACGCTCTCGCCATATCGACGTCGCCTGTGATACGTGCCACAAACGCCATAATTTTGATTTCGATAAGTCTGTTTTCCGAGTCGGAGTGTCTACCGCCGACGTCGTATTCCGTCTCACCGTATCCGGACTGTCTTGCCTCTGTTGCAAAGCCGCTGCCGTCGGGGAGAATTTCCGGCCAGAGCGCTCTGTATCTTTTATTCTCTTCGATTATTTCCAAGATGCGGTTGTATTCCTTTGAGCCGTCCTTTGACTCGTATATTTCCTTCAGCCTGTCAAACACATCGCGTGAAGCAAAGAGGTGGGGGTGCTGAACGTTTCTTTCCTCTATCATGTCGGCTATCTGCTGTCCGACTACCATAAAGGACTCTCTTTCTTCATCTGTTGCAGGGGAGTATCCGCCCGTCAGCTTTATTCTCGGAATTTTGAAGCATATAGAGTTGGAGAGGGAGAGCATATAGGGGAGATTTTCATCACGGTTTATGCCCGTTACGTATTCATCTTCATCAAGGAATATCAGTCCCATTGTGTCGTAGTGCTTATGTATTCCGCTTATATCGTCAAATTTTACGTAGTCGCAATCCGAGCTGATGCCTATAAGGGCAAGAGCCTCCTTTGGGATAAGAATCTGTCCGTTTTCATTTTTGGGACAGACGTCAAGCTCTGTGACAATGCCGTCGAGAAGAACGGAATTTACGTTTACTTTCATAAAAAGCTTAGGTGCTCTTAAATCGGTGTTCATTTTTTTAATCCTTTCACCATTATTTTTTTATTTTTTTGATAATAATACGTATTTCTTGTCAACGCTATATTAACACAAAAAAACGAAGATGTCTATTGTTTTGGATAAAATTGTTTATAATCACAAACAAGTTTGTATACTATTGCTAATATATTTATAAAAAATATTCAAATACTTGAAAACGCGCAAATAACCCCTTTGACAAAACATCAGCCGTGTGCTAAAATGAACTCGTATATATATCCGAGAAAGGAAAAAAAGTTATGAAGCTTAATTACAAACGCACAATACTCGTAGGCTTCGCGTTCTTCTTAATAAGCGCGTTTTGGCAGGCCTATGATGCAATAGTGCCGCTTATTCTTACAAATCACTTTGGTCTTCCGCATTTTCCATCCGGCGCGGTAATGGCACTGGATAACGTTCTTGCGGTATTTATGCTGCCGATATTCGGAGCCCTGTCGGACAAGGTTATGAGTAAATACGGTAAGCGTACTCCGTTTATAGTGCTCGGAACGGTTGCCGCAGTGCTTCTGTTCATACTTCTTGCCATTGTTGACGGAGCGCAGATAAAGGCTCTTGCTGATGCCGGCATTGAACACAGATATGATATAGCATACAGTAACTTCGAGCTTGTCAAGGTGGGCTTGCAGGATCTTGTTGATGCGAAAAATCCCGAGGCGATAGCACAGCTCAAGGCTGCGGAGGCTGCCCTTAATGACGCAAAGGTGGCACTGCGTAAAGAGGCCCTTGAAATCACGCTCGCTAATTGCTGGCCCCTTGTAGGATTCATAACCGTTCTTCTCGGCCTGCTCGTTTCTATGGCTACCTTCCGCTCACCTGCGGTTGCACTTATGCCCGACGTAACGATCAAGCCCCTCAGATCAAAGGCAAATGCGATTATCAACCTTATGGGTGCGGCAGGCGGAATACTCGTCCTCGGACTCGGTATGGTATTTGCAACCTCTAAAAACATCTATATGAATTACAGCGGCTACGTTCTGGCTGTTGTGGCAATAATGCTGGTAGGACTCACCGTCTTCATCACGACCGTAAGAGAGAAAAAATGGGCGCGTGATATGGAGGAGGAATCCGAAAGACTCGGCCTTAACAACGAACCCGTGGAGGATAATTCCGAGAAAAGAAAGCTCTCAAAGCCCGAGCTCAAGTCACTTGTGCTCATTCTTGCATCGGTTGCTCTCTGGTACGTAGGATATAACTCAATAACGAGTAAGTACTCGGTATACGCTACCAACATTCTCGGCTTCGACTTCAACTTTACACTTATAGTTGCTCAGGCGGCGGCAATCATCTCCTACATCCCCGTAGGTATTGTCGCATCCAAGATAGGCAGGAGAAAGACGATACTTGCAGGTGTCATTATGCTTGCATCGGCATTCCTCATCGGTGCGTTTATTTCGCCCACGACTCCCCCTGCCGTTATGTACCCCGTATTTGCTCTTGCCGGTATTGGCTGGGCTACTATCAACGTTAACTCCTTCCCGATGGTTGTTGAGCTTGCTCGCGGCGGTGAGGTAGGAAAATATACGGGATATTATTACACGGCATCTATGGCGGCGCAGGTAATTGCTCCTCTCCTTGCCGGCGGACTTTACGATTTGCTCGACCTCTTTACAAATGACAACGGTATGAGAATTCTGTTCTTCCCGTTTGGAGCATTGTTTGTTGGACTTTCGTTTGTTACTATGTTCTTCGTGAAGCACGGAGATGCAAAACCGGAGAAGCAGGGTGCTCTTGAGAGCCTTGCCGGAGCTGATGATTAAAAGGAGAAGGAAAATATGCCTCCTATTCTTATAGTATTGATAGCTGTCCTTTCCGCTTTGATTATCGGGTGGCTGATTTGGTTGTTTACCATCGCTCCCGGTAAAAACAGAAAGGAAATGGAAAAGTTCAAAAAGGTTAAATATGCGCACAGAGGCCTGCACAATGCCGAGAGGGCAGAGAATACTCTCCCTGCCTTTGCCGCGGCAAAGGAAATGGGCTTTGGTATAGAGCTTGACGTGCGCCTCAGCCGTGACGGTGAGCTGGTGGTGTTCCACGACGATAATTTATCACGTATGGCAGGTGTTGAGGGTAAGGTCATTGATTTTACCGCCTCGGAGCTTGCAAATATGCGTATACTCGGAACGGATGCCGGTGTGCCTACGATGAAGCAGGTGCTCGAGCTTATCGACGGAGCTGTACCGCTGCTTATAGAGATAAAGAACGACTTGTCGGAGGGCGGAGTGGCAGAAAAGCTGCTTGAGGTCATCGACGGATACCGCGGTGAATTTATAGTAGAGTCGTTTAACCCTCGCGCACTCAAGTGCGTGAAGCGTGAGCGCCCCGACATACTCCGCGGAATACTCTCGTGCGAGTATAACGAGGATAAGTTCAAGGGTAAGATACTCTACACGCTCCTACGCAAGCTCCACTTTAATTTTATGTACCGCCCCGACTTTATCGCCTATTCCAAGACGGGCTATGCCGAGAAAAATCTCAGATTTATAAGAAAGAGATTCGGCACACCTCTTATGGCGTGGACAGTGCGCTCCGAGGAGGAGGAAAACGAGGCGATTGCACACGGATTTGATACGGTTATTTTCGAAAATTATATACCACAGGGCAGAATCAAAAAATGAAATTTCAATTAGTAGCAACGTGCTTATTCGGTCTTGAGCATCTGCTCGGTGAGGAGATAGATAAGCTCGGCTATGAGCGTGTATCTACGATAAACGGCAGAGTGATGTTTATAGGCGACGAGGAGGCGGTGGCTCTCTGCAACGTCTTCTTAAGATATGCCGAGCGTGTGTTTATCAAGATCGGTTCATTCCGCGCGACCTCGTTTGAGGAGTTGTTTGAGGGTACACGCGCATTACCCTGGCCGCATTTTATAGGCAGAAACGATGCCTTTCCCGTAAAGGGACACTCTATTAAATCTCAGCTCTTCTCCATTCCCGACTGCCAGGCAATCATAAAGAAGGCGGTTGTCAGGAGTATGACGGAGGTGTACGGTATTTCCGTCTTTCCCGAGGAGGGTGTAAAATATCAGATAGAATTCTTTATCCTCAACGACGAGGCAACCCTTATGATAGACACCTCGGGCGAGCCCTTACACAAGAGGGGATACAGGCGTGAGGCAAATGCCGCGCCGATACGCGAGACTCTCGCCGCCGCCATAGCCGCGACCTCACGTCCGCGCGAGGACGTATTGATGTGGGACCCTATGTGCGGAAGCGGTACAATAGCAATCGAGGCGGCTATGATGATGAGAAACATAGCACCGGGTATGCGCCGCAGATTTGCCGCGGAGAGATTTCCGTTTATTCCCGAGCAAAGGTGGAGGGATGCCAAGGAAGAGGCGCTTGAGGGTATTGTGCCATCCAACTTTGAGGTATTTGCCTCCGATATTGACGAGGAGTGCATACAGCTAACCAAGGATAACGCTTACAGGGCAGGCGTGTTGAATTCCATTAAGGTATTCAGACAGGATGCAAGACGTATTTCCGCATCCGGCAGACGCGGTACGATAGTCACTAACCCCCCATACGGTGAGAGAATAGGAACTATGTCAGAGGTTGAAAGACTCTATCGCGATATAGGTCATCACTTCCGCTCTCTCGCGCCCTGGCAGGTGTACGTTATAACCTCACACGAGGGCTTTGAAAGACTGTATGGTAAAAAGGCCGATAAGGTCAAGAAGCTCTATAACGGAATGATACCGTGTTATCTGTATCAGTTCTTCAAAAACGATATAAATGCTAAACGTTAATGCAAATTTTGTCATTTATACATATTTTTGCAACAAAGTTGTACTATAATTATATTAACCGATACTTAAAGGCGCGGACTACCGATGCCGATGGCTGTATTGGAGTATACTAAAATCGCGCCCTGTGGGCAGATGGAGAAAACATGAAAAACAGAACTAAAATATCAGCACTAATTTTGTCAGTTGTATTGCTTTTCTCGTGCTTTGTTATGTCGTCCTGTATTCTGCGTCTTGACGAAGAGGATTACGTATCCAAGAGTGAAGTTGAGCAAATGATTAAGAACGGTATGTACGGTGATATAACCGTCGAGGGCGGAGATAATTACAACGTCACCATAAATACCGACAATCAGCAGAATGCCGCGGCAGGAAAGGCTCTGCTATCGGTAGTGAGCGTCAACTGTGTATTCAAGACCTATTCGTCAGGCCTCTATCCCGGCTCATCTTCAAAGGAAAAGGCGGCGGCAGGCTCCGGAGTTATATACAGGCTTGATAAGAACAGAGGCGATGCCTATATTATCACAAACTATCACGTAGTTTATTACAGCGGTGCCAACACCGAGAACGGTATCAGCGATGACATAACCGTTTATCTCTACGGACAGGAGAGCTCGGAGTACGCTATTCCTGCAAAGTATATCGGCGGATCTATGAATTACGACCTTGCCGTGCTTAAGGTAGAGGGTAGCCGTGTGCTTGCGGAGAGCAATGCTATGGCGGCTGAATTTGCTGACTCCAACGAGGTTGCCGTGCTCGACCAGGCTATAGCTGTGGGAAATCCCGAGGATCTTGGAATATCAGCAACTCTCGGTTACGTAAACGTTGACAGTGAATACATCACACTTGAGGGTGCAGACGGCTCAACCACCATCCAGATAAGAGTTATGAGAATAGACACCGCTGTAAACGGCGGTAACTCGGGCGGCGGACTCTTTAACGGAGTCGGCAACCTTATCGGTATAGTTAATGCCAAACTTACAGAGAGCGAGAATATGGGCTACGCCCTCCCCTCAAACTTTGTTAAGTACGTAACGGATAACATCATTTATTACTGTGACGGTACCGACCGCGAGAGCGTCTTCAGATGCTATCTCGGTATTACGGTAGGAGCCAAGGAGCTCTATACCGAGTACGATGAGGAAACAGGCAGAGTCCACAGACGTGAAACTGTGAGCATATCCTCAATAGAGAATAACTCTATTGCCAAGGGTAAGCTTGAGGTTGGCGACGTGATAAATTCCATAGTTATTGACGGCGTTGAATATAACGTAACGAGAATGTACGTCGTTACAGATGCTATGCTCAATGCGAGAGTGGGCTCCGTCGTTAAGGTGAACGTAACCAGAGGCGGCGCAACCAAGACTGTAGAAATAACTATTACGGAAAGCGCGCTTACCGCAGTTAAATAATAAAGTATAACGGCATAGCCGTGTTGAAAAAAGAGCAAGAGTAAGAAGATTTTTTCTTTCACTCCTGCTCTTTTTTGTTTATAACGGACTTCTGCTTGGCGGAGGCTCAAGCTATGCTTATAATGGCCCTGTGATTTTAAGAATTGCGGTAAGCGTTATTGCTGACGGTTTTTCGTTTGGAGGGGATTGTCCGCTCATACAATTAAAATCACAAGCCTTTGGCAATTAAATAATGTACGTTGAGAAATTGAAAAATACACGTTGAGGAGCTAAAATACACATTGAGGAGTTAAAATACACATTGAGGAGATAAAAAATGCACCTCGAGAAACTACTCTCAAGGTGCATGAAGGAACGGTATTATTGACGGTGTTACTGTTTTTTTACCACACGGGTGACGAGTACCGTCATATCGTCGTCGCGAGGAAGATTTTTGAGTGCGGTTGACAGTATATGGTCGGCGTATTCCTTTAAGCTCTTTTTCGGAGGCTTTGATAACAGCTCGAGCAGCCACGGTGTATCCTCCGCGCTCTGTGCTATTCCGTCCGAGAGCATAATAATGTAGTCATCACCGTTTAATTCTACACGTATGCGCTCCGCATCAACGCTCTTCATAAGTCCGAGAGGAGCGGTCTTTGACTTTATACGGAAGATTGACGAGCCTCTCTTGACGTAAGAGGGAGCGGCTCCGCTCTTCAAGAATTCCGCATCTCCGCGATAGAGGTCAACGGAGAAGAGGTCTACCGTTGCGGAGCATTCTCTGTGTCTGTGGCGCACTGTATGATTTAGAATTTTCAGCACTGTCTGTCCCTCACCGCTGAACTCGAGGGCGCGCGTCATAAAGTCGGTGACAAAGGATGAGGTCTCCTTTGCCTCGTCGCCGCTGCCCATTCCGTCTGAAATCAAGGAATAAAAATACCCATCATTGCTCTCAAAGGCGGTGGCGGAATCGCCCGATATTTCGTCACGGGTGCCTGCCACGGAGGATATTGCACACTCTGCCGTGTAGGATTTCTCGCTTCCGCACTCCATAAGCGCCATTTTTCCGCGTCGGTAAAACTCGGGTGTGCCGAGCTTCACTCCCGCTATCTCCTCTATGGCGTGTCTGAGTGTCGGGGAGGCTATCTTGCTTCCGCTCTCGTCCTCTGCCGCGAGGATAAAGTACGGGCGCCTCTCTCCGAACGCGCGGATAACTCCGTCGTCAAGACAGGCGAGCTTCATTGCCTCGGCAAGTCTTTCGGAGAGTGCCTCGTTCATTGCCTTTTCCTTGTCGTCGGATATTCTCGCCTCGTTTATCAGCTTGGATATTATTGCAAAATCGTCGGATGAGGTATCCTTCTTTGCCTCTCGGAATTTTTCTTCCGCAAGTATTGCCACTCCTCGATTTATAGCCTCCGCGACACTGCCCTTCATACCGCAGTATTCAGGGAAAATCGCGAGGTCCTCTATGTTGAGATGCCCCTTGGTATACAGAGTGTCGGCAAGCACCGAGGTGCTGCTCGGGAACGGATAATTCTTCCTCGTTATACACGCGCTGAAGCCGTCGCAGGTCCTGCAGTATTTGTCTGCGCACTCAAGGATGAGGTCGCTCAGCTCCTCACGGGTCGGGCGTGTTGAGTTTTCATTGTATTGCTTTATTGAGCCTGATATTGCCGAGAGCGATTGCTCCAGCGCACCGAGATTTCCTTTATATCTGTTTCTGTATGATAAGGCTACCGTGGCAACCATATCGGTTGCGGACTTCTCATTCTCGTCAACCTCCGCGCTCGTTTTCTCAAAGGTTATCTTTTTCAGTATAGGGTAGGATACCAGCGCGGCTATTGAGCCCTCGGGCACGATGCTTAACAGCCCCTCAAGTCCGCCTGCATATACAGACCACATTCCGAGAAAGGCTATACCGCCGGCAACTCCCCACGTGAGTCCGAGATTGAAGAGTCCGCCGGCGGAAATACCGAGAAGGGCAAAGGCGACGGAATACGTGCTTGATATTCCAAAAGAAGAAATAAATCCTGTGACACATCCCCACAGAGCACCGAATCTGCGAGCAACGACAAGCGTTGCGATGCCCGAGAATATGTATGCGACCGATATTCCAAGTAGCTCATATTCCTTTAGTGATATTGAAATAAGAAAGATGAGGAGCAGGGCAGAGCAACGGAAAAATACGAGATTGAACTTTTCCTTCTCACTCTTTCCCCTTGTGGAGAAGACGTTGCTGTTTTTCTCAAATATGGCGTATAGGGTTATATCCGTGTCGAATAATCCCGATAATGCAAAGGTAACAATCGGCGGAATTACCACCATAGCCGCACCGAAAAGCATAGTAGTCATTGAAAAGCCCGAGAGCATTATTTCATACACCGCCGCGACAAAGCCGCCTATGATGGCTACGGACATTTTAAGCAACAGACTCTCCGAGAAAAGACGGAGCACCTTTGTACTCTCGCCCTCCTCATCCTTCTCCGAGCCCGATACTATAATTCTGAGAAAAACAACTATAACGGAAATCATTGAGTAAATAATTCCCGATTTGCCGAGCGTCAGAGCACCCGCAGCAGAGCCGAGCACTACCAACCATACCCTACTCGGTAAGACGGATATTAAGGCAAGTGACAGAGGATGCGCGCCGAATACTATGTGACACCTCGCAAACAGAAACGCTATAACAAACGTAAGAACGTCGAGCAGAGGGGCTTCTCTCTTTTTTGTTATTTCGAGCGAATTCATCACTCCGCGCTTTACGTTTTCAAGCACACCCTTTTTGTGCTTTTTCTTTTTCTTGGCTTGCTCTTGATTGATAAGATCCATTGTATACTCCTTTCAAGACTTGGATTTACTCGTTTGTCTTATGCTTATATTGTAATAAAGAAGTAAGAAAAAAGCTGTCGAATACCGTTTGTCAAAAAAGAAAAAATACGCTCGCCTTTCCTCTTAAAATGCGAAAAACTCGACACGTGTAGGTTATTTTGTGCATTTGTGTTCAAAGATGCGATATTTTAACCTCGTATCAGAGAATAAAAACGGGTGCTTTTGTTTTATTTTCGGAGATGTTAGAGTCCCTTCTCGCCTCGCTTTTAATTAAAGACTAAAATGCTGTTGAATTTTGCGCTTTTATATGGTAAAATATTTTTAATGAGTTATTTGGAGGTAGTCATGAGGACGTCCGAAAAAAATATATCGGGCCTTGTTATCGTTAACAAGGAGCAGGGCATAACCTCGCAGGGGGTAGTGAGCCGTGTAAAAAGAATATTCGGTGCTGCAAAGGCAGGACATACCGGCACGCTTGACCCTATGGCGACGGGTGTTCTACCCGTGCTCGTCGGCAGGGCGGTAAAGGCGAGTGAATTTATGCTCACCTCCGTGAAGCACTACGGCGCAACGCTCCTTCTCGGCATTACGACCGATACCGAGGACGTTACGGGAGAGGTGCTGACAACCTCGGCTCTCACCGTTAGCGAGTCCGACGTTATGCGAGTCTGTGCCGACTTTACAGGTGAGATAATGCAGACGCCTCCTATGTATTCCGCATTAAAGGTGGGAGGCAGAAAGCTGTGCGATATTGCAAGGGGCGGCGAGGTCATCGAAAGAGAGGCACGTCCGATAACCGTATACAGCCTTACTGCCGAGAGGATAAACGATAATGAATACTATCTCGACGTTGTCTGCTCGAAAGGAACGTACATCAGAACCTTATGCGCGGATATAGGTGCAGCTCTCGGTACGGGCGGTGTTATGAAGACGCTTGTACGCCTTGAGGCATCGGGATATACGCTTGGTGATGCATATACTCTCGGTGAGCTTGAGGGAATGAATGAAGAGAAAAGACTCGGCACGCTCAGACCCGTCGAGGACGTCTTTAAGAAGCACCCGTGTGTAGTTTTACCCGAGTTTTTTGCAAGACTTGCACACTCGGGGCTTGAAATTTACCTATCAAAGATAGGAAAAGTGTATGAGGTCGGTCAGCTTGTGCGTCTTGCTGATGCGGAAGGCTTCTTTGCTCTCGGTGAGGTCAGGGAATTTCCCGACGGCAAAGCAATAAAGCCTATCAGACAGTTTGGAGAATAACGATGGCTGAAACAGAGAAAAAATGGACGTCGAGTCAAGGCTCGGCAATAGATACAAGAGATAGAACGCTTCTCGTTTCCGCGGCGGCAGGCTCGGGAAAGACGGCTACTCTTACAGAAAGAATAATAACGTCTATACTCGACGAGGATAAGCCTATCAACATAGATGAAATGCTGATAGTTACCTATACGCGCACAGCGGTAGCTGAATTGAGCGAGAGAATAGGCAAGGCGATTAAAAAGGCGGCAAAGTCAAGGGTTGGAGATGAGAGCCTTGAGCGACAGCTGCGTATGTTGCCTGCGGCAAAGATATGCACAATCGACTCCTTCTGTGCGGAAATTCTCCGTGCCAATGCGGAGAGAGCAGGTGTTACCCCTATGTTCCGCGTTCCCGATGCGGCAGAGGCAAAGCTGCTCGGCGAGAATATTCTTGACGGACTCATAGACGCGATATTTGAGGGTAAGGCAGAGAACGTGGCAACTCCCGAGGAGATAGATGCGCTCACGGACTGCCTCGCACAGACGAGAAAGCAGAGCGACCTGCCTGCTATAATACAAAGCATATATGCCTCGACACTCGACTCGCTTGAGGGCGTGGAGTCTTTAGGCCTGCTCGTTGATGAATTCAACCCGTCGCACTTTACGGCTGTCGAGAACACCTCGATGGGTAAATACTGCCTCGCAAGGCTCAAGGAGCTGAAGGAGCATTACCTTTCTGCAATAGGACGGATAAGAGATGAGGTAGTCGAGTTTGAGGGCGGAAAGCGTGTAAAGATAATAGAAATGCTAAATGACACGCTCAAAATACTTAACAGCCTCGGTCCGTGTGAAAAATACAGTGATACGCGCGAGGTCCTTATCGGTGTTAAATTTGAGGACTCTCCGCCTGTGCCGAAGAATATAGGCTTGCCGCCCGTAACAGAGGTAAGGAGTAAATTAAAGAACGAACTTATTAAGCTGCGCGACACGCTCTTCTTTGCCTCGGAGGAGGATTGGAGAGTTGCGTATGAGGGGCTCTACCGTCAGTTTGGCGTGCTTTATCGCATAGTTAAGGAGTTTGACCGTCTTTTCAGAGCGGAGAAAAACCGCAGAGGCATACTCGAGTTTACGGATATTGAGCGATATACGTATGAGTGCCTGTGGCACAACGGAGAGAAAACCGATATTGCTATAGCGCAGTCGGGACTCTATAAGGCGATATACATTGACGAATATCAGGACGTTAACAGTCTGCAAAACAAGATATTCGAGGCTATCTCGACCGAGACCAACAGATTTATGGTCGGTGATATAAAGCAGAGTATTTATGAATTCAGAAGCGCAAACCCCCGTATATTCGCAAATATGAAAAAAACCTACACGCCCCTGGGTAATGACGGTGATTTTCCGTATGCTTCGATATTTATGTCAGACAATTTCCGATGTGATGAGGGCGTAATCGATTTCATTAACCATATATTTGACAGAGTGTTCGGATATTTGAAAAACAGTATCGGATATGTAAACGATGACAGACTCAATTTCAGCAAGGTGTATGAGCATGAAAAACCGGAGTACCGTTACCCCGAAATATGTCTTGTACCGCCTATTTCAAAAAAAGACCCTCGCTATAATCTTGTCGAGGACCAGAAAACGCTTGTTCCCGACGTGGTGGCGAGAAAAATACGTGAGCTGCTCGACCACGGATATCTTGATAACGGTGAGAAAATACAACACAAGCACATAGCGATAATTATGAGAAAGGTCAAGAGTCAGGCGGCTCTTTATACCTCTGTTTTATCGCAGTACGGAATTCCCGTAGCAGTAAAGGAAAACAGCGTGTTCTTTATAAACTCCGACGTCTTGCTTGTTTTGAGCCTGCTGAATTCCATTGACAATCCGCATAAGGATATATATCTTGCAGGACTTATGTGCTCGCCGCTCTACGGATTTACCGTCGGCGACCTTGCGCTTATAAGGAAAAAAGCTCCTGCCCCCACTCTCCTCGACTCGCTGAAGCTATACGCCGAGGAGGAAAATGACGGGGAGCGTGTAAGGAAATTCCTTGAAAAGCTCGAATATTACCGCTTAATTTCCGAGGGAATGCCCACGGACAAGCTGCTCATCAAGCTTTATCATGAGACGGGTATGCTTGCTCTGGCGGCTAACCGTAAGGAGAGTAAGGAAAATCTCATGCTGCTCTATGAGCATGCAAGACGGTTTGAGTCAGGCTCATTCAAGGGGCTTTACAACTTTATCAGCTATATCAATCAGCTGACGGGCAGGACCAGTGAATTTGACAAGCGAGAGGCTCCCGGAGAATGTGATGCGGTGAGAATAATAACCGCCCACGGCGCAAAGGGACTTGAATATCCCGTCGTATTCTTCGTAGGAGCTGACAGCTCATTCAGAAAGAGCGGCACGTCTCCCGGCGAGGAGTCCCGTTTTGAATACGAGGAGGGCTTTGGAATGGGTATGAACCTGAGGACACCCTCGGGACTTGCCGTTGTAAAGAATTCCACAAAGGATATAGTTAAGCATTACCGCTATCGCAAGAAGATTGAGGAGGAGGCGCGCGTCTTGTACGTTATCCTCACCAGAGCGAGAGAGCGTCTGTACGTGGTAAGTAAGTCGCGCACCGACGTTGCCACATATCTGTCCGAGATGGCGGCTATGAGAGAATATATGTCGGAATACGATATATACAACGTGTCGTCGTTCCTTGATATGATACTCTCGGCTAAGGACTTTGACGTGAAGATGCCGTCGGAATTTTTGCTTAACCCCCCATACGTGTACAGTAAAGAGGCCGAATCCGGCAATATAAATGCAGAATGTGAGGAGAGCTCCGACGTACAGGAGTCCTCACAAGATACAGATGACGTGACGGTGGATGAAAGAGATGCATTCGAGCTTTCAAAAATACTAAAGGATAGATTTGACTTTGTATATTCAAATGCTCATCTGTGCCGTATTCCCGGTAAGCTGTCTGTATCAAAGCTCTACCCCGAAATACTCGACGGCACCGACGAGGGGACTGTGAGTGTTGATACCGAGTCCGACGAGGAGGGAGATAGAAGGGTTTATCTTCCCACGTTCATTTCAGGAGAGCGTAAGGACGAGAGCGCGAGACGCGGTATAGCAACGCATATGCTGATGCAGTTCTGCGATTTCTCCGCACTCGCTTCATCGGGCGCGAGGAGTGAGGTAAAAAGACTAACGGATAAGGGATTCCTGTCAGAGGAGGATGCAGGGCTCGTAAGACTCTACGAGGCTGACAGATTTGCCTCGTCAAGGCTCATACGGGATATTCTTAAAGCCAAGACCGTGTACCGTGAGTTCAGATTTAACGTGAAGCTCCCTGCGGAGCAGTTCACCGCCGACAAGACTCTCAAGGAATTGTACCGAGGCGAGAGTGTGCTTGTGCAGGGGGTTATCGACTGTCTTTACGAGGACAACGACGGAGAATGGCACCTCGTGGATTATAAAACCGACCGTCTGACAAAGGAGGAGCTTGCCGACAGAGAGCTGGCAAGGAAGAAGATGTACGACAAGCACTCCGCACAGCTCGCTTATTATGCGGATGCGGTGGAGCTTATGTTTGGCAAATATCCAAAGACTATCGAGGTATATTCTCTGCCTCTTGCAGATACTCTCGACGTTTCTGTGCCGAAATAGTCGATTTTTCTGATAGTATATAATGGTATAAAAAATGAAAAGGTTAGCTTAATGTCACTGACACCTTGCTAACCTTTTTTATTTTGATTTTTAATCAATATTTTTTATTTGTATTCAGCTATCAATCTTGTAGGCTCAATTTTTGAGGCTTGTCACACCTTATAGCCTGAAACTCATAGGTTCTTGTGCGTTAAGTCTTGTACGAGTTATATGCTTGGAGTCTTATCGGCTCTTGTGCTTCAAGTCTTGTCTGACTGTTGTTCTTCAAGAATTGATAAGCTTTTTTGACTGTTTAGGGGTTGTGGCGCGGTCTGTTTTACGCGCACACTAACCTCGCCGCTTGATAATATCTCTTCTTTACCGTCAAAAAGCTTTAGTATCAGCTCGCATTTGTCGGTTATTCCCGTTACCGTTGCGGGATATTCCACATTCGGCTTTATGACTGTGACGTCCTTGCCGAGTAGGATTGAACGGCTGACGTACTCGTCTGTTATACTCTTGTCGCCGAGGATCGCAATTCCCGAAAAGAAGTCCGATATTATTCTTGCCGCAAGTACACTGACGTCGATTATCTTGCCGCACTCGTCCTCAACAGTTGTGGCGGTGTAAGCGAGCTCGTGCGGAAAATCCTGATGCAAGAGGTTTATACCTATTCCGCATACGTAGTAGTCCATACTGCCGTCTGTGGGATTGATTTGCCCCTCGGTGAGTATGCCTGCGAGCTTCCTTTCACCGCAATAGATGTCATTAACCCACTTTATACCTGTCTTTATCCCCGACAGAACTTCAATAGCGCGTGAGGCTATAACTGCCATATAGGTGGTTACACCGAGAGCGTTGTTTACTCCCTTGCCGTCCTTTACAAGTATAGATAGGTATAGGCCCTTGCCCTCGTTTGAGAGAAATGAGCGTCCCATTCTGCCTCTGCCCGAGGTCTGCCCGTCTGCTATGAATACTGCTTTACGGACAGACACATCGGTTGCGAGAGCCTTAGCTCTTGTGTTTGTAGAATCGGTAGAATTGTAAACAAATATAGACAAATCCTTTAATAATTCACCTAATAGACTCTCTATTTTGCTTTTATCAAGACTCATTTTTTATACTTTCTCAACAGAGATTGTCACATTCTCACCGTTGATATTCCATTCCTTGCTGTGCTTGAGATGGACTCCGAGTGTAAGCTCGACACCGAGCGTTTCTGACTTGATTTCCTCGGCGTTGCGCATTGCTATAGCCTCAACGGTCTGATTGCCTGTGAGTGAAATTCTGATGTTATCCATTACCTCAAAGCCTGAGTCCTTACGCATCGTCTGAATTTTGGATATAATCTCGCGCACGTTTCCTTCCTCGATAAGCTCGGGGGTGAGGTTCTTGTCGATAACTACCGTTACACCGTGGTCGGAGAGGGACTCGAAGCCGTCCTTCTTGGTCATCTCTATGAGCAAATCCTCGTTAGTGAGAACTATCTTCTCACCGTTTACCTCAAAGGTGAGAGCACCGTTTGCCTCAAGCTCGTCCATTGCGGCATTGCCGTCGATAGCGGAGAGAGTTGCTCTGATACCGCCGAGGAATTTGCCGTACTTAGGACCTACTGTGCGGAGCTGCGGCTTGAAGGTGTAGGTTGTGAATGAGCGAACGTTGTCGGTGAATTCTACCTCCTTGAGATTGAGTTCCTCCTTGATTACGGTTACAAAGCTCTCGTCGGGAGTCTTGTCCGCCTTTACGTACATCTTGCCGATAGGCTGACGGTTCTTGATAGCCGCCGCATTTCTGCAGGCACGACCGAGAACTACGATTTCCATTACCTCGTCCATATTTTCCTCAAGCGACTTGTCAATGAGTGACTCGTCTGCTACGGGGAAGGGGTTGAGGTGTATGGATATGGGTGCGCTCTTGTCTACGGAGCACACGAGATTTCTGTATATATCCTCCGTCATAAACGGAATCATAGGTGCTGAAATCTTTGCTATTGTAACAAGACAGGTGTAGAGAGTGAGATAGGCATTTACCTTATCCTCGGGCATATCCTTTACCCAGAATCTCTCACGGCTGCGGCGTACGTACCAGTTTGAGAGCTCATCTACAAAGCTCTCGAGCACTCTTGACGCCTCGGTTATCTTGTAATTTGCGAGCATATCATCAACGGATTTTACCGCAGAGTTGAGCTTGGAGAGTATCCATCTGTCCATTACGGAGAGGGTGGATTTGTCAAGCGTGTACTTTGTGGGGTCAAAGCCGTCGATATTTGCATACAGAGCATAGAATGCATAGGTATTCCAGAGAGTACCCATAAACTTTCTCTGTCCCTCGACTACCGCCTCACCGAAGAATCTGTTGGGCAGCCAGGGTGCTGAATTTGAGTAGAAGTACCAACGGATAGCATCTGCTCCGTAGGTTTCAAGGGCGTCGAAGGGGTCTATCGCGTTGCCCTTGGATTTCGACATCTTCTGTCCCTCCTTGTCAAGCACGTGACCGAGTACAAGTACGTTCTTGAAGGGCGCGCAGTCAAACAGAAGTGTGGATATTGCCATAAGCGCATAGAACCAACCGCGTGTCTGGTCTACGCCCTCGCTGATGAAATCTGCAGGGAACTGTGAGTGGAATACCTCCTTGTTCTCAAAAGGATAGTGCCACTGTGCAAAGGGCATTGAGCCTGAGTCGAACCAGCAGTCAATAACCTCGCTGACACGCTTCATTTCTCCACCGCACTCGGGACACTTGATGGTTACCTCGTCGATGAAGGGGCGGTGCAACTCGATATTTTCGGGACAGTTGTCCGACATACTCTTGAGCTCCTCGATAGAGCCTATGGAGTGACGGTGTCCGCAGGAGCACTCCCAGATGTTGAGAGGAGTTCCCCAATATCTGTTACGGGACAAGCCCCAGTCCTGCACGTTTTCAAGCCAGTCGCCAAATCTGCCCTTGCCTATGCTCTCGGGTATCCAGTTGACAGTATTGTTGTTTTTGATAAGGTTATCACGCACTGCCGTCATCTTGATAAACCAGGTATCTCTTGCGTAATAGATGAGGGGCGTGTTACATCTCCAGCAGTGAGGATAGTCGTGCTCAAACTTGGGAGCAGAGAAGAGCTTGCCCATTTTTTCGAGGTCCTCGAGGATGATGGGGTCTGCTTTTTTAACGAATATTCCTGCGTAGGGGGTGTTTTGCGTAAGCTCGCCCTTGCCGTCTACAAACTGAACGAAGGGGAGCTCGTATTTTCTTCCTACCTTGGAGTCGTCCTCACCGAATGCGGGTGCGATGTGAACGATACCCGTACCGTCGGACATTGTTACGTAGTCGTCGCACACGATATAGTGCGCCTTTGCCTTCTGACGAGTTACCTCTGCCGCTGTGAAATCAAAGAGCGGAACATAGGGGCGGTATTCAAGCGCGGAGCCGGGCATCTTTTCGAGAATTTCATATGCCTTCTCGCCCTCGTCTGCAAGGGGGGAGAGCACCTTGTCGAGCAGAGCCTCCGCCATATAGTAGACGTTTCCGTCAATGCAGGAAACCTTGCAATAGGTATCCTTGGGGTTTACACAGAGTGCAACGTTTGAGGGGAGTGTCCAGGGGGTTGTTGTCCACGCGAGGTAGTATGCATCCTCATCCTGGCACTTGAAGCGTGCTATTGCTGACTTCTCCTTTACGGTCTTGTATCCCTGTGCAACCTCGTGGCTTGAGAGTGGAGTACCGCAACGTGGACAGTAGGGAACTATCTTGAAGCCCTTGTAGAGCAGTCCCTTATCCCATATCTGCTTGAGAGCCCACCACTCGGACTCTATGAAGTCGTTTGTGTATGTAACGTAGGGGTTGTCCATATCAGCCCAGAAGCCGACAGTGCCGGAGAAGTCCTCCCACATTTCCTTGTATTTCCACACGGACCCCTTGCAGTGAGCTATGAACGGCTCAAGTCCGTATGCCTCTATCTGGTCCTTACCGTTGATGCCGAGCTTCTTTTCAACCTCAAGCTCGACGGGCAGACCGTGTGTGTCCCAGGCTGCTTTACGAAGAACTCTTTTGCCCTTCATAGTCTGGTAACGGGGAACCATATCCTTGATTACTCTTGTGAGCACGTGGCCGATGTGCGGCTTGCCGTTAGCGGTGGGAGGGCCGTCGAAGAACGTGTAATTGTCCTTACCCTCTCTCTCGGTGATGCTCTTCTCGAAGATATTGTTCTGCTCCCAGAAGGCTCTGGTAGCCTTTTCTCTTTCGACAAAGTTCAGGTTTGTCGATACCTTCTCGTAAATCTCCATTTTTTCTCCTTTCGGGCATAACGCCCGTATATCTTATTAAAATTCTCCCTGAAAATAAAAAAACCGCTTCCTATGGAAACGGAAAATATAACCATCCATTCACATATCCAACAATATGCGCCTAAGATTACGGAAAGGCACCGTCACCCATTACACACCCCAGGAAAAAGGGCTTCACAGATGCGACTCGGAAGTGATTTTCACCGACGGTGTCGGGCGTGTCACGCCTATGCGTACTTCGTATCGACTCTCACCACCGTCGACTCTCTGTACCTGTTCCGCATAGCTACTGTCTTCGTCACAGTCTTTAGATTTTTAACACGTACATTCTACTACAAATATTTGGGAATGTCAATACTTTTGAAAAATTAAAATAGCGCACGTAAAATATTTAAGCATCTACGAAACCCGAAGGAAGAAAACGAAGCACCAAAATATTTGTGCCCTACATATATCAAAGGAAAAAAATGGTGCGCAAAATATTTGTGCCCCACATAGATCAAATGAAGAAATTAGCGCGCAAAAATATTCGAGTACACACCCCGAGGAATTAAAATAAAGTAGAGGGTGAGATTGACAAATAAGAGATAAATGTGATAATATAATATAGGCCGATGAATGCCGACCGACCGCCGATGCGGTTTTGGCGTAATTGCCCGCATCAACCGACGGGGCAATTTCGGTATTTATCTGAGGACTGCTTTACGTGAGGGGGTATCGGGATGAAAAACGCGCAATATGAAAAACGCATGAATATGTACAACCGTGTTTATTCATCGGAGCATCTTCCGAGGCTGCTGAGAGCGTTATCGACGTTTTCCGTGCTTCTCACCGCCGCCTCGTTTACGGTTTTCCTCACGGTAAATGCGATGTATGACTACGTCGTGGGAATTAAAATTCTGCTCGCTGCTCTCATACCGTTTGTCATTGTCAGTCTTATGCGTAGGCTTATAAACAGCAAGAGGCCGTATGAGATCTATTCTCTCGGTAATCTGAACGGAGAATTAATGAGGGCAAAGCGAGGAGAGTCCTTCCCCAGCCGCCACGTTTTCTCGGCATTTATCATTGGAACGCTTATTATGGAGTGGAGTATAATTCTCGGCTCGGCGGTAATTTTGCTCGGGATTATTATAGCGACGGCACGTGTGATGCTCGGGATACACTTTGTAAGAGATGTTATTGTCGGTGCTGCGATAGGAGTTGCCTCGGGCGTACTCGGAATACTGATTTTGTAAACTTAAATTAGCAAAATAACATTATATTGCACTAAAAACAGCAATTTTGTAAATATCAAATTTTAAAAACATTTTAGCCCGTGAGGGCGGAACGGAGATAAAATATGAAGGTTACTTGGTTAACACAGGCGGGACTTATGTTCGAGAATGAGAGAGCTACCGTTATCGTAGACCCCTACTTATCAGACTCACAGGCGTCTAACGGAAAGAAGAGAAGAGTGCCTATTGATGAGAGCTATCTTGAGGTATCTCCCGACGTAATACTTCTGACACATTCACACCCGTATCATCTTGATATAGAGACCCTGTCGCACTATCTTTCCCGTACGGATAAGAATATTACCGTTCTTGCATCAAAGAGTGCATACGATAAGCTGTCTACTCTTGGATACCGTCACAATATAGTTCTTCTTTCTCCTCATTCGGTATGGAGCGAGAAAGGAATAACCTTCTATTCCGTGAAGGCGGAGCACGGCGACAGAGATGCTGTCGGATTTATTCTTGACGACGGTGAGAAAACTTATTACGTCAGCGGTGATACGCTCTACAACTTTGACGTTATTGACGATTGCCTCGACCTTGTGGAGGACGGTGTGGATTACGCTTTTCTCCCCATAAACGGCAGAGGAAATAATATGAATGCCAAGGATGCCGCAGACTTTGCCTATGAGATAGGTGCGCATGCAGCGGTGCCTGTGCATTACGGTCTTTTTGATGATACTGACCCTGACGATTTCGATTTTGACGACCGTATGATACTCGAGCCCTACGTACCCGTGGAGCTTTAACGGCAGAAAATCAGAAAAAAATCCAAGCATAAAAGCAAAAAAAGAGCTCAGCGGAGAATTGCCGCCGGGCTCTCTTTTATTTTGACATTTATCGGGCTTGTGTTTTTGTTGCTTGCCGATTTATTTTGGTTTGTAGCTACGCCCTTTTATCGGGCTATCAGTTTACAAAGCCTATCTTACGTCTTACCTTGGACATAGTGCGACGGGCATAACCGTATGCATCCTGCGCGCCTATCTTCATTACCTCCTCGAGATGAGCCTTGTCTGCTATAAGACGTGAGAATTCATCTCTTACGCCGGACAGACCGTCGGCACAGACCTCGCCTACCGCACTCTTGAAGTCGCCGTAGCCCCGTCCCTTGAATTCGTTCTCTATCTCGGAGAATTCCTTACCGGTGAAGGCGCGGTAAATAGTCATAAGATTTGACACGCCCGGCTTGTTCTCTACGTCGTAGCGTACCTCTGCATCGGAGTCGGTGACAGCCTTCTTGAATTTTCTCATAATGTCGTCCTTGCTGTCGAGAATATACACCACGGCAGCGGGGTTAGGGTCGGATTTCGACATTTTTGCCGTGGGCTCTGTCAGTGACATTATCTTCATAGTGTCCTTTGAGATGTATCCCTCGGGAATCTTAAAGGTGTCGGAATATATCTGGTTAAATCTCATAGCTACGTCACGTGCAAGCTCGAGGTGCTGCTTCTGGTCAACACCTACGGGAACAACGTCGGTCTGATAGAGAAGTATATCTGCCGCCATAAGAGCAGGGTAGGTAAACAGACCTGCATTGATGTTCTGCGCGTTCTTTGCGCTCTTGTCCTTGAACTGTGTCATTCTTGACAGCTCGCCGAACATAGTGTAGCAGTCAAGAATCCATCCGAGCTCCGCGTGCTGCGGAACGTGTGACTGTACAAACAGTGTGTTTTTGGTATAATCAAGGCCGCACGCCATATAGAGCGCGAGGGTTTCATAGGTTCTCTTTCTTAATTCGGCAGGAACCTGTCTTACCGTGATAGCGTGGAGGTCAACCACGGAATAGAAGGTCTTGTATTCCTCGGAAAAGCGCGAGAAGTTCTTTATCGCACCGAGATAGTTGCCGAGAGTTAGGTTACCTGACGGCTGAACGCCCGAAAAAACTATTTTCTTTTCGTTTTCTGCCATTTTTTTATCTCCTTTCGGGTAGGTCAAGCTTTAATACAATGATTATACAACCGAAAAAACGTTTTGTCAAGCAAGAGAGGGAATATTCCACTCTTTATACTTCCGTTTTTTGCCTTTTTTGCTATTTTTTCATTTTTTGTGCGGCTTTTTGTACAAGATATGTCGCGATGTGTAGTTTTTTACAGAATATCCATTATTTTTATTTGAAAATATCTATTTTGTTAATAATTTATTTACAATTATGTGCTATAATATAAAATCGTCGTGATATGTGTGCGCGACGTGTTAATATGTTAAAAATATGTATATAACCGAAAGGACATCGGCAGATACCGATGAGATGCATTTATGATAAAGGTCAAAAACTTGGTTAAGCGATACGGCTCAAACTTTGCTCTTAACGACGTAAGCTTTGAGATAGGAGAGGGAGAAATAGTAGGTCTTCTCGGCCCAAACGGTGCGGGTAAGAGTACGGCTATGAACATCCTCACAGGATACCTTTCCTCAACCTCGGGTGAGGTGTATATAAACGGAGTCAACATTATAGACGACCCGATAAAAGCGAAAAAGGATATAGGCTTCCTACCCGAGCAGCCTCCGTTATATCCCGAGATGACGGTTAAGGAGTACCTTAATTTCGTATACGACCTCAAGGGCTGTCAGCTTGACAGAGAGGCTCATCTTGCCGAGATAATATCGGTTACCAAGATAAATGAGGTAAAGGACAGACTCATCCGCAATCTGTCAAAGGGTAACAAGCAGAGAGTCGGCATAGCCCAGGCACTCATAGGCGACCCCAAGGTGCTGATTTTCGACGAGCCCACGGTAGGCCTTGACCCCAAGCAGATTATCGCTGTGAGAAACCTGCTCCGTACCCTCGCACGCCGTCACACGGTAGTGCTCTCCACTCACATTCTTGCCGAGGTACAGGCAGTATGCGAGAGAGTTATCATTATTAACAAGGGTAAGATAATCGCGGACGAGCTGACCGACGAGGTTGTAAAGACGATTGAGGACGGATACAGATACCGTGTTAAAATATGCGGCCCTGCAAGAGATGTGGAGTCAGCTATAAACAGACTTAACGGTGTCAAGAGCGTTGACGCTACGGGCGAGCGCGACCTCGATGCGTTTACTTATATCGTAGAGAGTGAAAAGGGCGTGGATATAAGAAAGCCACTCTTCAACCTCTGCGTTTCACGTTCATGGGTAATGTTGGGAATGGAGCCTCACGGCACCGACCTTGAAACAGTATTTATACGACTTGTAGACCGCTCCGACGGAATAACGGGCGAGAGCAGAAAGCAAAGACGTTAAGGAGGGTATGAAATGTTAGCAATTTATAAAAGAGAGCTGCGCAGCTATTTCACGGGAGTTATAGGATACGTATTCCTCGTGATCTACCTTGCCATTGCAGGAATACTGTTCAGCTATACGACGATGTTCTCAATGTCGAGTGACGTTACAAACTACTTCACTCTTATGCTCATATTCTCCGCGATAGCACTTCCTCTGCTTACGATGAAGTCGTTCAGCGAGGAGAGAAAGACAAAGACGGAGCAGCTCATTCTTACCGCGCCCATTTCGCTTCCGGCTATGGTGTTCGGCAAGTTCCTCGCATCCTACACGGTATTCGCGGCAGCTACCGCGCTTACCTCACTCTATTTCCTCTTCCTCATTCCTTACACACAGCTTCAGTTTGCGGTGCTTTTCGGCAATCTTATCGCACTCCTGCTCGTAGGAATGGTATTTATCTCGATAGGACTTTTCGTATCTGCGCTCACGGAGAACCAGCTCTCTGCGGCAATAGGTACGATAGCTATAATTCTCGGCTTCCTCGGCATTGGCCTTATAAATGCGCTTCTGCCTACCAAGTATTGGATAAGATACGTTTTCGACGCTCTTTCTATATTCACGAGATTCCAGAGCTTTGTCAACGGATACTTTGAATTTGCATCGGTGATATATTATCTCTCTGTGAGCGGAGTATTCCTCTGGCTTACTATCAGAGTTTATGACCGCCGCAGATTCGGATAATCGAGGACGGGAAGTAACGGTAATATGAAAAAGTTTTTGAAAAGTCTATGGCGATCGATCGTAGACCCGAGGGATATGGGTACCACCCTGACCGTGATAATTATTGTCGCGGTGGTATTTCTCAATATTCTTGCCTATACCCTGACGTCTGCTTTCGGATTGTACCTATATTCACCAAAAGAGGATGACCTCTCAATATCGGGTAATACCGACACATTGTTTGAGGAGCATATCCTTATGGGTAAGAAGGTGAAGATAACCTTCTGCTATCCCGAGTCTACTCTTGAAACACACGACACGGGTAAGTTCGTGCTTACTACGGCGCGTGAGTTTGAGAAGAGATATCCCGAGCTCATAGAGCTCAAATTCGTAAATATGCTGACCAAGCTTGACGAGGAAAAAAATATCGTCGATTTTGAACAGTATAAGGACGGTGGCAAATACACCATCAACCAGAGCTCCGTAATATTTGAGTGCGGAGAGGGAGAGCATCGCAGCATCCGTGTGCTTACGGATACGGCAACCTCCGCAGGATTCATTGATTTTTACACGCTTGACGGCTCAATGGCTATCTCCGCCTACAACGGCGAGGAGGTAATGGCGTCGATGATATCCTGGGTGCTCAATGATAATCATCCTACCGTGTACTTTACACAGAATCACGGTGAGACGGCAGACGTAGCGTTTTCCAACCTGCTTAACTGCGCAGGATACTACGTAGGCGTAATCAACTTAAGAAAAGATGAAATTCCTGCCGATGCGGGAATGATAATCATATCCAACCCCACGAGTGACTTTGAGAAGGCAAAGGAGGGCTCGGGTGTAAGAGGCGAAATAGATAAGCTTGAGGACTACCTTGAAAGAGGTGGTAAGCTCTACGTTGCGCTCGACACCTACGTAAAGGAGCTGAAAAACCTTGAGGAGCTTCTCGCAAAATGGGGAATATCACTCAGCGGCGAATACAACGAGAACGGTCAGCTTATAAGGGATATAGTTAAGGAGAATTCCAACGCTATTACTCCCGACGGCTATACCTTTGTTGCGACACACGCAGACAACGATGTGTCAAACGAGATTTTCAATAAGGTTACGTCGTTCAGCGCAGACCGTGTGCTTATAAGCCAGGCTACCGCGCTTGAGCTTGACGAGTCTCTCGGTGCAAATCCTCTGCTCTTATCAGGCACGACCTCATCCACCAATGCCGGCGGTAAGGTCACGGACAGTGAGGGAGGATACTGCGTGGCGGCTTATTCCGAAAGAGTACACGATGACGGTAAGGAAAGCACAGTCGTGGTAATTCCCACGGCATACATCACCGCTGCCGACGCATTTATTTCCGACGGATATTCCAACAAAGACTTTATTTACGCAACTCTTGAGGTGCTGTTTGATTCCAACTCTGCTCCCTACGGCTGCAACAGTGTAATTTATGACACGCAGGTGCTTGAGAACTTCACGATGGGCAGAGCAAAGGCTTACACTGCGATAATAATGGCAATTCCCGTTACTCTTGCGGTTGTCGGCACAGTAATAATCATAAGGAGAAAGAACAGATAACCTATGAAGAAATCAATTTTCAAAGGTAAAAGCACACGCACCAAGGTGTATTCGGCTATAACGATAGTCGGAATAGTTGTGCTTCTCGCCTTCAATCTTCTTATTTCGCACGTTTTCTCAAAGAATATGCTGGTAACAGACCTTACTCCCGAGGGCTTCTACACCCTCAGCGATAAGATGGAGGCTGTGTGCCACGAAATACTCGATCCTGATGAAAACGGAAATGTGAAAAACATTAAAATAACGTTCTGCACAGATCCCGATTATCTTATAGCCTCCGACGCCATGCGTGCAACGTATTTCATGGCTTTAAGGCTCGATAATATGTTTGATAACGTAACCGTGGAAGCTGTCAATGCAGCTCTTGACCCCACAGCCGTGTCAATGTATAAGACTACATCGAGGGATACGATTTCCGCTACCGATATGATAGTTTCATACGGTGCAAAATACCGCGTGGTAAATGCGGCTACCTTCTGGACAAGCGACAACTTCTCCTACAACGGAGAATACAGAATGGCGTCAATTCTGGCGTCTATAACAGCTATAAATCAGCCTGCCGCATACTTTGTTACCGACCATGGCGAGACGTATTACGATCCCGAGAATCCCGATTCGGATAAAAGCCTTGCCACCGCTAATTTTGCGGAGCTGCTTATGGAGCGCGGACTTACGATAAAAACTCTTAGCCTGAACGATGAAAATCTCGAGAGAATTCCCGATGACTGCGCGCTCTTGATTATCAACAATCCCACAGAGGATTTCACCTACGATCCCGACAGACTTGATGATTTCAGTTACGTCAGCGAGACGGAGAAGCTTGACAGATACCTTGTTAACAACGCAGGTGCAATCATTGTAAATAAGGCGTATGACGTAAGGCTCACCAACCTTGAGGAATTCCTTAAGGAGTGGGGAATAGGCTTTGGCGACGGCTTGGTTCGTGACCGTGAGAACAGTCTGTTTGCCGAGATTGAGGGGGATGCCGACGGCTCTACGTTTGTCGGTATGTATGACAACGACGATCAGAGCTTCGGCTATGCGTATTACAACTCCTACTCGGGACTCTCCTCCGCACCTAAGATGGTATTTTCCAACACGGGTTACCTCTATTGCGCCTTTGACGGCGGTGAGGAGATGGTAGAGCACGGCAACAAGTACGGCACACGTAACTATGCCGACTTTATGAAGAGCGCGGACAGCGCGGTGGTTTATACAGGAGATTCCATTATCAGCGGTATAGATGAGGAGAGAACTCTTATTGCCGCCAGCGTAAGAGCGCATCTTGACGGATATACGTCGGAGAGAACAAATTCATACATTTTCTGCACAAACAGTGCCGACTTCTATTCAAACGATATGCTCGGCAACTCATCATACGCAAACTATAACATTCTTGCTTCTGTAATAAGCAATATTTCAAGAACGGACAGATATGCTACGATAGAGCTCGGCGGCCTTTCACTCAACTCGCCCTCCTACGGCGGTAAGCAGACGGTCAGCACAACGCTCTCAACCACACCGACAGATATTTATTCGTCAGATGCAACCGAGGTTGTAAAGACGAACAAGGGCTTCGGTAACGGTGCAAAAACGGCGTACACCATCATCGTTATGGCTGTACCCGTGTCAATTCTTGCACTTGGTGTAGTTGTATTCGTTAAGCGTAAATTCTTGTAAAGGAGGCAGATGTGAAAAAAGTAGAAAGAAAACTCAGTAAAGCACAGATAACCACAATCTGTCTTCTTGTAGTGTCTATAATTCTCGGTGCCGCGTATTTTACGGTATCGGCAATATTAAAGAACAAAAATTCAGGCTCAACCCCATCTACAAGACCTTCTCTGGATCTGCTTGAAGGGGAGAGCTCATACCTTAATCAGCCGGTTGCTTATCCCTCTGTTGAGGAGAGCGATATTCTCGCCATAGAAGTGAATAATCCTACCGGAAGATTCGGTGTTTCAAGATACCCCGACGATCTTGGAAGCTTTATGTTCCACTACTACGTTAACGGTATAGAGGGTGTAATCCCTTACACGCCCCCCATTTATACGGCAGAGGGCGACTTTGACTACGAGAGTCTGTATGCGGTTGAAACGGGTGACGGATACGGTATGATATATTATCTTACCTATCTTTGCACCGCTATCGGAACTCCTTACTTTACGGAGCGTATACCGCTTCCGCCCGAGGATACGGAGAGCAACATTGAGAGAAGAAACGCGCTCTTGCGCGAGTACGGCTTCTCCGGCAATGAATACACATCCGTTTCCTTTATGTACGGACAAAGAGATAATAACACCAAAAAGATAATTGAGGGCACGGAGGATTACCACGTTCTCCTCATAGGAAAAAAGGCGGTTTCCGGTAACGGATACTACTTTATGGTAGACGGCAGAAATTGCGTCTACTACACGTCAGGCGAGTATTTCAGCTACGCTCTGGCGGGCTTTAATGAATTTGTCAAGGGCAGACTTGTTGCCGAGGGCCTTGAGGGTGAGTCCACCTACGGTCCTTACCTTACGACCGACTTCAAGAGCTGGATCAACACGGTATACGATAAGGCCTATGACAATGACAAGATTAAAAATCCCGAGGATGCGGATAAGGTTATAGACGGCTCCGAGGTTATATTTGTCGCTGACGTATATTCATCGATTGATAAGGGCACGTCGTACCTACCCGACAGCGCGGACTTTAACGGCTATCACAAGGAGGCAACGTCTGTTTTGACCTCGTTTGACCTCTCAAAGCTTGCAAGTCACGCTGATTACGCCAGAATAAAGAATATGCTTGTCGGAGAGCACGTCGGAATACACGATGACAGAATTCTGATTACTCTTATAAGCTCACTTTACGACTCCGAGAACAAGCTTGTAGATTTTGCTAACTCCGATAGCGTATCGTACAGCTACGTTATAAGTGAGATAGAGTCCATCATCACAAGCGACGGCGAAAGCAAAGAGGGAAGTGTCACCGACAGCGACAGTGTGAAGGTGGTCTACAGATACACCCACAACGGTGAGACTACGCAATACGATTTACACGGAGTGATCTCCCTTGCCGATCTGTCGGATGCGGACCGCGCTGAATTTATCGGCAAATCCGTTGGCAAGCTCGGTGAAGGAAACGAGATAACTCTCGATATTGAGTACACCAAGGAAAACGCGCTTTCATCTCAGGAAAAGTATGTTTTGACCGGGGTCGTGTCGATTTTTGACAAGGATGGCAACACGGTCGCTACGGTAAGCGAGGATTCCTACGTAAACATTTCTTATTACTACACGGTTGACGGTGTGAAGAGTGAAGAGAAGACCTCGCTCGTATGCATAGCGGATATTACCGACGAGAGCAAGCTTGCACCGCTTAAGACAATCCTGCTCGGCAAGAGCAAGGGACCTGCTACGGCTACGGTATTTGACACCTCATACTATTACGAGATAGTGAGAGAGTTCACGGTATATGAGATTCCGGAGATAAAATACTGTGTAACAAGCGAGCCTGTTGTATCCTTCAAATTCTGCAATGCATCGTTCAGAGACCCCTACTACGGCGAATCTCTTTATGAGAACACTCTGACCAACGGCAACAGCATCTACGGACTTAACTCCTCCGTGTGCGAGGGAGTTGTAAAGCTGCTTGGCGGTATCGGTACTGACAGTAATAGTGCGGTCGGCTTCTCGGGTACTACGGTTGCGGTCGGACTCACTGTTGAAAATATGGATAAATACCACTTGTACGCTCACAAGATTTATTTTGAGCTTCCAAGAGGAATATTTGACGCGAGTGAGGGCGTTGAGGGGAACGATAACGATGCTCTCAGTGACTTTGGCTGGCTCTCAACTCTCGGATTTACTCTTTACATCAGTGAGGAGCAGATCGATGAGAACGGCAACAAAATAAGATATATCGGATCGGATATGTACGATCTCGTTGCGGTGGTTGACGCCAAAGACTTTGAATTCCTTGACAGTGACTTTGTCGATCTGTGGGCAAGACGTAATCTCCTTATGATGAGTATTGATAAGCTTGCCAAGATCGAGCTCGACTTCAATATGTCCGATATAAAAGGCTCTTATGACTTCGAGGTAGTGTTCAAGGAGGTCTACGGCGGATACGTTGACGGCGAATATAAGATAAGCGACTATGAGTTTGACGGCTCTATGGCGTTCACGGAGGAGCGTGTTAACGTTCGTGCCTCCGAGGATGCATACGAGACCGAGCTGAAAAAGCTGGCTGATGATGCCGACAGTGAATGGTACAGTCTCGCCGCTCTCTACAACAAAACAATGGGTAACGGCAACGGTATGACGTATTACCCGGGCTCAAAGGACACTCTCGGCGCAGCGTACTTCAACAGTGTATACGAGGTTGTTCAGCTTACACGCTACCAGGGTGTGCTAGATCTTTCCGATGAGGAGAAGGCGGAGCTGATGCTCACCTCACCCAAGGTTATGACGATGACCGTGGAGGTAGTTCAGAGAGATAACTATATCGACTCATATACGTACGAATTCTACCGTATAGATGACAGACGTGTGATGGTTTCACTTTCCAAGAACCGTACCACTGTTTACAGCGACGGCACAACCTCAACCGAGTTTAAGGGCGAGGTAACGGACTTCTATATCTCTACGTTTGCATTTAAGAAGATTGTGAGGAATTATATCTCACTCCTTAACGGTGAGAAAATCGACGGCACAATCGGCTACGACGACTGATCACTCGTTTTTACGGACGTTTTTTGTAGGAATATGTACAAAAAACCGCAATGAGCGTCCATAAATAAAGAAAAAAATTATTTTTAATTTATTTTTCAAAAAAGGTTTGCATTTTATAAAATAATATGCTATAATGTTATGGCGTAATTGTAAGCGTGTGTTTTTTCACGTTTATTACGCCTATCGCCGAGTGATCGGCGCGTAAAACAGTTCAAAAAAATTTATTATAGAGGAAGAAACAATGAAAAAGAGAATTATCAGTTTAATTCTTGTTGTTGCTATGGCATTCCTCGCTCTTACCGGTTGTGCTTACAACTATGTTAAGGACGATATGTCAAAGTATGCAACATTCAAGTCACAGGAATTCCTTGCGGCTCTTCAGACTCTCGTTATTGAAAACGGTGACTTCGGCACTGACGAGGATAAGAGAAACGTTAAGGTTGACGAAACTATCGCGGCAGCACTTCTTAAGCTTGCAGGTACAGATGACAAGCTCTTTGAGGGCAAGCCCGAGAAGTATGATGCGTTCTACTATTGCTACGTAGGCTTTGTTGGCGGTGAGCCCAACGAGGATTACAGCAATATGATTTACGCAATTAAGATGGATGAGTCCAAGCCCTCCACAATTCAGCTCGGTCTCAGCACCCTCGAGGGCCTTAACAAGCTCGTATCCGATCACATTCTTCGTGAGGCTACGGATGATGACGCAGGCTTTGAGGACATCAAGGATTATATCTACACCACCTCATCCGCAAATCGCGTAGGCAAGGATGATATCGTTTCAGTTAGCTACACCAAGCCCGACGGCACTAAGGTTTACTGCGAGTATGTAGATCTTAAGACTGCTGATAAGGAGCCTGCAGAGTTCTATGCAGCTCTTCTCGGTTTGTACGTAGGTGTTACTACACCTGAAGTAAAGATTACCGTTGGTGAGGGCGATAACGTAGCGGAAAAGACTTACACCGACGTAAAGGTTGAGAGCATTCTCAAGGACAACAGTCCTATTACCGTTCAGGACGGTGACTTTGCATTTGTTTCCTACACCATGAAGTTTAAGTGGGATAACGAGAAGGATCCTGCGCTTTACGGTACACTCGGTTCTGACGGCTACTACACCGTTAACGTAACAAACATGCTTGTTCAGGCTAATGCTGATGAGGCTGAGGCTCCCAAGACCTTCCTCGGTGAGCTTGTAGGCAACGAGATAGGCAAGGAGGACAGCTTCAAGGTTACAGAGAGCATCGCTGTTAAGGATGGCGATCCTGTAAGCGTTGAGGTTGAGTATTCCAAGGTTAAGGTGAACTGGACCGTAAGCGAAGAGGGCATGAACGAGTCTATCATGCTCAAGGACACTCCCTTCGATGCTATTGCAGAGGGTGACACCACCACAAAGAAGACTACTGAAAAGAACATTTACGGTGAGGCTCTCGAGCTTAACGGCAAGGAAATCACATACTTAGTATTCCCGCTCTACTACATCGACGTAGAGGATATCTCCGCAGAGGTAGTTGTTCGTGAGTACTATTCTGCACTCAACGGTCAGACCACTGAGGAGCACGAGCACACCGATGAAGAGCACGAGCACAACACCGTATACACCTTTGATACTCTTAACAACGAGAATATCAAGAACGGTGACAAGACTCTTGCGACTCTCGTTGGAGAGCTTGTTGAGCTCTACACCGCTCATGCAGACGTAAAGAAGGCGTATGACTCCGCTCTTAAGGCACTCAATGATGCCAACAGCAAGCGTGCTACCACCAAGAGCACCGCAGAGAGCGAGCTTACCAACCTTAATAACAATATAACCAACGCTTATAACAAGCACCTTACTGAAAAGGCTAAGCTTGACGAATCTCAGAAGAAGATTGACGATAAGATCGCAGAGATTCTTAAGGCAACAGACGGCAACGTAAATCTTAACGATGCACTTGTTAAGGATTACAAGGAATATCAGTACGATACCCTTGAGGCTACTTATAAATCCACTATTAAGCAGAATCTTGCCAAGGAAATATTCACTCTTGCTAACAAGTACATTACCTTCGGTGACAAGCTCCCCAAGAGAGCGGTTAAGGAAGCTTACAAGGCAATAATGAATACCTACAAGTACAACTTCTACGAGGGCAAGTACAATTCAGGTACATCCTCATCTTCCTCCTCCAGCAACGTAACAAATTACGTTTACTACGAGGGCGACTTTGATAAGTATCTTCTTGCACAGACACAGAAGGAGACTATCGAGGATGCAAAGGCAAAGGTTCAGGCAGAGGCAGAGGATACTGTACGTGACATAGTTCTCATCTACGTTCTTGCAGATTGCTTCGGCGACGACGTTAAGCTGACAAAGGACGAGAAGAAGGAGCTCAAGAAGAGCCTTGACAATATGTCGCTTCTTTACGCTCAGTACGGTCTTTCTTACTCCTACAATCTTGATGACCATATTCATGCGGCACAGTTTGATAAGGTATTTAACTACCTTCTTGAGGAAAAGGATACCGATGAGAATAGAATCAGCTACGAGCACATCTCCTACACCTTTAAGGATGAGGCTGCAGCTGAATAATTTCAACTGACTCAATTAGAGGACTGTCCCACTACGGTACAGTCCTTTAATTATAAAGGAAGCATATGAAAGTAGTAAGTCTTTACACAGATGGCGCGTGCAGAGGAAATCCCGGTCCGGGAGGCTGGGGTGCAATTCTCGTGTACGGCAAGTATGAGAAGGAGCTTTCGGGCGGCGAGAGGGAAACCACCAACAACAGAATGGAGCTTATCGGCGCTATCGAGGGCTTGTCCGCCTTGAAGGAGCCGTGCATGGTTACTCTGCAGTCCGATTCCAAATATCTCGTTGATGCATTTAACGAGGGATGGATATACACGTGGCAGCAGAAGGGCTGGAGCAAATCCGGGGGACTGAAGAATCCGGACCTCTGGGAAAGACTTTATGAGCTGACGCGCATCCACAAGGTGACCTTTGTATGGATAAAGGGACACAACGGACACGAATATAACGAAAGATGCGATAGTCTTGCTACGGCATACGCAGATTCATTCAAATAATATTGGAGAATAATAATGGCTAATAAGAAAAATAAAAACGTTGAGCCTCAAACCCAGGCGGAGAAGGAAGTAACCGCCGAGGCTAAAAGACAGAAGCGCACAAAGATATTCCTTATATCCTTTGCAGTGCTTGCACTTGTAGGTATCCTTACAAGCGTGTTCTTTGCTCTTAATGCAAAGTTTGACTTTTTCAACAAGTCAAAGAATAAGAGCATAGATTTTATGAAGGACGATCTGTCCAAGTACGTATATGTATCTCCCGATATATATAGCAGCTATGACGTAACGATAGATGTTCCCAAGCCTACCGACCTTGACTTCAACATCGCTGTAATCAAGGCGCTTTGCAAGAACAAGATAACACCCGACACAGCACCCACCTTTAAGAAGAATGTGACCATATCCGCAGGCGACGTAGTTGGTATTTATTACAGAGGCTACACGCTTAACGGTGAGGAGAAGGTGTACTTCGACGGCGGCTGTAACTTTACTACGGGCATATACGACCTTGAGATAGGCTCCGGCTCATTTGTTGCAGGCTTTGAATATAATCTTATAGGTAAGAACCAGCAGGACTATGCTACTCTTGAAAAGCTTGATAAAATCACTGCTGAGGCAAATATTTACGCTATTACCTACAACTATACCACCAATGACGGTAAGACGGTAAAAGATCAGAGCGCGGTAATAGACCTCAATGATCCCGAGCTCGATACCAAGTGGGGAGAGGGATTCCGTGCATTTATAACCAATCCCAAGGTTCTCCTCGGCTCAGCTATTACAGAGAAATTCACACCCACGAGCGGCAATATCGCAAGCTATGAGAACGTTAAGGTAACTCACGCATTCAAGATCGATAATTCCGTAAAGCCCATTCTTGAGGTTGAGGCATACTTCCCCCATGATTATCAGGAGGAGAGTCTGCGCGGCAAGACTGCTCACTTTGAGGTATATATCAATCTTACCAAGGATTACGACGTACCCGAGCTCAATGATGCATTCGTAACCGATACTCTCAAGCTCAAGGCGGAGGACCTCGCACAGTACGACGGAGCAACCCTGCTTGATAAATACTATGCATCTGTCCGTGCAGAGCTTAACAAGGAATACGAGGATAGCGTTAACACTATCATTGACGAGAGATTCTGGAGATACGTTGTTGATAACTCGGAGTTCAAGGAGATTCCCGAGTCAGAGATAGAGAACTACTGTGCAACTGTTATAAACACTATGGAGAATATGTATTATAACGGTGGATATTCACAGTATTATCAGACGTTTGATGCATTTGCAACCGCGTATATGAGTGTATCAAGCGGTGAGAATTGGCGTGACGTGCTCGATGCAGATGCAGAAGAGAGCGTTAAGCAGAAGCTCGCATTCTACTACGTAGTAAGAGAGTGCGAATACATTCCGAGTGATGAGGAGTACGAAGTACTCTATGAGAAGATGTATAACGAGGTTCTCCAGTCTTATCTTGATTATTACGGAATAGATTCCTCCTCCGAGGATTATGAGACCAAGAAGGCAGCTGCTATTGAGTCTATCAATGCAGAGTATGACGAGGATTATTGGAGAGAGACTATTCAGTATGAATACGGTATGGAGAAGATAAGAACCCACGCTAAAATAACCTATAAATGATTTTTTGGGTATAAATCGCTGTTTTTCTCCCCGAGTATGTAGATACAGCTGTCGCTCGGCAGCCAACGATTTCTACCCAAAGAAGTAAGTGAGTACAAAAAGTCGTTTCTCACTCCGAGGATGAAAATACGGATTTTACTCGTAATATCACCTATAAAAAACAGGCCTCTGCACGATTGTGCAGATGCTTTTATGTTGCGTTTTGCTAACATTATTTTACAAAATAACCTAAAATTCGCGTTTTATCGGTTATTTATATGCTCTGGCCATTCTGAGAATGCAGAGCTTGTATACTGCTTTGGGATCTCTGAATTTGAGGTCGTAGGACATCTCATAGAGGTGGAATGCATTTTCTCTGTCGGTAGGAATGCCGAGTCCGAATTCGTTAAGACAGCCCAGAGTGTATATTCCCTTGGCGTGATTGAATTTCACACACAGCTCGAGCAGCTCTGCCGCATCCTCAAACTTCTTCATATATATGAGGCGTACAGCCTTGGAGTATACGGACTGGATCATATTGCGTCGCTTATTGTTCATAAGGCGTCTTAATTCAAGAGTTGCATCAACGTGTCCCTTGCGAGCAAGCTCGGAGAGCAACTCTGTCGCCTTGTTGAAGTTAAACTGTGTGCCGATGCCTCTTGAATAGCAGAGGGCGTAATCGTATCTTGCGTCATCGTCGCCGGACTCAACCGCTCTCTCATACCAGAGGTATGCCTGTGCGCGGTTTTGCTTTATTCCTATGCCGTGGAGGAAGCATTTTCCGAGTGCCTTGTATGCCGGGATATATCCCATATTTGCGGATACGGCATAGCAGCGGAAAGCATCCTCGGGAGCTTCTGTCTCGATGAACTGTGCCTTCTCATAGAGGTCGTAACGCTTGCGCTTGAGGCGTTCTCCCTTTACACGGGAGTTCTCGTCGCCTTGCTCGGCACCGCTGTCATAGAGCTCTATGGCTTTGGCAAGATCTCTCTTCACCAGCTCGCCCTCGCAGTAGATGTCACCCATCGCCTCGTAAGCGTTGGTCATACCGTACTTAGCCGCGGATTTGTAGCATTCAAGAGCCCTCTTGGGATTCTGCTCAATCAATCTGCCGGCTATATAGATATCGCCCATATGCTTGTATGCCTCGGGATTTCCGTTAACCGCCGAGCTCTCAAGAAGCTCGAGAGCCTTGTTTATATCTCTTTCACAGCCAACGCCCTCTGCATAGAGCATACCGAGGATCATGCGCGCCTGCATATCGCATCTGTCGCTGAGCATAACGCAGATGTTGTGGTATGCGCTCTTATAACCGTAGTCCTGCGCCTTGATTGCCATTCGTCTTAACATTCTGTCAAGGTCGGGATGCGTGGGTGTGCCGGGGTCCTTTGCTTTTACTGAACGAAGCTTGTACGCCATCTTTATCGCGTGGATAGGCGGAAGCATAAGCTTGTCCATATACCACTTTGCATAGGGAAGATTCTGCTCTGTGCCTATGCCGTTATAGTATCTCTTTGCAAGAGTCACTATGGAATCGGTGTCGTCGTAAGCCGCTGACAGAGCATAGTAATAGTTTGCGTGCTCGTTGTCGTGTGACTCGGCAAGCTTTGCTGCAAGGACGGGATATGACTCCACACATCCGAGGATAGCGGAATACGTGAGCCAGAACATTGCCGCCTTGTCGCTTGTTCTTTCAGCAAGGCGCGAGTACTTGAATGCGGAATACGCATCGTTTTTCTCGGCTGCCATGTAGTAATACTTCATAGCCGCGTCAAGGTCACGGGTTACTATATCACCTTTTTCGAGCATAGTCGCATATTCTCTCTGCGACTCAACTCTTCCGAAATCTGCTAAAATATGATGTCCCTCCGCCACAAGCTCATACTGCTTCGTGCTAGCGGCCTTGGTAATCTCCTCAATCTTTTCATTGATCTCTTCCTCTGCGAGGAATAAGCGCTCCTTACATGCAGGGCACTGTATGCCTGTATAAGTATCAATATGTCCACATTTAGCGCATCTGATCATTTTTTTCACTCCTTTACATACTAACTCAATATAATTTTACACTAAATATTTTATTTTGTCAACGGCAAATAAAAAATAAAGCGCGTGGAATAATAAGAAAAAACAAAAAAGGAGGAAAGATATGCTTTTCAAAAAGTCAGAGCAAAAAAGTATGCGCCCATATCTCATAATAACCGTTGGCGCACTTGCAATGGTTGGCGCATACAGTATTATGCGCTGCGGCAAAAAAATGGTGAGGTGTACCTGTGACAAGATGACAAATATGGTCAAGCAGGTGGTGGGCAAGGCGGAATGTAGCCTCTCCGAACAGTGAGTAACACAAGGGACGAATATTGCATATCATAAGAATGTACGGGGTGCTGTCTTGTCGGGTGGCATCCCGTGCGTAAGTCCGCCCACATCTTTCTTGTCGGGCGGCGTTGGGAGTTTGCAATATGATAATTCAGTCTTATGAAAACAGCAAGCGTGCCGATGCCTGTATAGAGTATATAAGAGGCTCGGAGCACCTAAGAAAAATAAATTCAATTTATCTCTTGCCTATTCCTTCAAGTAGGGATAATCATACCATAACGGGAACAAATGTTGACATTTCTACGGTTATTGACCGGCTTTCCTACGGAGATCTGCTTGTTGGATACGGATTACCGAAGGGAATATCTTGCGACGGTGAGAAGGGAGGAGAGGTATTCGACGTTGGAGAAGACGAGGATTTTTTACTCGAGAATGCCTATCTTACATCTCTTGCGACTCTTGGAATAATCCTTACAAGTGAGGGGCGCGCTCCGTCTGATATGACCGTCGGGATTGTCGGCTACGGGCGTATAGGTAAGTGTCTGACGGAGATACTCTTATATCTTGGCGCATCGGTTATAGTGTACACCTCGCGCTCAAATACGAGAATGGACCTTTGCGAGTCGGGGGTTAAGGCTACACTCAGTTGTGAGGATGCCGAGCTTGACGGGCTTGATATTTTAATCAACACCGCCCCTGCTGTGATATTCGACGCGTCAAAGACCGCATTTCCTGAAAAACTGCGGATCATCGACCTCGCCTCAGGGCTTAACTTTCCGAATGTCGAGGGTGTGGAGAAGTATCCGTCAATACCTGCCAAAATGTTTCCTGTGACTGCAGGTATCGCTTGGGGAAGGGCGATAGAGAGATACGTAATTTCCGAAACGGAGCTTTAATAGGAGGAAGGACTTGAAGATTGGTTATTGCTTTACAGGCTCATTCTGCACGTTTTCTCGTTCCCGTCGCGCACTCGAGCGGCTTATGGAGCGCGGTTATGAGGTGCAGCCCATAATGAGTGAAAACGCTTATATCACCGATACTCGCTTTCAGGAGGCGAAAAAATTCAGGACGGAGGTGGAGCAGCTGTGTGGTGTGCCGATTATACATACAGTGGTTGATGCGGAGCCTCTCGGCCCTGCTTCTCCTCTTGATCTGCTTATTGTAGCCCCATGTACGGGCAATACTCTTGCCAAGGTCGCCTCCGGTATAACGGATACGGCAGCCACAATGGCGATAAAGGCGCATTTGCGCGTTGACAGACCGCTCCTTATAGCTCTTGCGAGTAATGATGCGATGAGCAGAAATCTTGCCAATATAGGTGCTATGCTTCAGCATAAATCGGTATATTTCGTGCCTATGCTTCAGGATGACCCTGTGCGCAAGCCCCATTCTCTGGTTGCTAAATTTGATATGATAGAGATGGCTGCGGATGCCCTTCTCAGAGGTGAACAGCTAAGGCCTCTGTTTCTTGAACGGTAATGCAATAAACGGCAGGGCGTGTTGGCTAAATAAGGCGGTTTTCCCTCATATACATCCTTCATGACGCCCTGCCCGTATATTGACATTTGTGAAAACGTGTGTTAAAATATTTTCGTTATTTTACAAGCGGAGAGGTAAGCAATGAAAAGGAAGAGCAAGTTACCCGAGCTACTCTCACCTGCGGGAGATTTTGAATGTCTTGTTGCCGCGGTAAGAGGAGGTGCAGATGCGGTCTACATAGGCGGAAAAGCTTTTTCCGCAAGAGCGTATGCCAAGAATTTCGACAACGATGAAATAAAAAGAGCAGTATCCTACTGTCATTTACACGGAGTTAAGCTGTACGTGACGATGAATACGCTCTTATATAACGATGAGCTTGAGGGGGCACTCCTGTTTGCAAGCGAGCTTTATACTCTTGGCGTTGATGCCATTATTGTGGCAGACGTCGGACTTATATCGCTTATCAGAGAGAGAATTCCGGGGCTTGAGCTACACGCCTCCACGCAGATGTCCGTTCATAACTCTTTCGGCGCGGACAAGGCATATAATATGGGCTGCAGCAGGGTTGTTCTTGCACGCGAGCTATCCGGCAAAGACATATCCGAGATTACGGGAAGATGTCTTGCGGAAACTGAGGTATTCTTACACGGTGCGCTCTGTGTCTGCCATTCGGGACAGTGCCTGTTTTCCTCTATGATAGGAGGCAGGAGCGGAAATCGTGGCGAATGTGCCCAGCCGTGCCGTCTGCCGTACAACGACGGCAAGTATATTTTATCTCTTTCCGACCTCTCTCTTTCGCACCACATCACCGAGCTGATAGACTCGGGAGTGGCATCTCTTAAAATTGAGGGCAGAATGAAATCGCCCGATTATGTATACACGGTTACCTCGATATACAGACGTCTGCTTGACGAATACCGAAATTCCGACAAGGGAGAGGATAAGCGGCTTGAGGAGATTTTCTCGCGCGGAGGCTTCACCGACGGTTATTTTGTCGGCAATACGTTTGGCAGAATGACAGGAGTACGTACGGAGGAGGATAAACAGACATCGCGGCTTATTGAGGGCGGAGTATTCAGCCCCGACAGAATTCGTGTTAAGGCGCGTGCAGAGATAAGATTCGGTGTTCCTTCAAGGATGGAGATATACACCGAGGGAGAAAATCCTCGCTATGCATCGGCTGAGGGAGAATGTGCATCTGCTGCTATAAGTGCTCCGTTGACCGAGGCATCCGTAAAGGCACGTCTGTCAAAGATGGGCAACACCTTCCTCTCGCTCTCCGAGGATGATATAGATTTGACTCTTGACGAGGGCGTAAATCTTTCCCCCGGTCTTATTAATGCATTAAGACGTGAGGCGGCGGCGCGCTTTGAGGACTTCTCTCGGACTTATTCCGGCAACGCGGCGGCAGAGCCTTTTATTCCGGAAGCCACCGCCCGTGTAGAGAATTTTGGCAAAAATACGGCGATTTTTATGAAATCTCAGCTTGCAGAAGCTATGGCAAAGCGCGGAGAGCTTGGCTACTTCGACTTAATATTCACTCCTCTTTTCGATTGGGACTCCCACGACGGTGCGGTAAACGGTGTTTATCTGCCGCCTGTGATTATGGAGCACGAGCTATCCGCGGTGCGACGCGACCTGCTTAAAGCCCGTGATAAGGGCGCAAGGTACGCCCTGGTCGGAAACATCTCTCACATAGAGCTTGTACGGGAGGTCGGAATGACTGCTCTTGGCGATTTCAGGCTCAACGTATGCAACTCTGCCGCACGCGCGGCGTACGCCTCGCTCGGTGTTTGCGACCTCGTTTTATCACCCGAGCTTACATCACGTCAGGTGCGCGACGTGGGGGGACGTGCTATAATTTACGGAAGAATTCCGCTGATGATAACCGAGAGATGCTTTATGAAGGATAATTTTGGCTGTGACAGATGCGGAAAATGCTCCCTCGTCGACAGAAAGGGAATAACCTTCCCTATGATGAGGGAATACGGACACAGAAATATTATACTCAACTCGGCATTCACGTATATGGCGGATAAAATGAATGAGCTTCCGTCCTCATCCGTGACGGGCAATCACTTTATATTTACCACGGAGTCGCCAAACGACGCGCATCTCATAATCAATGCTTACCGAGGCTCTCTCCCGTTCCCGTTGAACGGAGCGACACTGCGTAGAATGGGCAAAAGGTCAAGCTAAAAACAACAAGGCTGAATATTTTTCATACCGCTGAGTAATAATTTCTAAAAAACGGAGGAATTATATGGGGCTCAGCTTAAATCATACGGCAAATCTCTCACTGATCGCATCAAGGCTCAGGGCTTCCGACAGCTTTGATATTATCGAGAGGCATATATCCGTTGCGGATAACGACGTGTGCTTTTTCTACATTGACGGATTTACAAAGGACACTGATATACAGAGGCTGATGCAGTTTATACTGTCGGAAAACGTTATTACCGATGCGGAGGATATGATTTTGCATCTGCCTTACTTTGAGGCATCCATCGAGGGACATACCGATAATATCGTCCTGGCGGTCCTGTCGGGGCAGACCGTGATGCTTTCTTCCGCGTTTCCGTGCAAGGCGATACTTCTCGACGCGAGAACATATCCGGCGAGGACAACCTCGGAGCCAGATACGGACAGGGTAATGCAGGGCGCTCGCGACGGCTTTGTAGAAACTCTGGTTATGAACACGGCGCTCATAAGGCGGAGAATAAGAGATCCCAGGCTCACGATGGAGCATTACAATCTTGGCGGAGCATCATCGACAGACGTTGTTATGTGCTATATGAACGGTGTTGCGGATGATGAAACCGTACGTGCTATACGTGAAAAGCTGACTAAAATCAAGCCGCGTGGGTTGTGCCTTGGATACCAGAGCCTTGCAGAGAGCCTGATTCGTCGCGGTTGGCTCAACCCGTTCCCAAAGATACGCACAACGGAGCGTCCCGATACGGCGTCAGCACAGCTTTTAGAGGGGAGCGTGTTGATTATTTGCGACACGACACCCCAGGTAATGATACTTCCTACGTCTGTTTTTGACTATCTGCAGCAGACCGACGATTATTATTTTCCACCGCTTACGGGAACGTATCTGCGCATTATAAGGACCTTTATACTCATTCTGTCGGTGATAGTCACACCCGTGTGGTATCTTTATCTCGAATACGCAGACGTCTTGCCGGAATATCTGAAATTTCTCGTGCCGGACAATCCCGGTGCATTGCCGATAATTCTGCAGCTTCTTCTTGTGGAGGCGGCAATAGACGGCTTGAAAATTGCCTCGATGAATACACCCGATATGCTCTCAAACTCACTCTCGGTGGTGGGTGCGCTCATACTCGGAGATTTTGCGGTCGGTGTGGGGTGGCTCTGTGAGGATGTGATACTCTATATGGCTTTCGTCGCGATAGCAAACTTTGCCCAGCAGAACGTGGAGCTCGGATATGCCTTCAAGTATATCAGAGTATTGACACTGATATCCGTGCATTTTCTCGGTGTATGGGGCTTGCTTGTCGGAGGGGTGACCTTTGTGCTTCTCGTTTCGACTAACAGGACCGTGACGGGAAGGCGCACGTATCTGTATCCTCTTATACCGTTTAATGCCCGTGCTATGAGCAGGCTGCTCTTCAGAACGAGGAAGAGGGACTTTGCCGACGGTGATGACGGCAAATGACTCGCAAATAATTATATATCTTGATTTTTACCGTCCGATGTGCTAAAATGTACAGAGGACGGTTTATTCTTTATTCCGACCTGTATCTGACAGATTACTCAAATCCGATTTGGAGGAAATATGAGATTATTACTTGCAGAGGACGAAAAGGACCTTGCCAATGCATTGTCCGTTATTCTTCGTCACAATAACTATTCCGTAGATACCGTATATAACGGAGAGGATGCGCTCCTCTTCCTTGAGGACGGCAATTACGACGGAGCGATACTCGATATAATGATGCCTAAAATGGACGGTCTGACCGTTCTTAAAAAGGTGAGAGAAAACGGAAACAGCCTACCCGTGTTGATATTAACGGCAAAATCCGACGTTGATGACAGGGTTAATGGGCTTGATGCGGGCGCGGATGACTATCTTGCAAAGCCGTTTGCGATGAAGGAGCTGCTTGCCAGAGTCAGAGCTATGCTTCGCCGCCGCACCGAAAGCGTTGACGTAAAGCTCACCTTCTCGGATATTACGCTTGAGCTTGCCACAGGTATGCTCGTTTGCGGAGATAAAAAGCTCAGACTGACCAACAAGGAATACCAGATGCTCGAGATGCTGATATCTGCTGACGGAGGCATTATCTCGGTTGACAGATTTATGGACAAAATATGGGGCTATGACAGTGAGACGGAGCAAAACGTGGTATGGGTATACGTTTCATACCTCAGAAAGAAGCTCTCAACAGTAGGCTCTACCGTAATTATTGAGGCGCACAGAAATCTCGGCTATTCGCTGGAGGCAGGCAAATGATACGACGGCTGAAGAGTAGATTTATACTCTCGGTTATGTGTGCCGTTATAGTTGTTCTCGGAACGATAATCGCCTCTATAAATTTTGCCAATTACAAATCCATCAACGAAAGCTTTGACCGAAAGATGCAGCTGCTGATTGAATATGGCGGAAGAGTTCCGTATCAACCGTTGCCGGATGATGACGGAAGGGTGGATATAAGCGAGATATTGAGCCCCGAGACTCCGTATGAAATAAGATTTTTTACCGTGAAATTTGACACGGCCGGCAAGATAAGTACGGTTAACACGGCAAAAATAGCGGCAATAACCGATGATGATGCAATAGCTATCGCCTCTGCCCTGTACAACGACGAGAGAGATGACAGCTATTACGGGCCATATAAGTATAGACGTGTATCCGACGGTACGGGTACTATGTACATCTTTCTTGACTGCACGAGAGAGCTGCACGCCTTTGAGAGCTTTCTCGCTGCGAGCGTCAGCTTCAGTGTTATAGGAGTGCTTGCTGTTTTGATTATCCTGATTATTTCGTCGGGAACTGTATTAAAGCCGATTATTGACAGCTATGAGAAGCAGAAGCGATTTATTACAGATGCCGGACACGAGATGAAAACTCCGCTTGCCATCATCTCCGCCAACGCGGAGGTTATAGAGATGGAAGCCGGTGAGAGCCAATGGACAAGCGGAATAAAGAGTCAGGTGTCACGCCTTGCGTCACTCACGGAGAAGCTTGTTATACTCTCTAAAATGGAGGAGGACGGCATCAAGCTTGCTATGAACGACTTCTCGCTTTCCGAGGCGTTTTATGAGCAGTGTGAGCAGTATAAGAGCCAAGCCGTGTCAAAAAACGTGCGGTTTGACATCAACGTTCCGGAAAGCATCAGGTGTCACGGAAACGCAGGAGAGATAGGCAGATTCATTTCTCTTATGCTTGATAACGCCTTCAGGTATTGTGACGTCGGCGGCTACGTAAAGGTAGAGGTACAGAAATTGCCCGCGTTCATCGAGATGAGGTTTGAGAATTCAACCGACGGAGTAGAGAAGGGAAATCTCGATATCTGGTTTGAGAGATTTTACCGCAGAGATGCCTCGCGCAATTCCGATACGGGCGGCTCGGGAATAGGACTCTCGGTTGCCAAGGCGATAATCAGGGCGCATGGCGGCAATATTCACGCAACGAGCGACGACGGCAAGAGAGTTGTTTTTGTTGCAAAAATACTTTATCACTGATAATATGAGCTGTTGGCTTTGCCCGACAGCTCTTTTTATCGCCTCGCATATCAGCGCGAGCCGTTGGCTTTACCCGACAGCTCTTACTTGTTCTTCCGCGCACTCTCGGAGAGCTTTTGTATAGATTTAACATACGCATACGGGGATTTTTGTGTACTTTTATTTTTTATTTTTTAAATACATAATAAGTGCCTTGACATCATTATTTTAATATGATATTCTAAAATCAGCAAATTATAAAAAGGAGAACCGCTTATGAAAAGCAAACTTTCGAGAATTCTCTCAGTGATTCTCATACTCACTCTCCTTCTTTCAACATTCGCGGTGTTCGCATTGGCAGAGACTAATGATGAGACGACCGGGGATACAGAAGAAGAGGAAAACACCTTTAACCTTCTATACCATCGTACATACGATGAAGGTTGGGATATTAGAAACGGACTTTCGCTCGTTGATAGAGGAAGCTTCTTTACCATTGAGCATGAGACTACTCCGGATTACGACATTAACTATTTCTGGCGTCTGGAGGTTGGTTCCTCCGAGAACAGCTATATGCAGGCTGACTATGATGCGGTTGATAGTATCGGATCTGTAATGGAGTTTGATATTAAGTCAGATGACATTACAAGTATCAGAAATGTAGTAACCTTTGGTACTACGGGTGGTACTTCTGCCGCAAGAAATAACTATAACCTTATGAATATAGTTGACAACCAGGTATTCATTATGCAGAGCGGTGATTACACCGAATATACCGGTTATGGTTCTACTACTCCTGCATTTGAGCTTACCAATGATTGGACGCGCGTTCAGGTTATATTCGACTACACTTACGAGTATAATCCCATTCTTGAGACTGATACACCGGCAGAGATTGAAAAAAAGACCTTAGAGAACAAAAACTGGTTCCAGGCATACATTTACTACGGCCCCGCAGATGGCAGCCAGCCTATGACGCTCTTTGCAGGTCAGCCTCTCGTTTTGTACGGCAAGGGAGGAAGAGCAGCACAGCTCTTCAGATTCAATACCAGCGGTGAGGCTGAGGAAAACTTCGGTGCGAGTGTATGCTTTGATAACATCAAGATGTACACCGGTACAAATAAGATCACCGAGATTACTCCCGAGATGGGACACGGCACAGAAGTAGATCCCTTCTATCCTATCACCGAGGAAATAATAGGTGCCGGAAATGCCAATGATACACAGAGAGCATATAACAACTCTCTTGCCTTCAAGGTGGGTGTAAACTACTGCTATATGAATCAGGAAAAGCAGAACATTGCCACAGCCGCTGACGGCTCCGCTTACGGTGCTCCCGTAGTAGTTAACGGCAACGTTATGGTTCCTCTTGATAAGGTTCTCAATTACATAAATTATCCGTATTACGTTCATCCCGACGGCGAATATATCGATATTACCACGGGTACGTCTGCAGCTTACCTTGTAATAGGCAAGGACGTTGCAACGGTAGGCTCCGAGAGAGTTACTCTCACTGCGGCTCCCGCATACGTTACAGACGCAAAGGGTAATACGTTTATTGCTATAGCTCTCAAGGACGTTGACACCATATTCCCCGGCTATTTCGCAGATTACGATGAGACCGGATTTATAATGATAACAACAATCCCTGATATAATCGACAGAAGAGTCAATATCGGAAGTATGGCAAACACGATGAAGGAATTCATCTACGATGAGCCTACTGCTGAAGAGGTGTACAACGACATCAAGGATTATACCAACTTTGAGCATCCCTACATCTATACCAATGCTGATAGACTTGAGGAAATGTATCAGGAATATCAGTACCTTAACGATAAGGTGGAGAGAGGCGAGATTCTCGAGGATTGGAATAACGAGGAGTACGTTCTTTGGATACATTACCAGAGACGTGTTGATTACGGTGAACAGGGATACAGACAGTATGCGCTTAAGGATGCAAACGGTCAGTATGCGGAATTCGTTGGACTTGAATCCGATGAATCCAAGGGCCGTAGCACATCTTACTCTCTTGCACAGCCTTATATGAAGGAAACTGATCAGGGTGCATCCGGATACGCAGACGGATACGACATCGGCGGACGTTCCAATGCTGTTAACCGTACCGAGATTCTTGAGCGTATGGCTGTAGCATACGTGCTTACACGCGACATCAAATATCTTCAGTGTGCGTACGAGGTTGCTGTTATTCTCGGTGAGTGGACTCACTGGGGTCCCGGACACTTCCTCAACTGTGCTGATGCATCATATCACTACGCAATTTACTTTGACTGGACCTACAATGCATACAACGAGCTCAGAGAGCAGGGTATCACCCGTGCCGACGGTTCCGAGTACAGCGTTGAGGTTCTTGGTGAGATTCTCTTCCGCCAGGGCGTACACGAGGGCTTTGTAGTTTGCGGCGGCTACGGCGACAAGAGTGAAGCTACTATTGTTAAGTACGGTCACGAGAGTCAGGTAGTAGACTTTGGCGGTTCTCTCTATACACACAGAGATAACAACTGGAACGCAGTTTGTACCTCCGGTATGGTTATGGCTTCTCTCGCGGTTATGGGTGAGTCAGGCGGCGCGTTCGTTAATGAGGCATCCTTCGTTATCGAGCAGAGCTTGGACGGTCTTATCACCAACGGTCTTGATATGTATCTCCCTGACGGAGCTTACATAGAGGGTCCCGGCTACTGGAGTTACGGTACCAACAGCTTCTTCCGTCTTTGCATAGCTCTTCAGTCCTCGGTAGGCAGCACCTACGGTCTTATGGACTGCTACGGAATTGACCAGACCTGCTACTTTGCATGTCATACAGAGTCAAGTGACTGCCGTACCTTCAACTTCCACGACGGTTCAATGGGCAGCCAGGATACTTCCATGTTCTTCTACGTTGCAAGCGTGTTCAATGATGCTACGCTCTACGACGTAAGACTTAATCAGATCAACAGCAACAGCAAGTGGGCAGAGATAATTGACCTTATATTCTACCCCAAAGAAAAAATAGATAGCAGTGAAGTTCAGCTTGACTACTACACAGATCAGATCGACCTCTTTGCGACCAGATCCGGATGGGAGAAGGGCTCACTCTATGCTGCTATTATCGGTGGCACTAACGAGCTTGGTCACGGTCAGATAGACGCAGGATCCTTCGTTTACCACAACCTTGGCAAGGTATGGCTTATCGACCTTGGTACCGAGGAATATAACTGCGAAGGCTTCTGGCCTGCAGCTACCAGATACAGATTCTACGTTATGAAGCCCGAGGGTAACAACACTCTTGCTTTGTCCTCCGACCCCGCACAGACTCCTTATGGTCAGCTTCTTTCCGGTATTGCAGATGCTAAGGAGTGGGGCAGTAACGATTACGGTGCATACGTAGTATACGATATGACCGACACAATGCGCATACGCGCGAGCAAGTGGGAGCGTGGTATGATGGTCACCAATGACAGACAGACCACCATTATTCAGGACCAGCTTACCTTCAACAGTATGCAGACTGTATATTGGTTCGCACACTATAGCTTCAGCTACGTTCAGGACGTTCAGATTTCAAAGGACGGCAGAACTGCTTATATGTATTCATATAGCGGTAAGGATGACCGTGGCAGAGAGCTTTACGACGTGCTTCGTCTTTCTATCGTATCTGCAAAGACAAACTACAAGTTTGAGATAATGGATACCTACACGTTCGTTCACAACTCTGCAGACTTCATCGCCAAGGGCGTTGTTGATAAGAGTACCTACGTGAAGGGTTACATTGCTACTCAGGGTAAGGGCGTTCCCGAGAGAGATAGATCCAACTACAATAAGCTTGCTATTTGCAGTGAGCCTACGCTCGACTTCAATCTTGCTGTAGTAGTCGAGATTGTTGATATTGACACTGTAGGTAAGAATAACGAGAAGGATCTCGGTTATAACTGGACCGATATGAACGAATGGGTTCCCACCGAGGATATGCGTGGTCAGATAATCGTTGACGACAGCATTCCCAAGCGTGGAATTGCAAACGTAAATACTCATATTGCTCAGAGTATGGCAAAGGCTGATATACTTTACGGTGATGAGTCAGCGTTCGGCGGAAGAATTGAAGAGTTCTACCGTGCAATTACCGATGCATATTACGCAGTAAGAGTTATCGGTATCGATATGCCTGCGGGATATGAGTCACAGCTCGCATCTCTCAAGGAATACAGAGAGTCCTTCAAGGCTTATAGACAAGAGGTTTTAAGACTTCAGGAATCTCAGACCAACTTAATATACAAGCTGATGGGTGTATCAAACTGATAACGCCGTCAGTAAGATAAAAGCCAAGGGCACCGTGTGAATTCACGGTGCCCTTATTAATTCTTTATAGCGAATTTTGTATTCGATATGTATAAATGCCATATAGCAGAGCCGTAAAGCCTATCGGAAAGTATCGTTCAATCCTATATTATACTATTATAAATTGTAACATTCTATTGAAAAGTGTCTTTTTATAATGTATAATATTTATGTAAATAAAATCCGGATAAGGATGAAAAAATGAAGATAACAGATATAATTAACGGGAAAAAGCCGTCGCTGTCCTTTGAGGTGTTTCCTCCCAAGAGCTTTGACAGTATTAATGCGGTTTCATCTGTGACGGAGGAGATAGTCTCTCTTGCTCCCGGATATATGAGTGTGACCTGCGGTGCGGGAGGCAGTACGGATAAATACACGCCGAGAATAGCATCATTGATACTTGAGTCCGGAGTAACGCCGCTTGCTCATATAACCTGTATTTCCTCAAATAGAGAGGGAATAAGGGCAAAGCTTGACGACTTATCTCAAAGAGGAATAGATAATCTTCTCGCACTGCGCGGAGATATACCCTCGGGCTTTGATATTTTGAGTGCGGATTACAGACACGCCTCGGAGCTGATTGCTGAAATAAAGGAGTACGGCGGATTTTGTATAGGCGGCGCGTGCTATCCCGAGGGACACCCGGAGAGTGATAGCATTGATAGCGATATTGCCTTTCTCAGAGTCAAGGTTGATGCGGGATGTGAATTTCTCACAAGCCAGATGTTTTTCGACAATGAGATAATGTATAGGTTCAAGGACAGCCTCGACAGAGCAGGTATCACCGCACCCGTGGTGCCGGGAATTATGCCTGTCACCAATGCAAAGCAGATTGGCAGGATAATATCAATCTCGGGCAATGCACTGCCGAGAAAGTTTATTAAGATAATCGAGAGATACGGTGATAATGCCGACGCTATGACACAGGCAGGCATCGCGTTTGCGACAGAGCAGATAGTCGACCTCTACGCCTCGGGATTTAATGCGGTGCATGTGTATTCTATGAACAAGCCAAACGTGGCTCGGGCAATACGCGATAACGTAAAGGATATAATAGGAATGGGCAGACCCTGATATATGGGCTTGTCGGGATGGAAATATGTATTATAATAAGCTTTCGTCAGAGGATATAATACTTGATGAACGAGAGATTGCCGCAAGACTCGGCGTGCCTTTGAACACACTTACAGGTGAGGATAATGCTACGCTCATAGGTGAGCACAATGGTACACTCGTAGGTGAGCACAATAGTACGCTTACTGATGAGCACAATACTGCGCTTACAGGTGATTACGATGCTGCGCTGAAAGATGTAAGACAGGCAGCAGCTCCGGCGTATGTGGCGGAGCGTGTAAGGATAATGCGCGAAGGTAATGCGCTGATTTTAGGTAAAATCAGAGTTGAGAGTGAAGCTCTTAGCAGGGCATCCTCCGACTGTGAATATGCATATCTTATGTGCGCAACTCTCGGAATAGAGGCGGATAGATTGATTATGCGCCGCTCGGGTATGTCGGTAGCCGAGGGGTTTGTAATTGATGCGCTGAGTGACGCGATGATAGAGGGCGTGTGTGATTTTGCAGAGCGAGAGCTGTGCGGAGAAGGGTATTCTTCTATAAGGTTTAGCCCCGGATACGGAGATCTTCCGCTATCGGTTGGCAGAGAAATCGTGTCGTGCCTTAACGGTGAGAAGCTGTTAGGTGTCAGATTCACGGATTCGGATATGATGATTCCGAAGAAAACAGTCAGCGCAATTATATGTATAAAGACGGAGAAAAGCAATGGTTGATATACTTGAGGCTATAAAGCAGCGTCGCCTGATTTTTGACGGCGGAACAGGTACCGTGTTGCAAAAAAGGGGCCTTTTGAGCGGTGAAGCACCGGAGGTAATGAACAGAAAAGCCAGGGATACCGTAATGAAGCTGCACCTTGAATACCTTACCGCCGGCGCGGATATTATCAAAACAAACACCTTTGGTATCAATTCACTTAAATATGAAAACGTTGAGGAAGAAATTTCTCTTGCTATCGGAATAGCCAAGGATGCGGTAAGGGAATACGGCCGCGATGCATATATCGCTTATGACGTCGGACCTACAGGAAGGATGCTAAAGCCATTCGGTGACCTCGACTTTGAGGATGCCGTTGAGATTTATGCAAGAAATATCCGCGCAATTGACGGACTTGGGGTAGATGTTATCCTCATAGAAACGATGGGAGATATGTATGAAACCCGCGCAGCAGTGCTTGCCGCCCGTGAAAACAGCAGCTTACCCGTCTTTGTGACCTGTGCCTTTGGCACCGATGCAAAGCTGATGACGGGAGCAGACCCTGCGGCAATGGTTGCAATGCTTGAGGGACTCGGAGTATCAGCCATAGGCGTGAATTGTGCGCTTGGGCCTATCGGTATGATGGGCGTGGCTTGTGAATTGCTGAAGTATTCCTCGCTACCCGTTATAGTAAACCCAAATGCAGGGCTTCCAAGAGTGGAGAACGGGGAGAGCGTGTATGATTTATCTGCCGATGAATTTGCCGAGCAGATGGCAAAAATATGCTCTCTCGGTGCTCACATAGTTGGCGGCTGCTGTGGCACTACACCTCTCTATATAGAGCGTATGAGGGATAAGGTGAGAGATATTCAGTATATCCCACCTACAGAAAAATCGACACTTCTTGTGTCCTCGTATACCCACGCGCTGACGATAGGCGACACTCCGATGGTCGTCGGCGAAAGAATAAATCCCACGGGTAAGCCTCGTCTTAAAACGGCACTCAGAGAGGGGGACATGTCGTATATTCTCTCCCTCGCCATATCTCAAGAGGAGCACGGAGCGCATATACTCGACGTTAACGTAGGTCTTGCAGACGTCGATGAGGTCAGCACAATGGTGCGCGCAGTAAAGGAAATACAGGCGGTTGTTGACCTTCCGCTTCAGATAGATACGGGAGCTCCCGAGGTTATGGCAGCCGCTATGCGAGTGTATTGCGGCAAGCCGCTCGTCAACTCCGTTACAGGCTCTTACGAGAGTATGGACAGAATATTCCCACTTGTCAAGAAATACGGCGGAGCCGTTATAGCTCTTACTATGGATGAGGGGGGGATTCCCGACACGTGCGAGGGGCGTGTAAGGATTGCCGACAGAATAGTCCTCTATGCACAGAAGTACGGTATAGATAAACGTGAGCTTATATTTGACCCACTCGCTCTTACGGTAGCTTCTGATTGCCGCAATGCAAGGATAACTCTTGATACGGTTAAGGCACTAAAGGAAAAGGGATACAAATGCTCGCTCGGTGTATCTAACGTGTCGTTTGGCTTGCCGCGGCGTGACGTGATAAATTCGGCATTCTATTCGGCTCTTCTGGCACACGGCCTTGACCTGGCTATAATAAATCCCGAGAGTGAGGGAATGATGGATGCATATTATTCGCATCTTGCACTATCGGGAGTCCTTGACGGATGTGAGGCGTATATTAACAGGTTTTCCGACATTCAGACGGATATGATGGCAAAGGAGCAGAGCAGTGCGGATAACGTGCAGTCGCTTGCATATACGATTGAAAAGGGGCTCAAGGATAGGGCACAGAGAATATGCCTTGATATGCTTTCCGAAAACACGGGTATGGACATTATCAATAATGAGATAATTCCTGCGCTCAACAGAGTCGGTGAGCTTTACGAGGCTAAAAAGCTGTATCTGCCAAATCTGCTTATGAGCGCGGAGGCTGCCAATTCCGCCTTTACCGTAATACGGGAGAGAACACCCAAAAACGAGCTCGATGAGGGCAGGCGTGTGGTTTTAGCCACTGTGAAGGGCGATATACACGATATAGGAAAGAATATAGTTAAGCTTGTGTTTGAGAGCTACGGATATTCCGTAACAGACCTCGGCCGTGATGTGGATAAGCAGACGGTATTGTCGGCACTGCGTACAACAGGTGCGCACGTCCTCGGACTCAGCGCTCTTATGACTACGACACTTGCCTCTATGGAGGAAACGGTGAAATACGTAAGAGAGGAAATGCCCGACGTCAAGATAATGGTGGGCGGCGCAGTTCTTACAAGGACGTACGCGGACAAGATAGGGGCGGATATTTATGCTCCGGATGCGCTCTCGGCTGTGCGAATGATTGAGGAGCTGTTTTCTTAAAGCAACAAGACTCCGAAAGCGCGGTAAATAGTGCGAGAGTAATCTGTGTCTGATGATATATCGCATTTCTTAAAAGTGTTGCACTTGATAATAGACAATATAATTTTCTGTTTAGTAGAGCCTCCCTTGTGTGAAGGGAGGCTTTTTTTATGTTTATCGATGGCTCTCAAGTTTTCTGACAAGACTCGCATCTGCATACACAAAAAAATACGGCATACCTCTTTCGAGATATACCGTATTTTTCAAAATTATCTTTTAGAGTGAAGCCTTACTCGGCATCACGCTATTCTATATAATAAGTATTAATAATGATATACTGCTGTGATTGTTACTGTGCCGTTAGTAAGAGCGTACGTCATAACCACGGAGGTAACTCTGTCAGCACCTGTTGTAACAACAAGTTCAACATCTGCATCAATAGCAACGCCGAGAACGGAAGCGGTGTTAGAAGCAGGAACCTTTGCGGTAAGGATGCTGGAGCCTGCCTCGTAAGAGGAAATCTTATCGGGGTTGAGATTGAGCTCGAACGTAACTGCCTCAACAGATGCAACACCATCAAGACCGCTTACAGAGCCGTCTGCGGCAACAACAACAGTACCGCTGAATTCAGAGGTTACACCGTCGCGTACTGCGGTGTCTGCGTCAAAGTTATTGAACTTTTCGTATGTATAGTCAACGGTAGCAGTGCCATCCTCGTTGTAAACTACGTCGTACTCACCCTCGAGCTTACCGAGAGTGGAGTTGAACTCTACGTTTATATCAGCACTCTTGGGTGCGGATGAATCGATTGCACTCTGAACGGATGAAAGACCTGTGTGATCTGCCTTTTTCTTAAAGAACGAGCAGGATGACATAGCGAGAAGGCAGCCAACCACAAGAACAATTGCTATTATCTTTTTCATAGTTACTTTACCTCCTTAGTCTATGTTGATCTGCTCAATGTCGTAGGTGTAAACAACCTTTACGTGCATTGAAGATGTTGTAATGTGTGCATCAGCATTGGCAGTGAGATTGTAGAACAGCTCAATAGAGGTTACAACCGCACCGTCATCTACGATTACCAAAGTAACGTCGCCTGCTATGTCATCAGCATAGCTTGAGCCGAGAACCTCGGCAACATTCTCGTGAGGAACGGTACATTTGAAGGTATTATCCTTGTACTCTACGTTTTCGAGGAGCTTGTGGCTGAGGTTGAGAGCCATACGTCCGCGTCCGATGGACCACAGACTTGCCTCTGCATTCCAATTGCCGCCGTTGGAACGAACACCCTTACCCTCGATACCCTCGATAGTATTGGAGGTAACCTCTATGAGTTCCTTGATTTCTTCATTCTCTCCACCCTCTTCAACACTTCTGATAGATTCAACAGTGGAGTGATATACAAACGCAGGAGCGTTATCAACGTATCCTGTTACAACCTCGTATGAGGCGTTGAGCTCAAGCTCGTTAACAGTCTGCTTGGTTGTTGCGATAACCTTGGTAGGCTGGCTTACCGCATATTTGTCTGCGAGATTGTCTACTGTCTTCTTTGTCTTTATTTTGGTACAAGAGAAGAGAGCAGGTACGCAAAGACAAATGACAAGTGCAAGTGCAATTATCTTTTTCATTATATTTGTCCTTTCTGCGGTTATTACGCTTCTTCAGGGAAGAGATCCTGCACGTTGTACGTATAAGAGGTTCTTATAGTCATTGTTCCGTTAGCTGTGGTGCAGGAAATTGTAACCATTGTAAGATTAACGCCGTTTGTCTCAACAACGAGAGAGATGTCACCGGTAGCATTGAGGTTTGTTCCAAGCACCTCGGGTGCCTTGTCGGGAGAAACCTTTGCGGTGAGAATTGTCTTATCGTCATTGAAGGAGATGTCCTTGAGATTGGACTTCTTGATATTAAGCTTGAGGTCGAAAGCTGTGCCTGTGCCGGGCTTCCACTCCTCCTGATCGCCTGAATAAACACCGTCGTGGTAGTAGATAACGCCCTCAACGGTCTTGATACGGCTGTTAGAGCCGTCCTCGATTGACTCTGCGGGAGTAGCGAGTCTGTCGTATGTATACTCAAATACGGTATCGTTCCCGTCTATTGTTGTTACGTAATAGCCGTTGAGCTTGTCACCGGCGTTGGTAACGTAGTTAACCTCAGTTGTAACCTTTGTGGGCTTTGAGGATTCGGCAATCTCATATACGTTAGGCTTGCCTACGGGAACGGAAGAAATACGCTTACAAGAGCTGCCGCAAACAAGTACGGTGAGCAAAAGAAGCACTGCCAATAACTTTTTCATTTTAGTACCTATAGCCTTTCATTCTTTCTGTCGCTCGCAGCGACGGTATAAGTATCCGTTTTATACTATTATAATTATACATTTTTATATGGCTGTTGTCAACATCTTATCGCGTGTGCGCGCTAACAAAAAATACGGTTAAAATTTATTCAAAATAACCAAAAATCAATTCATAGCCTTTGCAAACTCTTTGGTTATAGCAACAAGACGCTTCATAGGTAGGGTCATAACCTTGTCCTGCTTTGTCGAGAGGGCAAGGGTGCGCGACACCTCGGGGACTATCGGAAGCACCTTTACCGAGTCTGTACGTCCTGCTATAATCAGCTCGGACAGCATACTTATTCCGAGACCGTGCTCAACCATTGAGATGATAGCAGGGTCGTCAACGTATGTGGGTGTAACAAAGGGCTTGACGTTGTATTCGCTGAACACCGCGCTTATATCGTCATCAAATCCGAGACCGGGCATAAGGAATTTTGTACCGTTGAAGCCTGTAATTTTGAACTCATCACCCTCGGTAGGGTAGTCCTTGGGGAGTATGGCGTAGAACCTGTCCTGTCCGAGAGCGAGCCACTTGAAGTCGTACTTGGGGTTCTTTGTACCGAAGCAGACGTCAAATCTGCCCTCCTCAAGACCGCCGTAAAGCTCTGTTACCGTACCGGTCTGAATGTTTATTGTAATGTCGGGGAATTCGTGGTTGAATTTTTCCACGATACCGGGCAACCACGTGCTTGTCATACTCGAGAATGCGCCTATTCTCAACACGTTATCGCCGTATGACTTAACCAACTCGACTTCATTCTCAAGAGTTTCTTCGCACATAACGAGCTGGCGTATCTTGGGTATTATCCTCTCGCCTGCAGGCGTGAGCTTTATACCGTAATAGCCTCGCTGAAGAATGGAGAAGCCGAATTCATCCTCGAGCGCATTCATCATATGGGTAAGTCCCGATTGGGTGTATCCGAGCTTGTTTGCCGCACCCGAGAGACTTCCCATATCAACTGCCGTAAGCAGTGCTTTGTATTTTGATATATTCATTTTAACATCCTTTTGAAAAAATTATTTGGCTGTCAGATAGCCCTCTTTGTAGAGGAGTTCCGCGATAAGAACCGCACCGCCGGCTGCACCGCGCAGGGTGTTGTGCGACAGTCCGACAAATTTGTAATCAAAGAGGTTATCCTCGCGCAATCTTCCCACGCTAACGCCCATACCGCCGTAAATATCTCTGTCAAGACGGGTCTGCGGACGGTTATCCTCCTCAAAATAGGTGAGGAAATGCTCGGGTGCTGACGGCAGACCGAGTGTCTGCGGCTTCCCCTCAAAGCTTGCCCAATCGGCAAGTATCTGCTCCTTTGTGGGCTTGTTTTCAAATTTTACGAATACGGCCGCCATGTGACCGTCGGTAACGGGGACTCTGAGACACTGGCTTGTGATAACGGGGGTAGCTGCCGGAAGAATTTTACCGTCCTCGATTTTACCCCATACTCTCAACGGCTCGCGCTCGCTCTTCTCCTCCTCACCTCCGATGTAGGGGATGAGGTTATCTATCATCTCGGGCCACTCCTTGAACGTCTTTCCGGCGCCGCTGATAGCCTGATAAGTCGTCACGGCTATCTCCTTTATGCCGTATTTCATAAGAGGAGTCAGTGCTCCGACGTATGATTGGATGGAGCAATTTGGCTTTACTGCTATAAAGCCTCGCTTTGTACCGAGTCTTGCTCTTTGCGCCTCTATGACCGCGATATGCTCGCTGTTGACCTCGGGAATGACCATTGGCACGTCGGGTGTCCATCTGTTAGCTGAATTGTTGGATACGACGGGGATTTCATGCTTCGCGTATCTTTCCTCAAGCTCACGTGTTTCATCCTTTGACAGACTCACCGCGCAGAATACGAAGTCGCACAGCTCGCCGACCGTATCAACGTCGTCGGAGGAGATAACTGTCATATTGAGCACTCTCTCGGGACAGGCGGATGCCATTTTCCATCTTCCGAGCACTGCTTTTCCGTACTTCTGACCTGCGGAGCGCGGACTTGCTATGAGCGCGTTTATTTCAAAATATGGGTGGTCGTTTAGCAGCATTATAAAGCGTTGACCGACCATTCCGGTTGCACCGATAATGCCTACCTTAAGCTTTTTCATTTTGTAATCTCCAATTTAAAATATACTTTACTATTACATTTTAGCATATATTGAGAATATTGTCAATAATTTATAGATATTTGCATTTTGAAGAGAATCGTATATATGGGGGAGTTTTCGGTGCTTTTTGGATGAACTTATCGGTCGCGCATCACGTCAACGCGGAAATAAAGCATAAAGCGCGGTGCTACGCGGCGGTCGATAGATACGCAGTGGCTCTGAGGGGCAGTACGGTTATCGGATGCGATTTGAGTCGGTGTAAACGGTGATGTGGGAAAGCAAAAAGGAGCGAAGCACCGTGGTTGGCACTTCGCTCAAGCCTTTTGACTTTTGGAGTCTATGTACGGCTGATATGGTGAGCCGTGTGAATTTTACTTGTTTATAATGCTGACGTTTTCGGGATTGATGCCGGTCGTATCATATACTATGGCAAGAATCTGCGCCGCCTCTGCCGCCTGAAGAGTCTCGGCACTTACGATAACGCTTACCGCACCGTCGGATATTATTGCTACGCAATCCTCAAAGCCCTTTGCCTTTACAAGCGTTTCAATGTTGTTCTCGTTCTGGATATCAACTGCGATCTGTGAGATCTTGGCACTTGCTTCCGCCTTTGCCTCTTCGCTTGATTCGTCACTCTCGCTTACCATTTTAAGTACATCGATTGCTTCATCACGCGACTGCTGGCGGTTGAGAACGGTTGCGGTGAAGTAATTTTCTTCATTGCTTCCGCCTGTGCTTGCAGAGTCGTTGTAATTGTCATCCATGTTGTTGTCGCCGAAGCCCATAGCATCTACAGGATCGTAAAACAGCTTATAGTTTACGAATACTGCTGCGCCTATCAGCACGACGACGAGTACTACTGCAAGGCTTTTGGTAACCTTGGAAGAAAAAAGCTTTTTTAATTTTTCGGTTTTCATTGTGTAAAATTCTCCTTGTTTCGTTGCTATTACACCTTATGCCCGGAGTTGAAGCAATATTCCGGGCTTTTTTGATTTTTTTAGTTTTTCACAGCCATTTTTTCAATACGAACCCTGTTGGTGCCTATCCCGAAGAGGGATGACAGTGTTTCTGTCAGGGATTTTCTTATTTCGAGAGAGTCTGCGCCCTCACAGACCACAACAACACTGTCTACGTGCTTGTCATCGGTTCGTGTGGCTTCATTTTTGTAATATATCATAACCTTGCACTCTCCGACTCCGTCAATCGACTCGCAAATGGAGGTAACTCTTTCCTCAAGCTCTCCGTCATCCTTAGTCGTGTTCTTGTTACGCCCTCCGATAAATATCAGCAATAGCCCAAGAGAGAGCACGAGCGCTATTTTCATAATATCCTTTTTATCCTTGATAAATTTCAAAAATCCGTGCTTAAACATCGAGTCTTACCTCACAATCTCCACCTTGGGTGAATTCTTTTTCTATCAGCTCCTCAAGAGCCTTGTAATCGGAGAATATACCCTTGCCGCTGAGAGTAACGTATATTCGCTCCGCCCTCATATCCTCAAGGCTGAATTTATCCGCATTCACCTTGACGTCTGACGGGGCGATACCGCATTTTTCGGCAATGTATTTTTCTATACCTTTTTCAAATGAGGCCTCTATCGCCTCGTCACTCATATTATCATAATCGTCTTGAATAAAATCATAGTCAAAGGAAAAATCCAACCCATTATCTGCAATAATGTCAATAATAGGTAGCATTATTATGCATATCAGTATTAATCCTGCCGCAAGGCGCGAGCTTTTCTTCATTCTTGAATGAGCAATTTCAAGTGCTGCGGCTATGATGAGAGAGGATTTTATCAGGGCGGTCGCGTACTCCTTAAGCAATACTCGCACCTCCCTTCAGGAATATTGCCAGCTGGACTATGTATATAACGGCGGTGAGGGCATATACCGCTATAACACAATCTATTGCCGACGCAAATGCTCCGAGCATTCCCTCCGCCTCGGTAGCGGAGCATATTCCGACGAAAAACAGTACTGCGTTAATACACAGTCGATACAGTAAGAGGGTTAGGAGGGGTGATAGCATCAGCGACAGTATAACCGCTATCGAGCCTCCGCCGATAACGCCCTTGGCATACGTCACTCCTCCTGCCAGAGTTGATAGCGCACCTGACACTGTGCTGCCGACCATCGGTATCATATTTGAGATGGCGTATCTTGCGGTTTTCATGGCGGCTCCGTCCTGTGCCGACGTTATCAGGCTTTGCAGAGAGAAGGTCGCACCGAGCAGAGTTGTCAGAATTCCGAGTCCTGTGGTAAAAAGATTTTTGATGCTTTTGTTTATTTTTGAAAAGATGCCGTTATCAAGGCCGGTAAGAGCGGATACCGTAAGCATTATTCCCGATAATCCGAGCAAGAATTTTCCGCTGAAGGATGAAAAGAGCTGCAGTGTGAGGCTCATGCCTACCGATTGTGCGGAGGCGGTCGCAGGTGACATTCCAAGGGCGTTTGCCATCGCGGCAACAGGAATTACCGCACCGAAAAAGGAGTGTATTTCATCGAGTGAGCTTATACATTCCTCCACCCTCGGAAAGATGTGATTTATGAGTATTGCCGCTGAAATTATCGACACGCCTCCCTTGCATGCGGAGTTAATATTGCCGTCAAGCTGGGATGAAAGCGACAAAATCAAGGCGACACCGAATAGCATAAGAAGAAAGGTGACAAGCTCTCCTCCCTCGCCGCGAATAATGTCTATCATTCCCTCAAGAAGAAATTTGAAGCCTACCTTATCACCGATGCTTGATATATCGTCCATATCCTCCATACCACCCGGCAGAATGGAGCCAAAGCTGTCTATTATTCCCTCAACGTCCTCGTTGATAAGACTGTATTCGCTCCTCTCGGCAGTGGTATCCTCTGCGGAGGCTCTTACTCCGATGAGAAGCATGAGGACAATAGCCGTGGCCAAAATAAAGCCTGTTTTGATTAATTTTTTCTTTTCTGAGAGCCTCATATCATTTCCAGTCCTCTCTCAATTATTTCCTTTGCGCAGGGAAGAGAAATGAGAATTATCTCTATTCTGCCTATCAGGCTTACCGCGCCCGACAGTCCCAACTCTCCAAGCTCCGCGCAGATGTCCGAGCATATTCCGCTGACGTATCCTATTCCTATAATTTTGAGTATCATAGCCGTGTATTTTGCATCTGTTCCGTTCAAGAAGGAGCTGCTCTCCGTCGTGATGTTGCCTACGGATATAACGAGAGCACCTATCACCGTGACCGTGCCGAGAATTGAGAAAAGCCTGGCACCGTGGAAGCCGAATTCTTTCAGCATCACTCCGAGAAAGAGTGTTATCATAGCATAAGCTATCAGCTTTATCCACTCGCTCATAATCCAAACACCCTCTTGAGCGTGTCGAGCAGTACGCCTATCTCTTCTATCAGAATGAGTAGAATTATAACTATTCCGGTTATGGAAACGAGAGTGGATTGCTCCTCTCGCCCCGCCTTGCTGAGAATCTGGCACACTACGGCAACAATCATACCGACACCGGCAACCTTTAATATCAAATCAACATCCATATCAACCTCTTTACAGTATAAGGATCACAATTCCCGTGGAAAACGCACCGAGCAGTGCTCCTGCAACCTTTGTTTTTTTAGATACCTCCTCTTGACTGACCGCCTCTATTCTCCTGAGCTCGTCTATTGCGCGGTCTGCCGCGAGTAGCTCACTCTCTACGTAGCTCTCTCCCACACGGCTGAAATAATCGCGTAGCACAGAGTCGGCGGCATCGGGAATGGAGATGTTTGTCCGACACTCTGTATATGCGGAATACAGCTCTTGTCCGTTTTTGATTTTTTCTACAAAGCCGTATATATCCGATCCCTCATATTTTTCTGCCCATTCTCTCGGGGATATGAGATAGCAGTACATCTTATCTCTCATATCGATGAGCATTTTCAAGAAGCTGCGGCAGCTCTCACGCCTCGCGCCAAGATATTCGGCATACATACGCCAAACCATAACCGTGACGAGAAGAATTATCACGCCTCCGACCGCTATCATACGATTACCTCCGTATCCGTGTGAGCTTTTTCTTCGATTTCGCCAAGCTCTGTCAGTCTGTAAGTAAACCTGTCCCTTTGCCGCATAATGCTCACGCCCTTGTCGAATATGCCGTATTCTATCAGTTGTCTTATGTATTTTCGTCTTGAGGCATCCGTAACGTCCCTGCCGTGAGCCGTGGCGATGACCTCGGCTCCCGTGCCGAGAGCCTCTATCAGTGCCTCGGCATCCTCGGGTGTGCCTATCTCGTCGGCTATTATTACCTCGGCAGAGAGCGTGCGTATCGCTATGTCTATGCCCTTGGCACGCTTGTACCCTCTTAGAATATCTACGGCACAGTCGCAGTATGCCGTGTGGTCAAACTCACATCTCTCGTCTATTACAACCACTCTTTTTTCACCACGTCTGCCCACTTCACGCGCCATAGCACGTATAAACGTAGTCTTGCCTCCGCCCGATGGAGAGCATACCAGAATACCGCCGCCACCGCGCATCTGCCATTCTCGATATACTTCGGGGGCAAAGTAGCACTCACTGCTCGGGAAACGAAATGCCAGTGTAGATACGTCGCTGATGCCGACTATTTTATCCGAGTCGTATCTTGCAGTGCCTACTACTCCGACGCGCATACCTCCCTCGCACGAGATAAATCCGCGGCACACGTCGTCCTTGTGAGCAAAAACCGCCATGTCGCATAGCCTTTTGAATATAGAGTATAACTCGTCCGCGGAAATTTTTGATTTAAGCATGACGTTGCGGCCCGATACCACCAGTGATGAGCGACCTCTTGAGCGCAGTCTTATCTCGTTGAGCGAGGATATGCCTCCGTGACGGATGCACACGCCCTCTATTTCAAGGACAAGCTCTGTCGATAAGTACGCCGCCGTGCGTGAAAACAGTGGGCTGCGCATAGCTTTTAATTCATTCATTTCAACCTCCTTATCTGTTTGCCGTCTTTGATTTCCGCGCATTAAAATATCAAAAGCTCTTGACACTACTTAAGTGTTTGTGATAGAATAACTGTAAATGACGGCACACGTCATATTATATTGAAATTTCAAATTACATATCGATTTTATTGGAAGGAAGGACAACACGTATGAAAGCTACAGGGATTGTAAGAAACGTTGACGAGCTTGGCAGAATAGTTATACCGAAGGAAATGCGCAAGAAGATGGATATCGCAAATTCCGATCCGGTTGAGTTTTACGTAGACGGAGATAAGATAATACTCACAAAATATGTACCCAGCTGTAGCTTCTGCGGAAGCGACGAAGGAATAGAGGAATTCAAGGGCAAGAAAATCTGTCGCACCTGCCTTGATGAAATCAAGCTTATATAACCTGAAGGTCTCGCTCGGCGGGACCTTGTTTTTTTGTCAAACCGTACCAAAACAGATGGAATTTTAATATAAGCACCAAAATAACTCGTATAAGGACTACTTTTCGGAAAAATCTCTTGATTTTTTTATTTCCTTTTGGTACAATGTATGTGTATGTAAAACGCAAAGTATAATAAATAATATGTTTAACTGAAAGGAATTATTACAAATGAAGGTTATTACTTTTGGTGAGCTTATGCTCCGTCTTCAGCCGTACAACTATGAGAGATTTGTACAGTGTGATCACGTAGAATTTACTTTTGGCGGCGGTGAGGCTAACGTAGCAGTTTCTCTCGCCAATTACGGTCTTGATGCAGCTTACGTTACCAAGCTTCCTGCACACGCAATCGGTCAGGCAGCTATTAACAGTCTTCGCAGATATGGCGTTGACACCTCTATGATAGTAAGAGGCGGTGACAGAGTGGGCATCTACTTCAACGAGAAGGGCGCTTCACAGCGTGCATCCGTGTGCATTTACGACCGCGCAAACTCCGCTATCTCCAAGGCGGCTCGCGAGGACTTTGATTGGGATAAGATCTTCGACGGTGCTGATTGGTTCCACTTTACAGGTATTACTCCCGCGCTCGGTGCTAACGTTGTAGAAATATGCAAGGATGCCTGCAAGGCAGCAAAGGCTCACGGCCTTAAGATTTCCTGCGACCTCAACTACCGTGGTAAGCTCTGGACAAGAGCAGAGGCTCGCGAGGCAATGACAGAGCTTTGCAAGTACGTTGACGTGTGCATTTCCAACGAGGAGGATGCAAAGGACGTATTCGGTATCGAGGCAGAGGCTACCGATATTTCCGGCGGTAAGCTTAATCACGAGGGCTACAAGTCCGTTGCAAAGCAGCTCGCTGACAAGTTCGGCTTTGAGTACGTTGCTATTACTCTCCGTGAGAGCCATTCCGCATTTGATAACGGTTGGTCCGCTATGCTCTATAACGTAAAGGATGATGAGTACTGCTTCTCCAAGAAGTATGAGCTTCACATCATCGACCGTGTAGGCGGCGGTGGCTCCTTTGGCGGTGGTCTTATCTACTCCCTCCTTAACGGCAAGTCCACTCAGGCGGCTGTTGAGTTTGCAGTAGCTGCATCCGCGCTTAAGCACTCCATTGAGGGCGACTACAACATGGTTACTCTCGCAGAGGTTGAGAAGCTTGCAGGCGGCGACGGCTCCGGAAGAATTCAGAGATAATTATAATTTGATAAATGCGTCATACGGCAGAGCCGTTTGACAGCAATGTAAAAAACGGGCAAGTGAGCACGGTTGTACGATGGCTCACTTGTCCTTTTTATCGGTTTTTTAGGGGCGCTTATAGGATGTTTTGCGCGAGGATTTTAGTGGTTTGTGCGGTTGTTTGTCGGCACGGAGTTTGCGCATTAAAATGACAGGGCGCACAAGGCCCCAAAAAAACGACGTAAAACAC
>JAZNHE010000112.1:0-2642 GCA_045576795.1 Eubacteriales bacterium | reverse complement strand
ATAAATATGATAGGTAAAATTATGATCAAACGCGCTCGTATTTCTTAACATTATGACACATTCAAAAATAAAAAAACGTCTGACCACCGACAAAGTGATGCTATGGACGATATGCATTCTCGCCGCACTCACAGCGGTTCCGTTGTTCGCCATCATAGGAGAAGTGCTGTTTCGTGGCTACGACCAACTCTCGTGGTCTTTCTTCACCGAGCCTACGCCCACTGCTTACAAAGCCATGAAAGCCATAGAGGCAGGAGAGCCAATACCAGGAGGCATCGCCAATGGTATCATCGGCACCATGATAATACTCGGCATGGCGGTAGTCTTCGCCGTACCTATCGGCATCTTATGCGGAGCTTTCCTCGCTGAAAACTCCAAGAGTCGTTTCGCCATTATAGTGAGTTATCTCACCGACTTATTACAAGGCACGCCCTCAGTCATCATAGGCATCATCACTTATATCTGGGTCGTCGCCCCGATGAAAGGATACTCCGCCATTGCAGGTAGCGTCGCGCTTTTTATCATGATGTTGCCGCTCATCATTCGTTCCACAGAAGAGACGCTGAAGATACTACCCGCTTCTCTTAAAGAAGCAGGCTTGGCACTCGGAGGCAACCGCGCACGGGTGATGTTAAAAGTACAGCTCCCTGCGGCTTTCGGAGGCATCTTCACCGGAGTGCTCCTCGCCATCTCACGCGTCATCGGAGAGACAGCGCCGCTAATGTTCACAGCCTTAGGTTGCTCTCTCATACGATGGTCTATCGACAAACCAATATCGGCAGTACCTTTATTAATATGGGAGTTCTTTAACGACCCTTATCTTCAAGACCTTATCTGGAGCGCTTCGTTATTCCTTTTATTATTCGTATTAACATTAAATATCACAGCTAAATATCTTGCAAAAAAATGGAATCAATAAAACCTATACTCGAATTTAAGAAGACTTGCGTGTCATATACCAAGCAGACGATGGCAGTGAAATATGTGTCGGCAGCCATCGAAAGAAAAACCATCACCGCTATCATGGGACCTTCGGGATGCGGCAAATCGACATTGTTACGCGCTGTCAACCTGATGCACAATCTTTATCCTAACATACGCGTCGATGGCGAGATACTGCTCAATGGCGACGACATTCTTACTATGGAACCTATCGATGTACGCCGCAGAGTGGGAATGGTATTCCAGCGTCCGGCACCTTTCCCTACGATGAGCATTTACGATAATGTCTTGTCGGGATTCACCTTAAACGGCATACGACTCTCCAAAGACGAGAAAGACTCTACAGTGGAACGATGCCTGAGGAATGTAGCGCTCTGGGACGAGGTGAAAGACGTGCTGAACAAGAAAGGCACCTTCCTCTCTGGAGGACAGCAGCAGCGACTTTGTATTGCACGCGCCTTGGCGATGCAGCCCGACATCCTGCTGATGGACGAGCCTACCTCCGCTCTCGACCCTATAGCAACGAAACATATAGAAGAATTGCTGTTAGAACTTCAGAAAGAGGTCACGATATTGATTGTCACGCATAATATGGGACAAGCCAAACGTATATCATCGAAATCGATGTTCATGTATCTCGGCGAGTTAGTAGAATACGGCGACACGGAAGTCATGTTTTCAAATCCTAATGACGAACGCACGAAAGCCTACCTTACAGGCAAAATGGGTTAGCGATATAAGAAAATGAATTTATAATGCCAATAGTCAAAGAAAAGCAGAAAAATAAAACTATAAATAACGAATCGTCCCCAACTGCGATTTTTCTTGCGCAACTTGAAAAAAAAGTGTAACTTTGCATCTAAATATCCAAAAGAATTGATATGCGTAGCAGCGAAATTTCGTATTTCATCTCTTTTTGCATTGAGCAATACAAGCAAAGATTGAAGCCATGCGCCAAATCTATTCTTCAGGGTAAATTGTAAATTATTTGCAACGCATATCGTTGCACGACATATTTTTTAGACGTATCAGCGTATCGGCTTGGCAGGTAAATCTGGAAAATTCATCTGTGCCCAAGGAAGATAAGTTGAGTCAGTCCACCGTATGGTGTAGACTGCTTTTGCTTATTTGGGACACAGGCCATTCCAGAGCCTACCTGCCAGTAAGTGAGGGCAGTTTTTTTTGTATATATATCAACAACTTATAAATCACTACAATTATGGAAAAAGATTTTGTTCGTGAAATCGCAGATTTGTACAGTGCTCGTTTTCACCACCTCGCAGAAATCGGTATTGTAAAAGAAATGTCTTTTGAAATTGATAGCAAAGATTTCGAAGACAAATACCGCAACTTAGAAGATGTCCGTTATGCAACACCTTTTAAGATGATGTTTGACCAATTAGCCGAAGTAGATGAATTGCCTTGCTTGTATCGTTGGGAGATTACATCGCCCTATGACGCAGAGCAAATCAAACAAACCGTCAGCCAATTGCCCAAATATACACCTCGTGTACTAAAAAAAGCAGTAGCAAGAGAAAATACGCTTTATGTGGGCAAAGTGCAGCAACATATTATCGGCAGGGTTATTCAACATCTTGGCTACCACCTAAATCAAGCATCGCATGGCTTGCAACTCAATGATTGGGCAAAAGCAATGAATCTGCAACTTCGCTTGCATATCATAGTTTTACCATACGACG
>JAZNHE010000111.1:0-28925 GCA_045576795.1 Eubacteriales bacterium | reverse complement strand
ATCCGACTTGAGAGCGACTGACCAGAACACGCCTTTACCCGGGGCGTCAGGAAACATTCTCTTTTCGCCGTTAGGAGCAATCCACTGCAGGGAACGAACGCGGCCGTCAATGTTGCGAAGAGGAACAGCGAGATTATCATTATAAGTCCGACGATACTGAGCTTTGAGCGGAAGAAGCGCCTCAGCACCATCTGCATAGGTGACATCAGCTTGACGTTTTTATCCAAGGGAGCATTGTCTGTATCGGGGGAGCTGATTTCGGGAGCGTTATCGGGCTCTTCGTTCATAAGAATTTTATTTTCTTCCATAACGACCTCCTTAATCAAGCTTGACTCTGGGGTCAACTATTACGTACATAAGGTCGGAGAGCAATACTCCGAGTACGCTAAGCATAGCCAGGAACATATTGTATCCCATAATGAACGGTATATCACCCTGCATCATTCTGTTGAGAGCGATATTACCGATACCGTCAAGTCCGAACACCTGCTCTGTGATTATTGCACCCGAGAAGAGTGACGGGAGCAGGCCGGCGAGCGTTGTAACGAGAGGGATAAGCGTGTTGCGGAATGCGTGCTTATATATAACCTTTGTTTCTGTAAGGCCTTTTGCTCTTGCGGTACGGATGTAGTCGGAGTTCATAACCTCGAGCATATTGGTTCTCGTCATTCTCATTCTCGGACCTATACTCAGTATTACCACCGTGAGAATAGGTAGGAACATATGCGCCAGATAGTCCGGTATGAGCGCCAGACCTGTCGCAGAGCCTGTACCCGATAGAGTACCGTTGCTCGGGAACCAGCCGAGATTGAGGGCAAACACGTTTTTGAGCATCTGACCGAAGAAGAACGAGGGCAGGGAAATACCTATCATCGCAAGTACGGTTACAAGATAGTCGCGGAATGAATACTGATGCGTTGCCGCCGTAATTCCGAGCGGTATTGCTATCATAAATTCAAACACGGTTGCTATCAGAGCTACCGCAAACGATACTCCCATATTCTTTGCGATAACCTCGGATACGGGCGCATAGTCAACGAAGCTCTTACCGAGGTCAAATCTTACGAGCGCCTTCAGCCAGTTGAAATATCCCTTTACAATACCCTTGAAGCCGCTGTTGTCAAGTCCGTACATCTCATAGAGATTTTCAACGGCATCGGCAGGTACGGAGTTTGACTGATTCATTGCGTTGACCTTGTTCTGAATGAAGTCAACGGGCATAAGTCTTATAAGAAAATATATTATAAGCGATACGCCGAGAAGGATAACTATGGATAATCCAATACGCTTAAGTATGTATTTTAACATTATCTATGCTCCTCCTCGTGCTTTTTTTCGCTCTCTTTTGCAGTATCACACGGCACCTTAACAGCGTGCTTTAATATGTACGACATAGGAGAGTTCTTTTTCTTTTTCTTGTCGTTTATAACGAACAGAGATGCAGCGCCGCCTCCGACAACTACAATGGCAACTGTTGCCGCTATAACGGTTGTCTCCTTGCTGATGCCGCCCTTTGACACCTTTGCAGAGTCTGTAAAGTCAAGCTCCCAAATTCTGTCAAGAGGTGAAGAGTAGGGGTTAACGACGTCAGGCACTGTATCAGGGTCAATAACGTCTGTGTTGTAGACGTATACTGTTGATCTTTGGTAAACAGGAAGCTCGATAGCCAGGTCGAGGATATATCCCATTGCCGTCTTGTAGAGCTCGGAGCGCACCTCTCTGTCGGTGGTCTCACGCGCTTCTTCTATCTTTTCGGACAGCTTGTTGAGTATTTCCTTTTCCTCGGCAGAGCCGTTCTTTGTTATGTACGGGTATCCCCACGCAAGAGTGGAGGTAGCCGTGGAGTTTTTGTGATATACCTGATATAAGTCGGGGTCAATGGTGGATCCCCAAGCGGCTGCCCATACGGAGAGTGAGCCTGTCGCCAGCTTGGTAAGAGCCTGAGTATCGGGCTCTACGTTGATATCCCATCCAAGACTGTTGAGGAGCTCCTGTGCATCACGGAAGGTCTTGTAGGTCGGGTGGTCGTTGAGGTTAGAGCCTGCAATCGTAAAGGTAATCGACAGTCTCGGGTCACCCTCAGAGGCATTTGCAAGCTGCATATACTTCTTTATCAGCGACTCCGCCGTAGCCTTGTCGTAGCCCTTACCCGCCTGTGGGTAGTCCTTGCCGTTGGTTATATCGTCACCGTTTCCGTCGGGGTATGCCCACGATACCTGTGACATCGGCCAGTATATCTGGAATGCCGTGTTGCTCGCATAGTAGTCGAGAGCAAGCGTGGTGTTCATTGCACACATCAGTGCCTTACGTATGTTTATGTCGGTTACCTTTGAGGCGTTTATGCCTATGTAACCGTAACCGAGCTGCTCTGTAACAAGGCTCTCAAAGTGGCTCTCTGTCAGCTCGTTAATCTTGGAGTAATTGTCCTTTGAATACTGAGGTGTGATGTAATGAACACTGCCTTCCTCAAGTGCTGCAAGTGCGTTTGATGCACTTACTACCTGGTAGCGCACCTTCTCAATCTTGGGATTGTTAAGTCCTGCGCCAACGGTTTCAAAGTACTCGTTTGCCTTGAAATATACAATATTATTGCTGAAGAAATCGTTTCTTCCGGGATTGTCACTGCCTGAACGGTCGGTTACCTTGTATGCACCTGCTCCCATTGGAAGCTTATTGTTATTTGGTGTCTGAAGAACGTCTCTCATGAAGTCAAATGAGGAGAATTGAACACCGAATTTATCATGATCGATGTCCACCTCCACAGGACTGCCCTTGCCGTAGTAGTGCTGGGGCGCAACGGAGAATGCAAAGTTCCAAACCGCCTTCGGGTCAACGCCGTTAACGGTTATCTGCAATACGTCATATTCGCCCTCATTCTTGGGAGTTCCGTCATCATTATGCTCGTGAGCGATGTTGTACGTGTTACCGTTAACCGTAACAGTCTTAACGTCGGTCTTGTGACCGAGAGATACGATACCCTCTATGCTCGGAACAATAAGGCTGTCACTTGAGCCCTCGCGGAGTATGACCTCCTTAGCCTTGGCGGTGAACTCCGTATTGAGCTTTGAGCCTGTAGCCCAGTACAGAAGCACCTCGTCGAGTGCTGTGGTTATCTTATCCCTGTAAACCTCGTTTATGGCAGCCTCCTTTGTTGTTATGCTCTCGTGAGCATAATTGTACTCAAAGGGGTTTTGCTCATCAAACTTGGATTTATCATCCTTGTCTGTGCCCGGTATTTTCTGATATTTCGGTGTTATATAACCCTCTGTGAACATGAAGCAGAATACTTCGTCCTGGAATTCCTCATGCTCCTTATAGGGGGACTCCGTGTAGGAATCCTTTGCATTTTTGAAATCGCTCTCAAGCTCTTCCATAAAGTATTTGAGAGCCAACTCGTAGTCGTCGAGCATGTACTGATACGTAACCTCACTCTGCTTATCCGAGGTTGCAACCGCACTCAGATAGTTTGCATCCGCCTGAATGTTGTAGCCCTTTATAGCTTCAACCATCTGCTCGTAGCTTACGTTGTTAGACGATGCACTCGCACCGTTTATCTTCTTGCTCGTGCTCCAGTAGAGCTGTACGAGGGAGAGCACACGCTGCTCTGCGCGGCTCGCCGCATTGGAATTTATAAGACCCTCGCTGCCGTCATCGTTGTCTATACCGGGCATCTGGTTTCTGTATGCCGCAAGACCCTTGATGTCCGTAGAATATATCGTGGCAGAGCCTGTATATACGGGGTCAAGATAGACGTAAAGATTAAATAGTACGTCCTCAATAGTAAGAGGATGGCCGTCGGAGTATTTTATTCCGTTTTTAAGAACAAAGGTGTAGATCGTTTCGCCGTTCTCGTTCAACGGGCTTTCCTCAAAGTCGAGTGTGACGGTAGCCTCATTCTCGCCGAATGCCACAACTGCCTCGTTGTTTTCATCCAGCTTGGATGCAAGCATGCCTATCTGTGTCATAGCCACGATAGTACCGTCGTTTGCCGACGTTGAGAAGAAGGGATTGAACAGACCGTCAAGCGTCTCGATCATTATAACGAATGCTTCCGAGCCGTCGCCGTCCTTACTCTGACTGCATCCTGTAAGGCTTAATGTTGCCGAAAAGCACATAGCGATACAGATCAGCAGAGAAATAATCCTTTTTTTCATCTTTATCTCCTGTGTGTATTTTTAATAACAAGTAGACCCTCAGTGGGGGCTACTCCACCTTTGTAAGGGTGAAGCAGCCGTTCTCGTCTAACGTGTAGACGTAAGTGTCCTGAGCAGTCGTTTCATTGTCACCAAAGGAGGAGAATTCTACCTTGTTTCCGATAGAGAAATCTACACCAGTGGTCTGACCTATGCCGCATACAAGTCCGTATTCGGGCTTGAGAATTGTCATAGAAACGGTGGACTTTGTATATATCACAATCTCCGAGTTGCAGAGCTTGACGCCTCTGACGTCAGCACCGTCGGAGATAAGTCCTGCAATAATACCGAATTTCGGCTCGGAAAGACGGCTACCCGCCTTAACGTTCACGGTAATGTTATCAAGCTTGAGGTTTTCAATTCTCGCACCGTCAACAATCTGTCCGAACAGACCGAAGTTGGTTACGGAATTGTCATTCTGCTCAAGTGTTACGTTACTGATAGTATAGCCGTTACCGATTATCGCACCGCTGAAGTTACCCGTGGTGAATATCTCGGGCCAATTCTTGCCTTCAAAGTCAAGATTGTCTGCGAGTGTATACACACCGTTGAGGTAAGCGTTTTCTATAAGCTGGTCGGCACTTGAAATTCTGAAGTGTATGCCGTCGAGCATCTTGCAGTAGATCTTCATTGTGGTGTTGGAAACCTGTGCGGTATTTACGTCGAATATACCGTGATGCTGAATTACGTCAGTATCAACGGGCACTGTACAAGCAGGATCGCTGTAAACACCGTTATAGGTCATATCGGAAATATAGGGGAAATCATTTGCATCGGTACCGCCCGTAGCCTCGTTGAAGGAGGGCAGTCTGATGTCTGTGCTTTGAGTGGGATTCATAGCCTTAGTGCCGAGCAGAGTGAGATTGCCTGCATCATCTACGGCATAGAATTCATAAGTGAAGTCGGGAACCCAAGCAGCGTAGAGAGTAAGCACGGGCTTGTCAATGGAATAATTTCCGTCCGCCTTTATGTAATATCTGCTGGAGCTGAAGTCCCATTTGTTGCTGTAAGTGTATCCGATGACGTTGCCTTCATTATCCTTGACCTCTGTTCTTGTTGCGTACCAGCCTGCGAGGTGGTATCCGACCTTTGCAGCCTGATATGCCTGACCGCCTCTTATTGCATCAGCGGGATCAAGCAGTGAGATGGATTTTCTTCCGTCGTCGGCATCGGGCAGCTTGTCAAGGTTGTAGGAGTCTACGATTATCGAAGTATTGGTGGTGAATACACCGCCGTTTGCATCGAATTTTACGCTGACGTTATAGCCCTCGTTTTCATATTGCTCATAGGGAGAGGGATTGCCGTCACACTTGGTTATGATGAACATAACTCCGCCGATTACCACTGCAACGAGGGCAATGCCGAGTGCAACGCGCTTGACTATTGTAAGGAGTCCTCTGTTTCCAAACTTGGCAACGGATTCCTCATAGCTCTCTGTACTGTAAGCAGGCTTTTCGGACGCGTTTTCCTTTTCTTCTGCTTCCGTTTCGCTGGCAAGCTTATAGTCAGGCTTGTTATGCTTGAGGAAGAACCAGATTCCAAAGGCAACGGTTATACCCGCTACGGCAACAAGGGCAATAAGCATAATTACTACGGTGGTGGTGTCTATCTCTTTCTTGGCGTTGTCGGGAGAGGGCTCTGCGGGAGCGTCGCTTCCGTTGTTGGCAGCGTTTTTGTACGCTGCGATGAGATTTTCCGCCGTGGTAAGAATGTTGTAGTTGTGTACAAGCACCTGCTGCTCGGGAGTGGCTATCTTGTTGTACGCCTCTCTTGCCGCAGCTACGAGATGCTCATCCTCAAGCGTAAGTCCGCTTGTGGGTATGAGATTTATAGCGTTTATAGCGGCTGTGGTAACAGCGTCTGCGGATGCCGCGCCGTCAATAACAGTGCTGAAGTACTGCTGATATATGAATGAATCATAGTATCTCGCATTTGCGGGGCGGATCATTATGAGCTCGCCCATATTGTAATAGTTTCTCGTTTCTTCTGTTACGTATCCGATGTAGTCAACAAAGTTTGCACCATAGTATATGTTGTTGTATTTTGTCGATGAGATATTCCACATATAGTAGGGAATTATTTCGAGTCCCTTGAAGGTATACGTTACCTGATCAAGAGCACCGTCACCGTCGGTATCCATATTGTAGGTTATCTCATATTCACCGAGGCAGGGGATATTTTCGAAGGAATCGTAGAGATTCTGGTCAAATTCCTCTTCGAGCACAGGCGCATCGTAGCTCTGGAAAACAATGAGAGAGAGCTTATCGCACTGATAGAACGCCTTGTGTCCTATAGCCTTGAGTGAGTGAGGAAGTGTAATCTTTGAAACGTTTGAGTCTACAAATGCCATCGCCGATATTCTTACAGTACAGTCGACTACGGTTACCTTTCCGCCATCGAGGCTCTTGCCGTTTTCGTCAAGGGCAATATAGGCGGTGAGCTCAAGACCGTTAGGCACTACACAGTAGATAGAGCCGTCAATAATCTTGATAAAGTCGTTTACGTCGTACGTATATACTGCCTTTGTACCTATTACCTTGTCACCGAATACAATATCCTCGGTTACGTACATAGGATTGAGGCGGCAATATGCGAAGGGATTGTCACCGAGAGACACGAGATTTTCACCGAGAGTGACGGTGAATACGTAGTCTGTGAGCTCCTCCTTCATAAATGCGGCGTCACCGACGGTAACTGCGGACTCAAGGTTTGCAGTTCTTATGTCGGTATATGCAAATGCATACGCGCCAATGTGCTTTATATCCTCAAAATGCTTGGTGTTTGTAAGGGAGGAGCAGTATGAGAATGCGCCCTCGCCAACCTTTACACCGTAAATGCTGAATATAACGTTATCGAGATTTTTGCACTTTGTGAATGCGTAATCTCCGATATACGTAGCCGACTGAAGATTTGCGGTTCTGATATCCGTTTCACCGAATGCCGCATATTCTATCGTCTTTACGTATGTGAGATTTATAGTTGTAAGAGAATCACAGTTTGCAAACGCCATATAAGGTATGGTGTCTGTGTTTTCTCCGAGCTTGACGCTCTTGAGCTTCTTACAATAAATAAATGCCTGCTCGCCAAGACCGTCCTTCTCAAGAGAGGAGAGGTCAACGCTCTCTATTATGGGAGTGTAGAAATAGAACACGTAGTTCATATTTTCAACAGCAGGTGACTGACATTCCTTGTCGGTGTAAGCAACTCTGTTATCACCGGAGAACGCCATCTTGCCTATTCTCTTAACGCCCGAGAGATCTATGTTATGCAGCTTTGTACAGTTATAGAATGCCATTTCGCCTATTTCTGCACCGCGGCCGAGCTCAACGCTCATAAGATTTGCCGCACCCATAAATGCATAGTCGCCTATCGTTGTGTTTTCGCCTATCACAAGGGTTCTGAGATTTGATACATATTCTACGTAGTAGTAGCCTGTCTGCATATCCTGAGATGCGGTAGGCTTCATGTTGAGGTAGGACTGATTTGTTCTCGGGTCAATCGTCATAGCTCCGCGCAGGAAAGCACTTGATGAGATAGTGACGTTATCGCCGATGATTACGCTTGTGAGCTTGGCACATTCTGTAAATGCACCCTCGCCGACAGTCATCCCGTCAGCAATTACTATTTTGTCTATGAGAGTGAACGCGAAGGAATACGCGCCTATCTCGGTGAGGCTGTTGCTGAATTCGGGCAGCTCGGTTATATCTGTTAAGAAGAATGAATACTTACCGATGTGCTCGAGCTTGCCGAGGTTGACCTCCTTCAAGCCTCTGCACTCGGAGAATGCATAGTCACCGACCGAGATTGCGTCCGGCATATTTACGGAGGTTATTGCCGTATTTCCTGCAAATGCACCGTAGCCGATAGAGGTAACTCCGTCGAGTGTGAATTTTCCGCTTGCTCCGGGAGCGACGAGGAGCAGGGTAGTACCGTCTTTGCTGATGAGGTAATCCTTACCCTCGGAGGTAGCGTAGACCGCATTACCCTCATCTACGGTAAAGTGCTTGATTTTCGTACCTGCAAAGGCGTATTCGCCTATATTTGCAACGGTGGGACCGATATTTACGGTAGTGAGATTTCTACAGTGGTAGAACGAGCCGCTGGGAATAACGTTTGTGTTCATCGTTATTTCCTCAAGCGATGAGCAGTCCATAAATACGTACATACCGTACTTGATATTGTCACCCTCTGCCGTCTTGAAGCTCGTGAGGGAGCGGTTTCCGGCAAATGCATACGCACCTATGGAGCTGAGCGTTTCCGCAAACTCGATTGATTTGAGATTTCTGTTGTAAGCAAAGGCGTAATCACCTACCGCGTGTATGCTGTCGAGCGACAGGTCGTTGCTTATATTACAGAACTGGAACGCATATTTGTTGATTATCTTAACGTGCTCAAGTCCCGTTACCTTGGTAAGAGAAGTACAGTTGTAGAATGCACCGTACTCTATTGCCTCAAGAGTGGAGGGAAGAACAACCTCTCTGAGCGCGGTGAGATTTGCAAAGGCGTAAGGACCGATGGTCTTGATACCCTCGGGAATTACAACCTTGGTTATATCATCGTTACCGATATATGTGATCTTTGTAGCATCGGGATCATCCTCGTTTATAACGTCACCGTTTTCAAGGTCCTTGGCAACGTACATATAGTTGGAGAATGCATACTGACCGATTTGTGTAAACAGCATATCCGCCGGTATCTCGACAACACCCGAGTTCATAGTACCCGTTCCGTAGTAGTTGTTGAGTGTCGGGCCCGTTCTTGCATACGGGTCTTTAACGGAAATGCTTATAGTCTTTGAGTAATACGTGCTCTTTCCCTCGAGCAGCACCTTTACCGTAACAGAGGTGTATCCCTCGCCCATGGCGGTTATGACACCGTCTGCGCTTACTGTGGCAATGCTCTCGTTACCCGTGCTGAATTCAACGGTGGTTATGTTGGGGAAGTATGCATCGAGCTTGTAATTTATCCTTACCGATTCGGACGGATACATGGAGAGATTATAGTTCTCACCGCTGAACAGCGAGACGTCGCCCTCCTCACCTATATCTCTGTCCTCGTTGGACATAAGATAGAACGCCTTTAGTGTTTCATATCCCGTCAACTTGAACACGTCTGCTACGGGACGTGATACCTCTTTGTATCCCTCGTCGTCCTTACCGCGTACGATAACCCTCATAGAGGCTTCTTTTCCGCTTTCGGGATCGTAGATGAATACTCGGCTGATACCGGGATTAACAGCAACTATCTTGTTGTTAACAATTCTTACGGCATTGCCGGATGATGAATACTGAAGCAATTCATCCCAGGACTGCTCGGGGTATACGTTTGCGCTGATGGTGTATACCTCGTTGGGATTGAGGGTTATTTCGCTTTCTTCAAGATATAACTCCGCAAACTCGTCGGGAAGATTGATTTCATACGTTGCCTCGTTTATCGCATAGTCGTAGAGCGAAACTGCAAACGTATTCTTGTTATATGAATTCTGCTTTATATCGAATATATGATCGGTAAGCTCGTAAGTAACGTAAGTAATTCCGTTCTTTACGGAGTATATGGGAGTCATATAATTCTCGAAGGGGTAGAGCATATTCACAGCAGTCTGTTCGCCTGTTGAAGGATCGATTTCATAGCTTGTTCCAACGTAGCCGATCTGCATACCCATTGCATAATGGTTATCGTAGACCGCCATTTTAGCGAAGAGTCTTGTGCGCTTTGCTTCCTTGTCGTATTCCGTATAGAACTCACAGTCCGTAATCGCAGGAGCCTCAAAGTCTACCGTGAGAGGGAACTCAAATGTGTTTTTAAGGTTCTGACCGTCACCGCCATTGCCATAGTCGAGGTGACCTACAAGCTTAACCGTGTACGTGGAGTTGTTCGGAAGATTGTATTTTGCCACGTCGAATTCTATCTCGATATTTGCGGGATATATGTACGAGCCGCCGTCACCGTACGACTTACGTATGGAATACTCGGTCTTGGAGAAGATAACCTCGCCTGTCGCATCGTTGGTTATGGTTATGTCTATATGCTCCGCATTACGAAGCAGACCTCCCCAGACGAAACGCAGAGAATGTATTGTTCCCTCGGTATTGGAGAGCGCAATGTAATCTCTGTTTGCGGATATTATTTTATTTTGGGGATTTTGTATGAAGTAGTATGAGCCGAGATAGCTTACGTAATCCTCGGATATACCGCCTATCGGACGGGTTGCATAAGCATCGGCAAGAGTCTTATCAAGCAGGGCGATAGAGTCGTTCTGCTCATCAGCGTCGGTATCGAAGTAATCGAGGTCGAAGAGCGGTGCCTGATACCAGTTGCCATAGAATGCAAGGTAGGGCACGTTGAGGTCGGTAGAGCCCTCATTAACCGCATCTAGCACAACAAAGCCCTCGACGTACATACCGTTTTTGAAGGATTGATCAAGATATGCCTTATCTTGCTCGGAGAGTCTGACGGTTACGACGACCTCGCACTGTGAGTTTGCACCCACGGTCAGAGTATTGCCGACGAGAGTACCGCCGTTTGTTGCGGTGAGCTCACATGTAGCACCGGAGAGGAGATAACCCTCCTCGGTTACAACCGTGTCGCCCTTATATGTGGGAGTCTCACTGACACCCTCTGTCATAACTGATGCTGATATATTGTATGAAAGGTTAGAATCACCGAAGTTATCTACTGTAAATTTAAGAATATAAACGCCCGTTTTTTCAGGGTCGTCACCGAGCTCTATCTTGGATTTGTCCATTACAGAGCCGTCATGTCTGTCGTATGTAAGTATATATGCCTTGGTCGTTGATGCATCTGCGATGTTTGCAAGACCTGCGCCCTGCTTTCTTACCGCATATTCAAGGCCGTTCTTGTTGTAGACAATGTCTGCCGTGGACATAAGCAGTCTGTTCACGATAGCATTTACTTCAACATAGTTGATATTTCCGTTTGCATCCGTTACTCTTGATGCAAATTCATCAATAACGTACTGGCGCATAAGTGCGATAACACCTGCCATGTTGGGACACGCCATTGATGTACCGGAGAGTCTGTCATATCCGTGACCTGTAACCGCGGAGAGAATATTTCCGCCGTGTGCGGTTATCTCGGGCTTGATCTGGAGTGACGGAGAGGGACCCCATGACGAGAAATCAGACATAAAGGGGCCCGATGACTGAGAACGGCTTATCTTGATCGTTCCTGTTTTTGCCATCGCGAGTGCTTCACCGTCATCCTGGCTGACAGAACAGATCGGAATACTCGTAATACCGGCATTCATTCTTATCTCACCCGAGGTGTTGTTGTAGACGATGATTGCCTTTGCACCGGCATCCTGTGCCGCTTTTGCCTTTTCCTCAAAGGTGTTTGAGCCTCTGCGCACAAGTGCAACCTTTCCGGCTACGTCTATTCCGCTATAGTTTGAGGGAGTACCTACGCCGGGGATAAGAACGTACTCAAGTGTCATTTCCGTCTGACCGTCTGTGAGCAAGTCATCAAAGAAATACTTTTCTTCACCCGCACTGTCGGATGCCTCAAGGAAATATATTATTCTGTCGTTATAGAGTATGTACGGAGTCTTGGTACCGTTGATTGATGCTACGGACATAGCACCGTCATAGGTTGAGGGGGAGCCTACCGTTGACGTATCAGGGTTTGACGTAAGACCTAAGTTACCGTTTTTCTCGGAGCCGTATGCAGAGTTGAAGCTGTTTGATGCCGCTACAACAAGGCTTATACCAAGGCTTCTGATATCCTCGTATACTCCTGAAATCTGTTCCTGGTCGGTTTCACGGCTGAAGCCGCATGCCGTACCGAGCGACATATTGATTACGTCGACACCGAGCTCAACACAATCCTCAAGTGCCGCAAGAATCCAGGATGCTCTTGCGGTGTCCATAGTGTCAGAGAATATCTTCATTGACACGAGCTGTGCGTTGGGAGCTACACCGGTGATAACGTCGTCATTACCGACAATAACGCCGGAAACGTGAGTACCGTGGTTATTATGTAATGAATATACGTCGGAGTCACCGTCAGCGTAGTCAAATGCGAACGGAACCTTTGTGTTTATGTAGACGTCATCTGCGGTAAGATCTGCTACCATGGATGATGCCGCAGTGTCCGAGATTACGGATGCAACCTCATCCTTTGTAAGACCGTATTTTGTGCTTGTAAGAGCCGCAGGGTCAAATGCAGGGTGAGTGTAGTCAAGTCCTGTGTCAAGGACGGCAACCACCATTCCGCTTCCGTCATATTTGAAGCTTGAGCTATCGAATATACCTGTGTCCTCGTATACGCTTACGTTGTTCTCTACGAGCTGTGTTTCGGCACGGTTGTACACCTCACCTACTATTGCGGTCGCGCCTGTTGTGAGCGCACTGCATGCACGTGAGAAGTTCCTCGCCTCAAAGAGAACCTCAAATCCTGCGAGTACAGTGGAATAATCTGCGCCTGTGGAGTAGGAAATGGAATTTCTCGTCAGAGCATTGAGATATTCCGCCTTTTCCGCAGCGATATTTTCCTTAATACGCTGTGCCTCATCAGTCTGTGCGAACTCACCGAGTGACATAGATTTGTCCGTTTCGTTGTAAGCAGCCATGATGCTCGGCTCGTCAAGCTTGATGATAACCGAGATTATCTCGTCATCAGCTATAGTATCCGGCAGCGCGTGTACTACTGAGCTATCGAGATATTTCGTATAGTCGGTGTATATGCTGTCATTTTTCCTGAAGATGCTTGAGTCAGCCGATACTGCGGGGCGCAGGGCTGATGAAGCAACAGTGAACAGCATCACAACAACCATAACAGAGATCAGGATTCTTAACGAAACCCGTGTGATTTGTTTTCTTTTCATCTTTCGGTTTTGCCTTTCTTGTAACCTTATATTTATATTAAAACATTGTAAAATATTTTATCATATCACGGACCAAAATTCAATATGTTTACCAATAAAAATATTTTGTGCGCAAATTTATGTACGCATTTAATAAATATATCAAGTGGCTATTGTACTTTTTAGTGCAAAGTGTCGGTTAACGTAGGGAAATGCAGACATAGTATACATATAGTAGAAAAGTGTTCCGTATATCCGGTGTCTTAATGTTGTTTGGAAAAAGGTAAACACCGTTCTGAAATTTTGTAAAAAGCACAGCCTCTCTTGACTTTGCGCGGTAAGTGTGATACAATTTATGACATAGAATGTTTACCTCGTCCGAAAGGAGGGAATGATGTGAAACTTACCGATAAATCCCAAAGAACGGTACGGCTTATCAGCAGTATTGTGCTTTCCGCCCTGCTCGCAGTCAGTGCGATTCTGCTAATCGTATCGTGCTACTCGATATATAAGAGCGGACCGTCGCCCTTTACACGCGATAGTATTTCTTCGGAATTCAGTAAGATTTCCGCCGTGCTGTATCTCGCAGTGATTGCCGCGGTGCTGACAGCTGTTATTTATCTTGTAATTCCGCCGGAGAAGGAGAGGCTTAAGGGTGGACGAAGTAAGCGCGGTATGCTTGAGTCGCTTTCTTCGAGAGTCGATTTTGAGTCGCTCGACGAGGGGACAACCGCAATGATAGAGAAGGAGAGACGCTTACGCAGGATACTCCTCTACGTTAACGTTGCCGTTATTATTCTCGAGATAATTCTGCCGCTTATATATCTTCTCAATCCTGATAATTTTCCTGCCGTTATAGGCGAATATAATGCTGAAATTTTACACGGTATCCTTGTTTATACCGTATTTCTGCTACCTCTTTTGATATATGAGGTGCTCTACGTGATAATAACCGACGGCTCTCTTGCACGTGAGATTTCACTTTTCAAGGCTGCAATCGGTAACGGTGCAAATCTCGGTGATGCAAAATCCGAGGGTAGCAAATCAGTAATATCGGAGTTCTTCAGAACAAACCGCAAGCCGATAATTCTCGGTATAAGAATAGCCTTTATCGGATGCGCCATAGGCTTCATAGCGGTAGGCGTGTTAAACGGCGGCGCGGATTCCGTGCTTGATAAGGCGATAAAAATTTGCACTGAATGTATAGGTTTGGGTTGATGAGATGAAAAAAACATTTAACAAGCTTAAAAGCCTCCTGCCAACAAAGCGCAGGTTGATACAGCTTTATTCGGCACTGCTGTTCAATGCCAATATCAAGGGCTTCTTCAACGGAAAAATATATCAGGGAAATCTGAAGAGCGTATGTACTCCCGGTCTTAACTGTTACTCGTGTCCCGGAGCCTCGGGAGCATGTCCTCTCGGATCACTCCAGAATGCGCTTGGCAACAGCGAGAAGAGAGCTCCGTATTACATCTTCGGAATTATATTGCTTTACGGAATAATTCTCGGTAGAATAGTCTGCGGTATGCTTTGCCCATTCGGCTTGATTCAGGATCTGCTTTATAAGATCAAGACACCGAAGCTTAAGAAGAACAGATTTACCAAGATTCTTTCCTATCTGAAATACGTAATACTCGCTTTCTTTGTAGTGATTGTTCCCGTGATGTACGGGTTGCGCAATGTTCCGCTTCCGGGATTTTGCAAATATATATGTCCGGCAGGAACTATTGAGGGAGCGTTTGGGTTGCTCTCAAACAGGGTTAACGAGGGCGAGCTTGCAAGACTCGGCCCGCTCTTTACCTGGAAGTTTGCACTTGCTATCAGTATCGTTCTCGGCTCAATATTCATTTACAGAATATTCTGCCGTTTCCTCTGTCCTCTCGGGGCACTTTACGGATTATTCAACAAAATCTCCATTCTCGGCATAAAGCTTGATAAGCCCAAGTGTATCGACTGTGGACTCTGTATTTCCAAGTGTAAGATGGATATATCTCACGTGGGAGATCATGAGTGTATCAACTGCGGAGAATGTGTTGACGTGTGTCCCACTTCCGCTATTTCCTGGCGAGGCTCCAAGATACTTCTGCCACCTAATGAGGTTCCCAATATCAGAGATGATATGACCGAGGAAGAGAAGGCGGAATGTATCAATAACACTGATAAAGTAAACAAAAAGTTACAAAAACGCAGAAAAATCATCAAAATCGTAGCAGCTATATTGGCTGTTGCATTGATAGATTCTGCTCTGATTTACTACAATTTCATTGACAAACCGAACGAGGATATTGTAGTTGTGAGCGATGGAGATGCGTGTCCTTCTTTCTCTATTCCGATCTATGACGGAGAGTGGTATGACACCGAAACCTTCAATCCCACAGAGAATAACGGCAAGGTTACCGTTATTAACTTCTGGGGAGTGTGGTGCACCGGTTGTATAAAGGAGCTTCCTTACTTCGACAGAGTGGCTGAGGACCTTGACGGAATAGTCACGGTCGTTGCGGTGCATACGCATACCGACAGGGAAGAGTCGGATGAATACATAAACGAGCATTTCCCAGACTCGAAGATGCTATTCGGACTTGACAGACCGATTGATCCCGATGATCCGTCGTCTTCTGATTATTTCTATTCTACCTTTGGCGGTCCCGGCACGTATCCCATAACCGTTATCATATCACCCGACGGTACTGTATTTTCTGTACAGACCGACGAACTTGACTATGATACCCTTATGATTCTTGTTCTGGCGGCAAATTCATCGGTTGAATAAATTTCGAGTGAAAAAGCGGTGCGCAAATCAGCGCACCGCTTATAATATATTGTGTGTACGTAAAAAGCGCGCTGAGGTGAGAGCCTCGGCGCGCTTTAATATTAGTTTTTGGTGATAACTATTTCGGTGTTACCCTCACCGATGGTAGCGATGTAACCATCCGCATCGGGAGTCTGAGGTATGCTGTATCCGCTGGGTGCCTCAATCTTTACGTGCACCTCACTGCCGGGAGCATAATTGTTGGATGCCTTTCCGTTCTCGTCTGTCAGAACACCGGGAGAACAGAGGTTTGTGCACATGATTACGGTTGCGCCAATTACGGGATTGCCATACTGGTCAACAACGGTTACGGAGTATGCTACCGACTCGTCGGGCTTCTTTTCGATTGTAACGTTTGTTGTTGTGACACCCTTTTCGTATGTGGCGTGATATGATGTGCTTTCTTCGGTTTCAGGCTTGATGTAGCCGTCGGGAACCTTTATGATGAAAATATAAACCGTACCCTCACCTAATTCTGAGCAGTCAAACGTTGCGACACCGTCAGCACCGGATGCTGCGCGAGGAGAGAACTTTGTACCTGTTGTTGCCATCGCCGTTACTCCCTCGACAGGATTGCCGTCACTGTCTACAAATACGGCGGTGTAGGTAGTTTTCGTATTATCATTTTCGTTGTTATTGTTGGTTCCGCCGCCAGATGAGCCGTTGTCCTTGTTCTTGTCCTTGTTACAAGCAACAAGAGAAAGGGTAGTGAACATCATGCAAACGACGAGAACGAGTGTAAGAATTTTCTTAAAGTAACTCATATTTTCTCCTTATCCGTGAGGGATTATTTCACCCTCACGGTCTTGATTTTATGCACCAAGCTCCTGGTAGTAGTAGCAGAACTTGAGCCAGCTGTTTATCGTGTCCTCAAATACGTACTTGCTGAAGAGGGCATCGAGTATCTGAGCAAGCTCCTCGGTTACCGCTACACAACCCTGACGCTCGGGATGGTTCGGGTCGTTGTCCATAAGGGACTCGTAATATTTGATTCGTTCGGTATAATCATGGATGTTACCGTGGTAAATACCGTTATTTACGTCGTCCATCTCAAAATATTCCCACATATAGTTGAAGCGCCATGCGGATACTTCATTTGCAGGAACGTTATCATCCGCACCCGGCTTGATAAAGTCATATTCTATATCCCAATATTCCATAAGAGCAGCGCTGCCGTACTGGTTGAGATATTCAAGATATTCCTTGGCACGTATATCCTTGTTGGACATTCTGTCCTCATCTGTGGTGTGGAATGTGCCGTCAAGGACATCATCCATACGGTAATATGCCCATTTAGATGTAAATTCGGTATTGACGTCTGCGAGGTAACCCTCCTGAGCAGCTCTTGTATCCGGATCATCGCTGAACTTGCCGCGGATAACGTTATCCATATCGAACGTAGTCCAGATATAACTGCTGAGTGACTCTACGTTTGCAAGCGCCCAGGTCTTCTTGATTTCCGTTATACCCTCCGTAACTACCTCTACGATAGCCGCAGTCTGCTCGGGCGTGTATTCCATATTGGTATAGGTTTCTCCTTTTACAATAGCCTCGATAGCTTCATAGAGTACGGGGTTGGGGATAGCGGAGAGACCAAGTGCTTCAAGAGCATCGCTTCCGTGATTTTCGCCATACTTTTCTATACCGCGCAGCTTCATCTGCTCAAGCTCAACTATTGCCTCACGGTCAAGCTCGGTAATATTGAAGTTGAAGGCGTTTGCCTTGATAAGAGCCTGGATAGACTGTGTCGGGAAGTGTATGGTGGGATAGTAGAAGTCCGCGTATATTTTCTTGCCGATAATGGGATCTCCGTTATTGTCGTATCCCTTGAGCTCGTGTGCGTACTTCGTACCTGTTCCGTCATCGACGAAGATGTAATCTATACCTGCGGCGATGTAATTACCTATTCCTCCGTTTGCGTTCTGAATGAACGTAACAGGGCCGGGAGAGGGCTGAATGAAGTAATCAAAGCTATCAGCTACATACTGAACCTTGAATTCAAAATTACCCGTTCTGTAGGGGTCATCAAATGCAAGATTGATGTAGTAAGTAACTCCTGCCTTGAGATAAGCAGCCATTGAAATGTTTGTGTTATCAAGTGTGAATGTTCCGTCACCGTTATCTATGATAAGGTCGGGATTGAAGCGTTCGCCCACCGCAGAGTTGGTAAGCTCTGGTCTATTAATGCTCAGACTCTCCATATCTATGAGGTCTGCCCATTCATAGTGGTTGCCTGTGAATATATAGCCGATAGTCTCCGCATCGGATATTGAGGTGATACGGTATACGCCGGATACGTCAGGGGTGAACTTATAAAGCAAACCACGCGGCATTACAAGCTTGTTGTATACTACCTTGTTGGTCTCTATTTCGGGGGTTGCCGGATTGTCGAGCACGGTGTCAAATGCGGAGAAATCGCACAGACCCTTCGTCGGATCCTCAATATGCTCTACGGTAGGACCGTAGGCATCGTAGTAGATGCAGAGCGATAGCCAGAGGTTTTCATCGGCGTTCTTGCCGACCTCGAGTCTGTATTTATCACAGTATGCTACAAGATATTCCTTTAATTCCTCTGTTACGGGAGTGTATCCCTCCATATCGGAGTTGGATGCGCAGTTACCGTAGATGAGCCAGTTTTTGAATTTATTCTCATCGTTAACCATCAGCTCATAATTGAGATGAACTCTATAAGAGATGGAGAAGTTGTCGTCAAACTGTGTATATCCTAGATGATCCACAAGGAGCAGGGGACCGTCAACCGAGCCAACGTGATAATATCCGTCATTCGGGTTGAGGAATACGCTTGCATAGCTGCCAAAGGCACTTCCGCCGTCTATGGGATCTGTTGCCGCATATCTGAATATGTGTGTATTCATAGGAAGCTCCGAGAGAGGAACTACCTGCAGGTTGGTGAGATAAATCGTATCATCACCGTCGTGTCCGTCGTCGTCCTTTTTGTATACGAGCGCGAGTTCGTACGTACCGGCTTCAAGAGCAACGTACGCACACGCTTCGCGCCAACTCTCATCTTCAACACCCCAGAGTGTAAAGATGATGTTACCGTTGACCAAAACGTATACTATGTCCGACTCGGACTCCGTGGAACAGAAGTACTCAAACGTGATCGCCTGATCCTTTTCGAGAACTACGTCCGCATACAGTATTGAATAGGAGTTATCTATAAGTGCATTTGATGGCTTTACACAATTTCTGCCATCGTACGTGGTGGGTACAAAGGGCCAGGAATATACGTCGTTTTCCTCTGGTCTGTAGGTGATATCGTAATCTCCGCCGTTTAGTGAAGAAGCGATGTTATCCGATGATACCCATTTCTCGGTAGCCTCTACACGGGGAACAAGGTCATCGATGTTATATATGAGCTTCTGCTCATAGTCATCAGCGGTGAAGTGGTCGAATATCTTCTGCCACTTTGATTCACTGCTCATACCACCGACGATAACAAGACAGATTACACCGTAACGGTCGATTATGACAGTGGTGGGGTAACCCTTGCTATCCTCAAATTTATCGTATGTGGGGACGTCGGCACCGTATTTGATCTTGAACAGAGGGAACTCGATATCGAAATCGTAGTAGTTCAAGAGCGATTGTGCCGTGGAAAGACTGTCTGGCTCGTAGTCATTGATTGCGAGCATCTCAATCTTATCCGAATACTGCTGATATACGGAGTTGAGCGTCGGGAACTCTCCAAGACAGCTGCTGCAGTTTCTGTACCAGAAGTTGAGCATTACCATATCCTTATCCTTGAGAATTTCGGAGAGGGTATAGTCATTGCCGTCAAAGTCCGTTAACGTAAAGTCGTGCATTACGTCACCGGTGTTGTACGATTTAGCAATATCGCCCTTGGCAGGCGCGGATGCGAGAGTTATAAGAGCACCGGTCGTACTCATGGGATATCTCGTATCCCTTGTTTCACCGTCGAGAACGATGTAGCCGTCCGGTACGTCCGTCAACTCAACCGAGTAGTCCGTTGACGTAGGGAGATCAAAGAACGCCTGACCGTTTTCATCGGTTTCCACAGGCTTTACAACGGGCATCCAACCGTCACCCGAATGAACGTAGACCATCACGCCGGAGAGAGGCATACCGCCAAAGCTCTTAACGGTTACGATGTATCTTGTTACACCGGGGGTAGGATCTGTAGTGTTGCCGGGATCCTGATTTATTATGCCGCCTGAATCGTCATTCTGATCGGGCGGAGTGTTATTCTTTCCGCCGAGAACGATGATAAGCACAACGGCAACGATTGCAAGAACCGCGGCGCAAATTCCACCTATCAGTATAGCCTTTTTGCGAGGCGGATTTGCATTTGTGCTTTTTCCTTCATTGGAGCCTTTGGCAGATGCGTTGTCGAGGTTCTGCCCGTCAACTCCATTCTTCTTTTCTTCGCTCATATTGTTGTTCCTTTCAAACAAAGTGAATGCGCAATTGCTTAATGCGAAAATGCGCATCTCAACAGCACTGAGAATTTACGGAATATGTAATCAACGTAAATTCATACTCCTGTGCAAAATTGAGATTTGTATTCAGCATATTTTAGCACATTTTCGTCTATTTGTCAATCATCTGCTAATTTTTAATAAAAATTTAATATCTATTAACATTCTGTACACGTGAGCGTTGTTTATACCTTGCGTGAAAATCTGCTCTTTTATCTCACTTGTAAGGTAAAAATACGCCCACGGAGCTTCCGTAGGCGTATTTGCAAGCGGTATTTACAGTGAATCCGCGATTTCGTATATAAGATTTTCCGTCTTTTCCCATCCAAGACAGGGGTCGGTAATCGATTTTCCGAAAACCTCGTGATCGGATATTTTCTGATTTCCGTCCTCGAGATAGCTTTCTATCATCAGCCCCTTTACTATGGAGCGCACGTCCTTTGAATATCTTGCGCTGTGAAGTATTTCCTTTGCTATTCTCACCTGCTCAAGATACTTCTTGCCGGAGTTTGCATGGTTGGTATCAACTACTACCGCCGGGTTCTTGAGTCCGGACGCCTGGTATGTTTCATACAGTGAGTAGAGATCCTCGTAGTGATAGTTCGGGTGAGACTGTCCTCTCTTGTCAACGTATCCGCGGAGAATGGCGTGACAGAGCGGATTTCCCTTGCTCTCTACCTCCCAGCCACGGTAGAGGAACATGTGTCCTGTCTGGGCGGCCTTAATGGAGTTCATCATTACCGATATATCACCGCTTGTAGGGTTCTTCATTCCCACGGGCACGTCTATTCCGCTTGCCGTGAGCCTATGCAGCTGATCCTCGGATGATCTTGCGCCAACCGCTACGTAGCCTATTATGTCGGAGAGATATCTGTGGTTTTCGGGATATAGCATCTCATCGGCAGGAGCAAAGCCTGTTTCGGCAAGCACCTTGAGATGTAGCTTGCGTATTGCGACTATACCCTTGAGAAGATCGGGCGCGGCGTTGGGGTCGGGCTGATGCAGCATACCTTTATATCCTTCACCGGTCGTTCTCGGCTTGTTGGTGTATACTCGCGGAACTATCATCACCTTGTCGGATACCTTTTCCTGTATCCTCTGTAGTCTTGACACGTATTCGAGAACAGGGGCCTCGCTGTCAGCAGAGCAGGGACCTATTACAAGAAGAAGTCTGTCTGACTTTCCGGTGAATATATCTCTCATCTCATTTATTTGCTTTTTTCTGAGCTCTGCAAGCTCATCTGAAATAGGGAACTCCGCCTTTATTTCCTTAGGTATCGGTAGCTTTCTGTAGAATACCATATTCTCGTTCATTGTTATATTCCTTTCGGTGTATCATTGCGTTTTTTCTTTATTTTCTTACATTTTCCGCCTTATTTTGTCATAGGCTTATCAAACAGAGTACGTCTTTCCGTAGATTTTCTCATCACCTTGCACATGCCCTCGCGGTCACCGTTATCGAGCATCGTGCGGAAGTTGGTAAACTCTTCAATAAAGGCGTCCATTTCTTTAAGAAGCGCATCCTTGTTCATAAGGAAAAGCTCACTCCACATAGTATCATTGATCTTTGCAATTCTTGTAAGATCGCGGAAGGAGTCACCGGTATATTTTTCCATATTGGGTGTGGCATTACACGTCATCAGCGTTACTGCTATGCAGTGAGTCAGCTGAGAAAGAAATGCTATCATTTCGTCATGCTCCTCGACGGAGAGCTCGCTGATACGGGCAAAGCCGAGGACTTCACCGAGCTCGCGGCATACCGCTATAGCCTCGGGAGAATTTTTATCCGTTGGCGTAACTATGTAGTTTGCACCCTTGAAAACAGCAGGGTCGGAATATTCAACACCGCTCCTTTCACGGCCTGCCATTGGGTGCGCCGCGATGAACTCAACGTCATCTCTTAAAATACTTTGTATTTTATCTACAACAGATCCCTTAACACCCGTTACGTCTGTTATGAGCGCGCCCGACTTGAATAGATGCTGATTTTCCGTAACCCAATCAATAAATACGGTCGGGTAGAGTGCAAATATGACAATGTCTGCCTCTCCTACTATTTTTGCATCTATTTCGGTTGTTCCCGCTTTGATCATTCCTCGCGAGAGCGCATATTCCACGTCACTCGCCTCTTTTGTGATACATTTTACGCTGTAGCCCTTTTCCGAAAGGGCGGAGGCGTATCCGCCGCCTATAACGCCAAGGCCTACGATTAGTATATTTTTGCTTTTGTCAAGATTCATATTTGCTTATTCCTATTCCAAGACTTGCCAGATCGTCAAAAAATGACGGATAACTCTTATTTATTGCCTCTGCACCGTGAATTGTTCCGCCCGTAAGGGTAGAGAGAACGGCAAGTGACATCACTATTCTGTGATCGTTGTGACCATTCAATGCTTCGGTAGGTGCATGAAAATCTGCAGGATAAACGATTACCTTATCCTCGTGTACCGTGACGGAAACACCGAATTTCTTTAATTCCTCCGCCATTGCACCGGATCTGTCGCTTTCCTTGATTTTGAGGCGTTTTGTACCGGTAAACACGCCGCCGTGCTTCGCCGCCGCTACTGCAAATAGGACTGGACCGAGATCGGGACAGTTACCGATATGGATCGTAGGCACACCGGTTTTCAACATATCGAAGAAGTGTCGGTAAACCCTGTCGCCCTGAATACTGCTTTCATTCAATCCAAGCACCTTTGCGTTTCCACCGAACAAATTGAGAGCCTCAATAAACGCCGTGCCGGAATAATCGCCCTCAACGTCTGCGGTACACGGGATAAACCGTTGATTGCCGCGTACGTAGAGCGTGGCTTCGTTTTCCCATACTACCTTAACTCCGAATGTGGCAAGAGCCTCTATGGTGAGGTCAATGTATGATTTACTTTCGATAGACGATGCAATTGTTATTCTGCTGTCGGATTTGAGATTTGGAAGAGCAAAGAGAAGACCGCTGATGAACTGGCTGCTGATATTTCCTGCGACGGTATATTCACCGTGTGGCAGTGGGCCTCTTACCGCGATGCTGTTTCCATCCGTAAGGAAGCTCATTCCTTTTTCTTCTGCGAGATCACGGTATACGCTCATTGGACGTTGCATTAAGCTGTCTGTGCCATAGAAGAGTACGTTTTTACCGGAAAGCAGGGCTATAGGGATAAGAAATCGCAACGTGCTGCCACTCTCACGACATGAAAGGGGCGATACCGCTGATGCCGTTGTCATATCAATTCCTGTGACTGTGGCAACTCCGTTGTTAATTTCAATTTTAACACCGAGTGCTTCCAGACAGTCAACGGTTGCTCGTACGTCGTCACAATCCGAGACTCCTCTTACGGTGCTGACTCCCTCGCACATAGCCGCACATATCAATAGCCTGTGCGCCATTGACTTTGAGGGAGGGGCAAAAACCGTACCGACGGCTACGCCTTTGTCTATACTAATGTTCATAATTAAAACCTTCTGTTGTTTGTAATAGTGTCACATATAACTACATATATGCAAACTAAAGTTAATATTTTACGAGATTAAAGCCGTAAAATATTATTTCCCGTTAAGTAGGTCGAGAGCCTCAATATAACCGTTTAATCCGTGGCCTGTGATTGTTGCCACGGCCGCTTTTCTTACGTAGCTTATCTGTCGGAAGTCCTCGCGCTCCTCGACCTTTGATATATGGACCTCGACTGTTGGGATAGATACAGACTTCACCGCATCAAGAATTGCCACGCTCGTATGTGTATACGCCGCAGGGTTTATCACTATTCCTGATGCACCCTTGAAGTATGCCTCTTGTATCTTGTCCACGATTGCTCCCTCGTGGTTGGATTGAAATATTACAAGCTCAACACCAAGCTCCTCTGCTTTTTCATTCAGCATTTTTATGAGTGCTTCGTAGGTTTCGTTTCCGTAATGCTCGCGCTCTCTTATTCCGAGCATATTGAGATTGGGTCCGTTGATTATATAGTACAGGGGTTTCATTTATAAAATCCTCCAATTATCATTTCAGCCACCTTGTTTGGCCCGTCGTGAGCATCTATTATTACGTCCGCCACAGACCGATATATAGGGTATCTTTCATCATATCTTTTCTTTATATCCTCGCGATTAGACGACAGCGGTCTGTCAGACGTGGGAACAAGAGAGTCGAGAGGTCTGTCAATGAAGAAGAGCATACCGTTTTGCTTCAGCATATCCACGTTTTTTTCTCGCAATATACTTCCGCCGCCCGTTGCTATGACGCGTGAGTTTTGTGAGCTTGCTCTCGCGATTTCCAGACTTTCGTAATCTCTGAAGCCCGATTCTCCCTCATCCGCGAATATATTACCTATTTGTTTTCCGACGGATGAAATTATCATACTGTCGGTGTCAAGCACCTCGCGTGAAAGCTCGTTTGCCAGAATTTTTGCAACCGTACTCTTGCCAGAAGCGGGCATACCTATCAAAACTATGTTTTCTTTGTCCTTAAGTATTTTATGATATACCTTGTCGAGAACATCATTGGAAAAATCATTGCCAAAGAAGAGCTCTGCCGCCTTTACCGCTTGTGCTACAAGCATATACAGTCCGCCCTCCGCAGGTATTCCTCTTTTTCTCGCATCAAGGATCAGATTTGTTCTGATTGGATTATATACGGCGTCTATTACACCGATTAAATTGCCGAATTTGTCTATTTTAATGGGTTTTGAGTCGTTTTTCGGGTACATACCCACGGGCGTGGTGTTTATAATTATGTCCGCATCGCTGTGATTTTCATAGAGCTCGTCATATCCTATGGTATCTCCGTCGGGAGTTCGGCTGACCGTAATTACATTTTTTGCTCCAAGATGCGTGCTGACTGCATATGCCGTCTTTGCGGTTCCGCCTGTTCCGAGTATAACTACTTTTTTACCCTCAACGTTCAGGTTGATATGAGCTATAAGCGACACCATACCGTAAAAGTCGGTGTTGTAACCGTATAGCTCGCCGTTTTTATTAACTATGGTGTTTACCGCACCTATGGCCTTTGCCTCATCGCTTATATGCGACAGAAAAGGGATGACCTTTTCTTTATAGGGGATAGTAACATTGATTGCTTTGAAGCTTTTTTCTCTCATAAATGAGTCAAGCTCATCTCTTGCAATCTCACGTATTTCATACTCATAGCTTCCGAGCAGGGCGTGTACCTCCTTTGAGAAGCTATGCCCGAGATGCTCGCCTATCAGACCGTAATTCATATTATCCTCCGGGGGTGCCGATGCCATTCTGACATCAAGCGTTTCTTAACCAATCCGTGCCGTGCCTTAAAGTGAGCATATCGGCTATCGCTATTGCCGTTACCGCATCTACCACTGCTCTTGCTCGGTGTATTATCGCCGGATCGTGCCTTCCGCTGAGCGTCAGTACGGTGTTTTCGGCTCTTGAAAGGCTGACGGTAGACTGTGGCTTGAATATAGACGGAGTGGGCTTTATTGCGGTGCGGAATATGATTGGCATTCCGTTTGAGATACCTCCGTTAATGCCACCGTTGTTGTTTGTTGTTGTGCATATTTTTTCGTCTTCAATGTATATTTGGTCATTGGCTTCGCTACCCATCATATCCGCAAATGCGAATCCCGCACCAAACTCAACTCCCTTTACTGCAGGGACGGAGAAGAGTATATGGGCAAGCTCACCCTCGAGGGTGTCAAACCAAGGCTCGCCAACGCCGGGCTCAAGTCCGACTATAACACTTTCAAGTATACCGCCGACACTGTCGCCCGCTGATTTTGCTTTTTTGATTCTTTCAATCATTTTGCTCTCCGCACCCGAGTCAAGAGTGGGGAAGAGCTTCTGATCAAGCAGCATAACGTCATCGGTGAGATTGTCGAAATCTCTGTCCGCTGCTCCGTAAAGCTCCTTGATGTGTGAGGCAATGTATATACCTTTGCTACGCAGAGCGGAGGCTATCAAGGACCCTGCGGCTACGAGAGCGGCGGTTATTCTGCCCGAGAAATGTCCTCCGCCACGGTAGTCGCGCCACTCACCGTATTTTACCGATGCGGTATAATCCGCGTGTGAGGGACGGGGAGTATCCTTTAGCTGACTGTAGTCACTGCTTTTCACGTTGTTATTCTCAATAAGGATACAAAGAGGAGTGCCCGTGGTATATCCGTTCATAGCACCGCTGATGATTTTTACCTCGTCGCTTTCCACACGCGGAGTTGATATATCAGACCGCGCGCGTCGTTGCTCCATTTTCCTATTTATAAATTCATAGTCTATTTTAATACCTGATGCGAGTCCGTCAATTACTGTTCCGATTGCTTCACCGTGACTCTCACCGAATAGTGTTATGGTTATGCTGTTTCCGAATGAATTTTTCATTTCTTCTCCTCAAAACCGATATTTTGTAAGTAATAGTTATCAAAAACCGTATTCTAAAACAATGTTTTTGAACTCATCGGTGCTGACTTTCGATATTTTACACGTTCCGATTTTTTCGCTTGTTATAATAGATACGTCGCCTGCGGAGCGCTTCTTATCGTGCATTGCATACGTTAGGGCTTGACTTACATCCCCACTGTATTCCGTCGGCAATCCGACCTTTTTCAGCACAGAGATAAGACGAGCTCTCACATCGGCGGAGCACATTGGCAGCATTCCGAGTGCAACACATTCTCCGTGATAGAGCCCCTTCATTTCTTCAAGTGCCTCTATTCCGTGTGCTAAGGTATGGCCAAAGTTGAGAATCATTCTGAGCCCCGACTCCTTCTCATCCTCCTCGACCACAGATTTTTTTATCATAACCGAGCGCACTATTATCTCTTCAAGATTTTCGTGTATTTCCGCCGCGCTCATTTTTTCAAATAGAGAGAACAGCTCCTCGTCAGAGGTTACAGACATTTTTATCGCTTCTGCAAGTCCGTTTCTTATCTGTCTGTCGGGCAGAGTCTTCAGAGTATCAACGTCTATAAGCACCGCTTTCGGCTGATAGAAGGATCCGACAATGTTCTTTATGCCGCGGAAGTTGACTGCGGTTTTTCCTCCGACTGATGAGTCGACCTGACTCAGCAGAGTCGTCGGCACGTTGTAAAAGTCAATGCCTCTCATGTATATAGAAGCGGCAAATCCCGTCAGATCACCGACAACACCGCCGCCTACCGCGATTGCGCAGTCACCGCGGTCGAGCTTTGCATCTGTCATTTCGGAAAGCACGTGCTCGAGCGTTGCAATACTCTTTGATTCCTCACCCTCGGCAACTGTTACTATAACGGATTTTGTGCATAAAGATGCAATCTGTTCTGCATATTCATTTGGCACTCCGCTATCCGTAATTATAACGGCACGCCTATTAAGATTGAAATATTTATCAGCATTTCCGAGCAGATTTCTACCTATTGTTATATTATAAGAGCGATCTTGAAGCTCTGTTTTTAGTGTAGTCATATTTATCTCCGTAAGATTACATTTTTTTGTACGTTCCTACCACCTTCAGCTTGTCACAGTATTCGTCGAGCTCCTTGAGCATCGCTTTACCGTTGTCTGTATTGAGATTTCCTTCAATCTCAACGTAGAAGTAGTATTGCCACAAGAGCTCCTTCATAGGACGTGAGCGCAAGGCCCCCATATTGTATCCGTGCTGACCTATGATTTCTATTGCCTTTGCAAGTGCGCCTGCCTCGTTTCTGACAGTGAAGAGCAGTATCGTATGCACTGATTTGTTGCTACCGAAGTTTTTATTCTCCGATCTTGAGAATACTGCAAAACGGGTAGTGTTGCTTCTGCTTTCATTAACGTTTGTATCGATTACCTCAAGTCCGAATATTTCTGCGGCTTCCTTGCTCGCTATTGCGGCAATGCTCTTGTCATTCTGCTCCTTTACGTGCTTTGCCGCCAGAGCGGTGTTGGGGTATTCTATTTCATCGTATCCGTGATTTTTTATGTATTCGTGACACTGCCCCAAAGCTTGAGTATGGCTAATTATGGTTTTTATGTCCTCGCGCTTTGCTCCTGGCACTACCAACAGGTCGTGCGAGATAGCTAACTCGGTTACAGTGTTTATGTACAACGGGCCCGAGAACATAAGGTCTGTTACTTGACCGACGTCACCGTTAGAGCTGTTTTCTATCGGAAGCAGAGCAAGATCACATTCGCCCTTTACAACCGCCTCATACGCCGCATCAAAGCTGCCGTATCCCACTTTTTTTGCAGTGGGGAAGAGCTTCATTGTAGCTATGTGTGCATACGCGCCCTCAGTACCGCAGTACGCTATCTTGATACCTTTGAGCAGACGCTCTTGATAGGATTTTGACAGATCCATTACGTTCTGCTGGAATATCTGATAGTAGCCTCTGTACACCTCTTCACTTATCGTGTCGGAGGTGCGCTTTATCAGCTCTTGCTCTCTTTGTGGATCGCATATCGGCAGACCGTGCTCGCGCTTGTGCTCCGCAACTGCTTCTGCCGCCATTAACCTCTCTGTAAACAGACGCGCCATTTCGAGGTCTATCTCATTTATTTTTTCTCTTGCCAGTGTAAGCTTGTCCTTCATTTTCCACCTCTGTAAAGTCCTGCCTCTTTTGCAAGTGCAAGGAAGGCAGGGAGTGCATTCTTTATTTGCTCGGTCTTTACACAATATGATATTCTGACGTATCCCGGGTATCCGAAGCTTTCGCTCGGAACCAACAGCA
>JAZNHE010000110.1:0-5484 GCA_045576795.1 Eubacteriales bacterium | reverse complement strand
CTATCAAAATGCAATAAAAAGCCCGAAACTTTTTAGTCTCGGGCTTAAATTTATACAAAAACGCTTTCTATTACCTTTCTGCAGTTAGGAGGAGAGTATTGCCAGGAATCAATGTGTGTAACGGTATCGGGGTCAATAAAGTATTCAAGTCTTTCGGGGTATTCCGGAGCATCGTGAGAGTCAATGATTATGAGTTTAATCTTCATTTTTTCCGGAATGATTGATTTTATATATACCGCGGCGGTCTGTCCCGGTCGCGCGTCATCGCGATATTCGGCAAGGCCTGCAAGATTTGGGCGCAGCTCGACAAAGACACCGTAGTTTTCCACACTCCTGATAATGCCTTTCACCGTCTGCCCCTCGTTAAAGAGCGCGGCATTCTCCTCCCAGCTTCCGAGCAGCTCACGCTCCGATACGTATATTCTTCCCCTGTCATCGATACTTTTTACAACGGTGTGTATCATATCACCCGGTGACAGTCTGACGGACGGATGAGAAATTCTCGATACGGATATCGCATCTATTGACAAGAGTGAGGTTATGCCGCATCCTATGTCTACAAATGCTCCAAAGCTTTCCAAATGTGTAATTTTCGTGGGAATTATATCACCGGGGACAAGTGTAGATATGTAATTTATCATACATTCCTTTTGCGCCGCCCTCCGTGAGAGAATTGCAATTACCTCGCCGGAAGCCAGCTTTTCAAATCCCGTAATCTTGAAGCACACTGTTTTTCCCACTCTCGTTAAGATAGCTATGTCCTTAAGATGCTCGTCTTTTTTTATATACTGTACTTCATCCTTGGGTATTATTGCACGTATCTTTGCACCGAGGTCCACGTGCAGATTAAAGTTATGATCACATAGCATAACGGAGCCCTCAAGGATTTTTCCTCGCTCCAAAGCCATTTCAAGCCCATCTATGCTTGAAATATAATCGTGGTTTTTATGGGTGGATATCAGCATACCCTCAGGTTTATATTGGTTCATTTATCTTTACCGTCCTTCGACAATTTGTAAGCGCAATGCTTTACTAACTGTTTGAAGATATGATAAATAAAAACAAAATATTACCGATAGAATAAATTATCCGATAAATCCGTTTCTTTCGAGTCCAAAGCTGACTTGTATAGCGTTATTAACGCTACGCATAGTCACCTCATCAAGATGTCCCATTTTTTCCTTTAGCCGTTGTTTGTCAAGTGTTCTTATTTGTTCAAGCAGTATCACACTGTCTTTGGCAAGGCCTACCTCAGGGGCAGTTACGTCAATGTGTGTCGGTAGCTTGGTTTTACCCATTTTTGAAGTGATAGCCGCCGCGATTACGGTAGGGCTGTATTTATTTCCTATGTCATTCTGCACGATAAGGACGGGTCTTAACCCACCTTGCTCGCTACCTATAACGGGACTGAGATCGGCGTAAAATATATCGCCTCGTCTTATAGTCATTTTAGTTTTCCTTTCAGCTTAATATGCTTCAGCACAAGGAAGCTGCAGCCTATACATATTTTTGCCACTAATATTGTTTTTCAAACATCAGAAGAATAATTCTTCAATTACCATTTTATGCAAAATAAGAAAAAAATCTACAAAAACGGCTACCGCCAAATGACGATAGCCGCGATTTGAGAAAGAAAAATTATGCGTGATTTTCTATTTCTTCCTCGTCGTTGTGGAAGAGCAGAGAGATGCACCACAATCCTGCAAGTGCAACCAGAACGTATATTATTCTGGCGAGAATGGTTGTGGCACCTCCGCATATCCAGGCAACAAGGTCAAAGGAAAACAGACCGACAAGTCCCCAGTTTATCGTACCGATTATGGCGATAGCAAGGGCTATTTTGTTCATTATCATCATTTGAACCTGACCGTCCTTTTTGAATTTAGATGTCCGACATCTTAATTAATACGCGCCGCGCGACCTTCCTCATGCGGCGCCAAGAAAAAGCCTTCATAATTTTGATGTTCTGCCAAACGAGAAAAATAGTCGTTGAAATAAACTCATTATCTCGTTATAATTCGAGGCAGAAATACTTTTTTACCAAATGCTTTCCTTTGTACCGATTGCGGTTGTCCCGCGGCTATGGTTATTTTTCACGCTTTTTGTCTTTTTATACATTAATCATCAAAATCAGGTCTCTCGCCTCCAAACCCCTCTTTCAGCTTTTCGAGCGCCTTTTTTTCAATTCGTGATACGTAGGAGCGCGATATTTTCAGATGCGCCGCAACCTCTCGCTGTGTCAGTGGCTTATATCCTTTAAGCCCGTATCTGAGCGTTATTATTTCACGCTCTCTTTCGTCTAAGTTTTTTTCTACAAGCATTCGTAATTTTTCCGTATGTATGCGCAGGTCGATGTCGTCAGCGATATTTTCATCTACGCTGATTATATCCATATATGTGAGCGGATTTCCATCCTTATCTACGTCTATCGTATCATTGATCGACACTTCATTTTGTTGTTTTTTATGGCTTCTGAAAAACATAAGTATTTCGTTTTGCACACATTTTGCACCATAGGTTGCAAATCTCGTTCCGTATTCGCTCTTGAAGGAATCTACCGCCTTTATGAGTCCGAGACTTCCTACGCTAAGCAATTCATCCGTTGACTGATAGTTGGAATAGTATTTTCGTATTATATGTGATACGAGTCTGAGATTTCGTTCTATTATTACGTCGCGCGCCTTCTTATCTCCCATTCTCATTCTACGGAACATTTCTGTCTCCTCGTCCTTCGTGAGCGGAGGAGGGAAGCTTTGCATCTGTTCAATTCCGAGAATTAGACTTATAAATTTTAACAGTATCCGTGATAATTCACCCATAAAGCTCTCCGTTTTTATTATTTCCCAACGTGGGTAATTTTATTATATGTAGCTTAATGTGTAAAAATCACGGCAGCAGTATCTCAAAAAAGCAAAAAAGCAAGGACGTGCCTTGCTTTTCTGGAATATGAAATTAAACTGCTTGTACAGCTTTAACTTCCGTTTTTAGATTCTCACGTATGCTTTTGTTTATCTCCGGAGTTGAAACGGTATATCCGCTTCCCGGTACATATACAATTATGTTTTTACCTCTTTGTTCTCTCGATTTTTTATTCATAAGTGATATATGTGTTCTTATGCTTGTAAGCTCGGGATGCCTGCCGGGCTTGAAGGAATAATTGAGTATATCCTTTGCCTTTTGTGGATTAGGATATGTAATGATCAGATATCTCAATATCATCGCCTCTGTTTTTGTAAATCCGACAGTGCCGTTCAGCACGTTTATTTTGCCTAAATCACATGATGCATCTATTCCGGCAAGCCGATATGTTCCGATTTGTGCAAGATTTCTTTCTCTTTGCAGGCGCATTATGTCAGTAGCAAGATTTGAAGAAAAGGTTTCCGATGAATAATTTTTATCGAAAAGCCTATGGTAAGCACCTCTCGTTGATGAATTTGATATTGATACAATTGGTATTCCCGAGTAATATGAGGTTAGCTTAGACATAAAGTCTGAGATGTCGGGGAAGTTTTCGGGATTTGAAACCAGGACGACACGGTATAGAGAAGATATTTCAGCCAGAGCTTCAAAAGGGGTTGCCGGCTTGGATATGATTCCCATATAGTAAAACATGTCGGAAATTGACACTGCGTTTCTTTTAACTTGATCGATGATAAGTACCATGCTGAAATTCCTTTCATTAGTAATAAATATTATAATATAAGTGAACGATAAGGTCAAGTAAAAAAATAAAGTTGACAATACGAAGACAAAAGGGTATAATAATTATACTTACACAAATTATAGGGGTGCAAGATGAAAACAGTTCTTATTACGGGCGGATCACGTGGAATAGGTCGCGAGATGGTGCGAGCTTTTACATCCGCCGGGTATAAAGTTGCATTTACTTATAAAAGCTCACGTAGTGAAGCGGAGGAGCTTGCAAAAGAAACGGGGGCATTTGCCGTATGTGCAGACTCGTCGTCGGAGAGTGATGTTATATCTGCCATTGCCGCCGTCAGAAAAGAAATAGGCAGTATAGATTGCCTTATCAACAACGCCGCAATATCCTCATTCTCGCTTTTTACGGATATAACTCTTGATGATTGGAATAATATGATTGCGGTAAATCTCACAGGAGCATTCCTTTATTCAAAAGCTGTTATTCCCGATATGGTGAATAAAAAACAGGGCAGAATAATAAACATCAGCTCTATGTGGGGATTGACAGGTTCTTCGTGCGAGGTGCATTATTCTACGACAAAGGCGGCGCTTATAGGAATGACCAAGGCACTTGCCAAGGAGCTTGGACCCTCCGGCATAACCGTAAATGCGATTGCACCGGGGCTGATAGATACCGAGATGAATAAGGCACTATCCGATAGTGACAGAGCCGCCCTTATAGATGAGACTCCGCTTATGAGGATAGGCACGCCGTCAGACGTTGCAAGAGCTGCGCTCTTCCTTGCAGGCGACGATGCCTCGTTTATAACAGGTGAGGTTCTTAATGTTAGCGGTGGCTTTTTGATTTAACTTGGTAATGTATTTTTTTGTCGATTAAAAAATCAGGCAAAGCTATTGCTTTTTTTAAAAATATATGTTATAATCTTAAATACTGTAAATAAGTTCGATGTGTCAGATGGAGTCATACCAGCCGGGGTGGTAGCGGTACCTTGTACCTGAAATCCGCTATAGCAGGGGTTCATTCCTTTTCTGAGGGCTCGTCCTGTGTAGTCTGCATCGTTATTTTTCTACGTTGAAGAATGGGTCTTGCGCAACGTGAGGCTGTGAACCATGTCAGGTGGGGAACCAAGCAGCATTAAGCGGTTTATCGCGTGTGCCGCGAGGCAGCCTGTTTGGAGTAGAAGTAGCGGTTACCGTATGTAGGGGGATTTTCGAAGTTTAGGTGTATGGCTCTTTCCGACACATCGAATATGAAAAAAGCGCGTATGCGTAGTGCCTTTTGTGTACCGCGTCCGTGCTTTTCTTTTTTGAATTTGGAGGACCTATGTCTGATTACAGAGCATTATATCGCAAGTGGCGTCCTTCTGACTTTGACGACGTTTCCGGTCAGGACGCTATCACCGACATTTTGAAATATGAGGTTGCGAACAATAAGCTTTCGCACGCCTATCTTTTCTGCGGCTCAAGGGGTACGGGTAAGACGAGCTGTGCTAAGATACTTGCCAAGGCGGTAAACTGTCTTGCACCAAAAAACGGCAACCCCTGTAATACGTGTGAGGCATGCCGTAGCATAGATATGGGTATCGCCACAGACGTTATAGAGATGGATGCCGCAAGTAATAACGGTGTTGATAACGTGCGCGATATGAAGGATGAGATTGCCTTTACTCCCGCAGTCCTTAAATACAGGGTATATATAATAGACGAGGTCCATATGATGTCAGGCTCTGCGTTTAACGCGTTGCTGAAGACGTTGGAGGAGCCTCCGTCATACGTAATTTTCATTCTCGCAACAACTGAATTTCATAAGCTTCCAACCAC
>JAZNHE010000109.1:0-59294 GCA_045576795.1 Eubacteriales bacterium | reverse complement strand
CCTTTAAGATATGCTGCGTTTTCACTAATACCCATTTTCTTCTCCTTTTATAAAATAACTCTCCCGAGAATATCGAGAGAGTTATAAATTAACATTGATTATGCGCGCTCAAGATACTCGCCTGTTCTTGTATCTATTCTGAGAACATCACCCTCGTTAATGAAGATCGGAACCTTAATAACCGCACCGGTCTCAAGAGTAGCGGGCTTAGTAACGTTAGTAGCTGTATCACCACGAACACCGGGCTCAGTCTCAACAACTGCAAGCTCTACGAATGTAGGGGGCTCAACTGAAAATACATTACCCTTCCAAGAACAAATACGGCAAGTTGTGTTTTCCTTAACGAACTTGAAGTTGTCGCCAAGCTTATCCGCATTGAGAGGAATCTGCTCGTATGACTCGGGATCCATGAAGTAATAAAGCTCACCGTCAGAGTAGAGATACTCGAGATCACGACGCTCTATAACAGCGTTCTCAAACTTTGCAGTGGGGTTGAACGATGCCTCACGAGTAGCACCGGTAACAACATCTCTGTTCTTGGTTCTAACGAACGCAGCACCCTTACCGGGCTTAACGTGCTGGAACTCGATTACCTGATAAACTTTACCTTCCATCTCAAAGGTAAGACCGTTTTTGAAATCACCTGCTGTAATCATTTTTGATTCATCCTTTACTGACTTTTTTATTAAATTCTTACCCGTCACGGCAGAATCATACCCGGGTAAAATGCAAAATAGCATCTAACCCATAAATTACATTAGTATTTTAGCAAAAAAATAAAGATTTTGCAATAGGTAAATGAAATATTTTTTGTCAATAACGAATATTTTCTGTTTTTTATGCAAAGTCGACTGCCAAAATCACATTTTTATATAATTTCAATAAGCTCTTTCGTTGAATGAGTGAAATTATGAATACCGTTCTCTGTAATCGCTACCATATCCTCTATTCGACATCCGTACTTACCAAACAAGTAAATACCCGGCTCTACGGTAAGTATTTCACCTACCCTCAGCTTTCTGCCGAATGCTCTTGAATTAAGACCGGGCTTTTCGTGAATGAAAAGTCCAACTGAATGTCCAAGAGAATGTCCGAACGTACCGTTATAGTCTACGTTGATTATATCGCGAGCGATTTTGTCCGCCTCTCCGCAATCAGCTCCAGCTCTGAGATATTCAAGCGCGGCGGTTTGCGCACTGAGTACGGTATTATAAAGCTTCGTAATTTCTTCATCTGCTTTTCCTATAACGATTGTTCTTGTCATATCGGAACAATATCCCTCGAATTTAGCTCCAAAATCCATAGTGAGAAATCCATCACGCAGCTTCACGTTTCTTGGCGTTCCGTGAGGAAGTGCGGATGCATCTCCCGATACAGAAATGGTTTCAAATGCAAATGCCGATGCACCGTTCTTTCTCATAGCGTATTCAAGCTCAACAGCAACATCAAGCTCGGTCATATTGCGGTTTATCATCTTAATGACGTGAGAAAATGCCAAATCAGTGATATCCTGTGCCTTCTGCATTTTTTCTATCTCGTCAGCATCCTTTATCTGACGGATAACCTCAATAGCGTCGCCAATATTCTCAAATTTCAAATTCGGATGTGCGTCGCAGTATCCGCGATAAACATCATAGGATACGGTTCCCCCCTCAAAGCCTACTATTTGACAGTCTTCATTTCCAAGCATCTTGTCTATAAATTCAGATCTGTTATCGGGCATCACTATCTCAAACTGCTTATCAGCGCCAAGAATAGCCATCTCGTAATATCTGAAATCCGTCACAAGGTATGCCTTTGTATGTGTTATAAGAAGGACGCCGTCTGTAAAAGCAAATCCGGAAAGATAGTGCTGATTTAATTCATCAAGCACAATTGCCGCATCTACTCCCATATCTTTCATTTTATTTCTAAGTTTTATAAGTTTACTCATAATCTTCCCTTTCACACTATTGACCTGTAGAGTGTTTTCATAGTTAAAGCATCCATAGACTGAGTGCCTGCGGATTCACAAATCACCGTAGGAGATACACCGCCTTTAATTATAGCTTCAATAAACGGCTCATACGGAGGGCCGTACACCGTATCCTCAAATGTTAAATGTCTTTTTTCTCCGGCGGAGGTGTACTCTATTTTAGAAAAATGACAATGAAGATTTTCCGCGACGTACGCATCAATACAATTGGATATTTTATCAAATACCCTCAAATAATCATCCGGCTTTTTAAATACCTTTCCAAGTCCTCTTGCATTCAAATGTCCAAAATCAACGACAGGAACAAGACAAGAGTCTATTCTGCAAAGCTCAAGAACCTCATCAAGTGTTCCAAGCTGATTAATTTTGCCCATAGTTTCAAGCCCTATATGGATGCCGTATGTATTAACGCTTGATATTGTCTTAACAAGCGTATCTGCGGCAAGGCGCATAGCCTCATCGCGACTTATCTTTGCACAGGAGCCACAATGTACTACAATAGTGTTTGCTCCTATCAAACGCGCCGCCTCAATACTTTGTCGGATATATTCCACACTTTTCAGTCTTTTTTCTTCAACAACACCCGACAAAGATATAAAATAAGGTGTGTGGTATGACATGCTTATTCCAAACTTTGCAGCTTCTCTGCCAATAGCTGCAAGGGTTGACGGTCCTGCCATAAGACCGTTTCCGGCTTCGTATTCATAGGCGTCAAGGCCTATGGAGGAAAGCCAAGCAGGCGCATCTACCGTAGATGAGAAGCCTGCCGCTTTGAAGGCATCGCTATTGCCTCCCGGACCAAATTTTGCGTTCATTTATTCCCTCATAAGCTTTCTGCTTTATTCTAAAGCTTGTTTTTTACAATATTTCTTGAGTATTGGTTTTTCTAAGACCCGTTTGAATTTTGTTAGCACATCTGTTTTATCCTTAATAGGAGGAACAAGTATAGCTCTGATCCCCGCATTGTGTGCTGCCCATACATCGGTAAACACCTGGTCACCGATAAATATGGTATTCTCCGCATCTGTCCCCATATCCTTCATTGCCTTGAGGATGTTTTTCTTAAATGGTTTTTTTGCCTTAAAATATGCCGGCATATTCAAATCCTTGTTAAAGAGGTTTATACGTTCAGCATCGTTGTTTGAGACAATTGCAGTCATTATACCGTTCTTATGCAGAGATTCAAGCCAGCGCAAAACATTCTCCCCGGGCAATGGGTTTTCGTACGGCTCAAGCGTGTTATCAACATCCATAACCACGCCCCTCACCCCAATGCCGAGAAGAAAATCGACATCAGCCTCATCAAACGTCTTAAAGTAGTATTCTGGTATAAGCGTAAATGCCATATCCTACTCCTATGTCGAATACTTCGCAGTATCCGTTCTTAATTAAAATTCTTTTCTATAAGGTCTGCGGCAGATTCCAAATACTCGCCTTCAAACAATTCAATGACACCCTTATCGCATAACGATGCGAGTTCCGGATCAATCGGAAGCTGAGCAAGAACCGCAGTATTATACTTATCGGCAAGCTCATTAATATGGCTTTCTCCGTAAGGTCTTATAACCTTTCCGCAATCAGGACATACGATATAGCTGTAATTCTCAATCAATCCGATAACGTCTATATCCATAAGTGATGCCATATTAACTGCTTTTTCAACTATCATAGAAACCAGTTCCTGAGGACTGGTAACGATGACTATACCGTCAAGAGGCAAGCTCTGAAAGACGGTAAGAGGAACGTCACCTGTTCCGGGAGGCATATCGACGAACATATAATCTACGTCATTCCATACCACCTCAGACCAGAATTGCTTTACAGCATTTGCAATTACGGGACCGCGCCAAACTACAGGCTTGGTTTCATCATCAACAAGAAGATTAAGGCTCATTACCTCAATTCCTGTCTTTGTTACAGGCGGAAACATACCAAGCTCATTACTCTGCACGGTTCCGGTTTTAAGTCCGAAGGATTTAGGAATAGACGGACCTGTTATATCCGCATCAAGAATAGCTGTCTTATATCCTCTTCTTCTCATAGTAACCGCAAGCATTGAAGTAACAAGGGACTTGCCTACTCCTCCCTTTCCGCTAACGATTCCTATAACGTGTTTAACATTGCTCGCCTGATTCTGAGGTGCAAGAAGCGATTCCTTTGAGCATTTCTCAGAGCAGTTTGAGCAATCATGTGAACATCCCATTACTATTTCTCCTTTTACATAGAATCAAATTTAATCTCACCCTTTGACGAGGTCATGGCAATTGCATAAACCTTATCGGGTAAGGTGTCAATTATAATATTTGCAATCTTGTCTTCAACATTCTTTTCGATATATCTGCGCATATTGCGTGCGCCGTATTTCTCGGAATATGATTTTTCTGCAATTATCTTAAGAACTGCATCGGTATACGTAAGCTTGATGCCCTTCTCGATAAGGTGATCGGAGAGCTGTCGCATCATAATTCCAGCTATCTTTACAAAATCAGATACGTCAAGGTGTCTGAATGTAATTACTTCATCTATACGGTTAAGGAATTCGGGACGAAGGAATTTCTGCAGTGCTTTTTCCACTCTATCTTCATTCTGCACCTGTCTATCTGTCGAAAATCCAGAAACTGCATTACTGCGCTCGCTACCGGCGTTGGTAGTCAAGATAATTATCGTGTTTGCAAAATTGATTTCTCTGCCTTGCGCATCTGTAATTTTGCCATCATCAAGTATCTGCAGTAAAACATTCAAAACATCGGGATGCGCCTTTTCTATCTCATCAAAGAGAACTACCGAGTACGGTCTTCTTCTGATCTTCTCGGTGAGCTGTCCGGCCTCATCATAACCGACATAACCGGGGGGAGATCCGATAATTCTTGATACCGAATGTTTCTCCATAAATTCGGACATATCAAGTCGTATCAGAGATTCGGGCTGCTTAAACAGATCTGCGGCAAGAACCTTGACAAGCTCGGTTTTTCCAACACCCGTAGGGCCGGCAAATATCATTGATACGGGATTGTTTCTATATGAAACACCCGCCCTCTTTCTTCTCACAGCTCTTACTACCGCACTAACGGCTTCTTCCTGTCCGATTATACGAGCAGAAATACGCTCACCGAGTCCGGAAAGATTCTCCAAATCTCCAACGCTCAAATCACTCGCCGGAATGCCTGTCCATATTTCTACAACCTTAAGAAGATCGGGAATTTCAACACAAAGTGATTTAAGGACACTCACGAGCTCTTCTATTCTTGCATCAAGTCTGATTTTTTCAGCTCTCAGCTCCGCAATAGCCGCGTAATTTTCCTCGGTTCTTCCATCGGGATTTTCAAGCTTTGCCTCAAGCTCGGCAATCTTAGAATCAACAGATACGGCATTTCCTTTTACCTGCTTATACTCGTTGAGCTCTGCTGAAGAAAGCGCAACCTTGGCGGAAGCCTCATCAATGAGGTCAATTGCTTTATCGGGTAAAAATCTGTCAGTGATGTATTTTTCTGACAGTATTGCTGCGGCACGAGCAACCTCATCGGAAATATTTAATCCATGGAAGCCCTCATAATACTTCTTAATTCCCTTGATTATCTCCACAGTCTCGTCAACTGATGGCTCCTCAACCTTGACGGGTTGGAAACGTCTTTCAAGTGCTGAATCCTTCTCGATATGCTTACGATACTCCTTGAGTGTAGTAGCACCGATAACGCGAATCTCTCCGCGTGATAGCGCGGGCTTGAGAAGATTTGCCGCACTCATGCTTCCGTCAGACGTCTCACCTGCACCTGCAATATTATGGACCTCATCGATCATGAGGATAATATTTCCTGCCGCCTTTATCTCCTTCAAAAGGCCGAGAATTCGGGATTCGAACTGTCCTCTGAATTGAGTGCCGGCAACAAGCGACGTCAAGTCAAGCATCCATATCTCAAGTCCGAGTAATGGCGTAGGAACTCTTCCTTCAACAATTCGTTTTGCAAGCTCCTCGGCAATTGCAGTCTTGCCCACACCTGGTTCACCAATAAGACAAGGATTGTTTTTTTGACGGCGCGAGAGAATCTGTATAATTCTGTCTATCTCACGGTCTCTGCCTATAAGATCATCAATTTTGCCTGCTCTTGCCTTCTCATTGAGATTTGTGCAAAACTGTTCCAAATTCTTATGCTCCGGCACTTTGGCAGATGCCTTTTCAGACTTTCTGCCGCCCTTTGATCTATCTCTGCCGCCATCCATATTGAAAAGCTCTGAAAGATTAAGGGTTGGCACCTTTGTATCCGGAGTATCAGCTTCATCACCCATAATTTCGGGCAGATTACTACCGAGATCGTCCAGCATACCTTCTATTTCATTTTCATCTATACCCATACGAGCGAGTATATCGTTAACAGGCTTAATTCCCAGCTCTTGCGCACATACCAAGCAAAGCCCCTCATTAACCTGTTTATCATTTTCAAGCCTTGTAATATAGACCATTGCAGGTCTTTTTTTACATCTGGCACAAACTTGTAATCTCATCTAAACACCTACTAAAAACTTAATAACAATTCGAGTGGCGAAATGGATTTGAATAACTTATATACGGGACCACCCGTGAACTTATCAATCACATTTGCCTTTGCCAATATAGGAATATTGAAGAAGAACTCTATGGACACGGTAAAGCACCAAGCGATAGCGAGTGAAAGCAGCACCGCAAAAATGCATCCTAATACCTTATTCATCTTATTCAATGTACCATTTTCTTTTTTTGCCTTTTTATCAAGAAAAGCGAACAAAATACCGAGCAGAGTTTTTACTATAAAGAAAGCTACAACAAATCCAGCCGCTACGGCAAGGATGTTGACAATCGGTGCTGTGACAGAATCCGCAATCTGCTCCATCAAAATCTTCCCATCGGCTGTGGTTGCCGACTCAGCAAGATTTAATCCTGCTGCGCTTGCGGCAAATCTTATAACCGTAGGCAGTGACTCATTTGCTGACGATGCAAGAACATTTGAATATTTTTCTACAAGGATGTCACTAACCTTATGTGAAATTGCCGGTCCGATAATAGGAGATATCAAGGCATTTCCAATAGGGTTTGCAAGTACCATAGCCAATACTATAGAAGAAATCTTCTTAACAGGTCTTGCAATAGCACTTATAAATCCCTTTTTGACACCGTATATTCCGCCTAAAACTATAAAGCTCAATATAACAATGTCAAACAAAATATTAAAAAACATATACGAACCTTCCTTTTTAAATCATTTAACCACTACGTTACCGTCTCCGAAAATCTCTTTCAGCTTATTTATAACCTTTTCGGATGGATCTACACAAATATTCTTCATAGCCAGTGACTTTCTCGTACTGTCATCAAAAAGAACTATTTGGGTTTGTCCACGGTTTAGTCCTGAAACTCTGTAAATAAGCGGTATGCGCTCATCCTTCTGATCAGGCACTCTGATATAAATATACTTATTTGCCTTCTCTGTTTTGGAAACACCTTGCTCGATATTGGTATTTGGTAACAATGGCTCGACTCTTGAAAGAATTACCTTCGGGTCCTCGTCGTCCTCAGAAGAAACGTTTCCGACAATAGCAACGGCATTATCAGTAAACAACTCCTCGGAGTAAAGTGCGTATTGCTTCGCAAACACTATTACCTCAATTTCACCAAGCCTGTCCTCCAAAGTAAGGAAAGCCATAGTTGATCCATTCTTAGTAGCCTTGGTCTTTTTTGCTGATATTATTCCTGCAATCTTAACCTCAGCCCTGTCGCGATATCTCTCGTCAATTGTGGGAGAATCATCTGCATATGCGGCAATAATATCCGATATCTTATCTACGCCAAGCTTTGCTATATGATATGAGTAATTGTCTACCATATGTCCCGAGAAATACATTCCCGAGCTTTCTTTTTCAAGAATCATAAGCTCTTTAAGTGAAAACTCCGGAAGTGACGGATAGTCATATACGGGCGCATCTATTTCATTTGCCGCGAGTGAAAATAAATCAAACTGTCCGGCAATATTTGAATGCTTAAGATTTAACTCGAAATCAAGTATTCCCTCATATACGCTTAACAGAGAGTTTCTGTTGACACCAAGGGAATCGAATACACCGCATTTTATCAGTGATTCAACAGTTCTCTTGTTCAGCTCATGAGCGGGCATACGGGTAACAAAGTTGTCAAAGGACTCGAATTTGCCGCTTTCCCTTGTGGAAACTACGGTATTTGCAAAAATCTTGCCCACATTTTTGATAGCAAGCAATCCAAACCTGATATTTCCGTCGCTTACGGTAAAATCACTTTCGCTCAAATTAATATCCGGCGGAAGAACGCTTACACCGAACTTTTGCGCATCGGCTATATATTCCTTAAGCTTCTTTGAATTATCAAGAACGCTTGAAAGCAACGCGGAGAAGTATTCTGCCGGATAATGCGCCTTCAGGTAAGCAGTTCTATACGAAGTAACGCCATATACGGTTGCGTGGCTCTTATTGAACGCGTATTTTGCAAATCCGAGCATCTCATCAAATATATTCGATGCGGCCGCCTCCGAAACGCCATTACCAACGCATCCGTTGATAAACGCTTCTCTTTCCGCCTGCATAGCAGAAACCTTCTTCTTTGACATAGCTCTCCGAACTATATCCGCTCTTGCATAAGAATATCCGGCAAGCTTGCGACAAATCTGCATTACCTGTTCTTGATAAACGATACAACCGTAGGTTACGTCAAGAATCTCGGCAAGCTCGGGAATTTCGTATTCAATATCCTCTTTGCCATTCTTTCTGGCAATAAACTTGTCTATTGAATCCATAGGACCCGGTCTGAACAATGCAATACATGCTATTATATCCTCAAAGCAGGAGGGCTCAAGTCTTGAAAGAACAGCCTTCATACCGCCCGACTCAAGTTGAAATACTCCGTCAGTCTTTGCATCGCTTAAAAGCTTAAAGGTCTTCTTGTCATCAAACGGAACACGGGATAGATCAAAATCCGGCTCTCGCTTTCTTATGAGCATCTCTGCATCATGAAGCACAGTGATATATCTCAATCCCAGGAAATCAAACTTTACAAGTCCGAGAGCGGCATCGGTATTCATATCAAATTGTGTAACAACACCTGTACCACTGTAGGAGAGCGGAACATATTCCCAGGTTGGAGCCTTGGTAATAACTACGCCCGCGGCATGAGTTGATGCATGTCGAGGCATTCCCTCAACACCTCTGCTGACGTCAATAAGATTTCTTACCTCACTGTCCTCAATATACTCTTTACGCAGATCCTTATTTTTCAGAGCATCATCTATGCTCGAAGCATCGAAGGATATCATCTTGGCGATGGTATCCACCTTGTTATACGGCATTCCGAGTGCACGTCCAACATCACGTACAGCCATACGCGGTGCCAGAGTTCCAAAGGTAACTATTTGAGCAACCTTGTCTTCACCATATTTACGCTTGACGTACTCGATAACTTCTTCACGCCTGTTGTAACAAAAATCTATATCAAAGTCCGGCATTGATACTCTTTCTGGATTAAGGAATCTCTCAAACAGCAAATCAAATGCTATAGGATCAACGTCTGTAATTCCTATGCAAAATGCTACTAAGCTTCCTGCGCCGGAGCCTCTTCCGGGGCCTACGGGTATATCTCTCTTTTTTGCAAATGAAACGAAGTCACTCACAATTAAGAAGTAAGCATTGAAGCCCATTTTATCAATTATTGACAGCTCATACTCTATTCTCTCAATATAGACATCACTTGAATTTTTAGTGAAGTCAAATCTACCCTTTTCCGCAAGCGCGGCAAATCCACGATAAGTGTCTGAACGTAGCTTTTCCTTGTGTGTTGAACCGTCTTCGGGCTCAAAGTCAGGAAGATGAAGCTGATTAAACGTGAAATCGAAATTGCACTTATCCGCAATCTTCACAGTGTTCTCGATAGCACCGTCAAAGGATGAAAACAGAGTCTGCATTTCCTCTGCTGTCTTAAAGTAAAACTCATCGGTTTCAAATCCAAAGGGTCTGCCATCGGTAATAACATTGTTTGTCTGTACACACATCAACGTCGCCTGTATATCCGCATCACTTTTTTCAAGATAGTGAACATCATTGGTAGCGACAAGCTCTATTCCAAGCTTCTGTCCTATGAGCTTAAGTCCGTATGCAACTCTGCGCTCATCATCAAGGCCGTGATTCTGCACCTCAAGATAAAAATCATCGCCAAATAGGCTCTTCATCTCAGCGGCATAATCCTCTGCCTCTGACATACTCCCTGCAAGTATCAACTGAGGTATATATCCTCCCACACATCCGGAAAGAGCTATAAGTCCGTCATGATGTGCGCGAAGAAGGTCCATATCTATGCGGGGCTTTGAGTAAAAACCGTTTATAAAGCTCTCGGAAACCATATAACAAAGGTTTTTATATCCGATTTCGTTTTTGCACAACAAAATCATATGATATCCCGAGCTATCGGTTTTTCCTTCTTTCAAAAAACGGCTTCTCGCGGCAACGTAAAGTTCACAACCGATTATAGGCTTTATTCCCTTCTCTTTCATTGCGTTGTAAAATTCCACTGCTCCGTACATTACACCGTGATCCGTAATGGCAACAGCCGTCTGTCCATCGGAAAGCGCTTTATCAGCAATCGTCGAAATTCTCGTTGCGCCATCAAGCAAGCTATATTCGGTATGAAGATGAAGATGAACAAATTTTCCCATAAAGCACTTCCTTTCTCAAAATTATTAAATATCGGTTATGCTGCCTTTTTTCAGCAAAACCTCTGCCATTTCTGTTATTTTCTTCAATCTATGCGACAATCCCGATTTTGATATCGGAGGTGTAATAGCACCTGCCAATTGAGATAAAGACATACTGTCATTCTCATATCTGAATCGCGCCGTCATTTCAAGCTCTTCCGGTAAGAGCGATATCAATCCCCTATCTATAAGCTCGCCTATCAATGCGATTTGTGGAATTGATGCGGATACCGCTCTGTCTATATTATTCGTTTCGCAATTAGCAATTCGATTTGCGGTATTCCTTAAATCTCCTTGAATTTTAGCGTTCATAATATCAAACGCGGCATTATTCATTCCTGCCATTGCAAAAAAGTCTTCAATTATTTCCGAGTTCCTTACGTAAATCAAGGTTTCATTGGATTTCTTAGATACCTTTACCACTATTCCGAGATCGTTGAACAATTGCATCACTCTCTCTTCTCTGTCTTTAACCGAAAATTCAAGTGAGTATTGCTTGGCAGGATCACTTACTCTGCCGGATGCAAGGAACATCCCCCTCAAAAAATTAGATCTGCATGTCGGACATTTTTCCGAGTATGTCACATCCCCCGAACAAAAAGAGGTAATATACTGCCCCGCTGATTTGCTCTGAAAGCTTATGATTTTTCGTCTGCCACCATTTTTTGAGGTTAATATATCGGGCGTTTTTGAGTAGATCTCCGGTATAAGCTCGGATACGTATTCCACAATTTCAGCGCCGTCAAGTGAAAGAGTGACAACACCGTCATCCACAACGCCCTTGGTTGCCAATAATCCTTGAAGCAAAGCTCTTTTGCAGCAGCTCGCTTTTATCGGTTGAGCGATTATATCTTTTTTCTGCTCCTGCGAAAAAGACACTTTGTTCTCCTCCAAATCAAATAATTTCAATTTCTTCCTCGAGTTCAATACCAAATGCATCGTTAACACGAGTTTTTATAAATTCAACAAGACTGATAATATCGGCTGCAGTCGCATTTCCGCGATTTATTATAAATCCTGCATGCTTTTCCGAAATCTGCGCATCACCGATGCTATATCCCTTCAAGCCAAGTCGGTCTATATAATAGCCTGCACTCACACCGTTACACTTCTTAAAAACGGATCCAAGGGACGGTAAGAGAGTCGGCTGTGAACGTTTCCTTTGCTCACTGTTGTACGATACCGTTGAGATTATCTCATTATAAGATTTTTCCACCGGTTCAAATACTGCCGAAAGCAACACGTATGCGCGGTCCTTGAGAATACTCGTCCTATAAGAAAACTGCATATCCGCTTTGGAATATATATGCACCTCTCGAGCTTTGAGATCGTATATACACGCCGCAAAAAATCTGTCGGAAATTTCCGATCCGTATGCCCCCGCATTGCTCCTCAGCATTCCGCCAAGAGTACCCGGTATACCGACTATACCTTCAAATCCGCCGAGATTTGACTTAGCTATTCCAAGTGCCATTTTACCGGGGCACTCGCCGCAAAGCACATCAACCTTGTTTTCTGCTAAACTATATCCCCTTAATTTAGTGGTTACAACAATCACACCGTTGTATGTCCGATCACTGAAGAGAACGTTTGACATTCTGCCAACTACCACAAACGGTATTTGCATGTCACATAAAATATTTAACGAACTTATCAACTTTTCCAAGCTATCGGGAAACAAAATCGCCTTGGCTACAGTATTGATTTTAATACTTGTCAAATTAATTATTGATTTGTTTTCCTCAAACTCACATCCCGTTTTTTTAATCAATTTCAAAAAACGGTTAATAGTCACTTACCCTATGCAAGCTCCTTTTTATTAAGCATATCCAAAGCAGCGGCTCTTTGAGCCTCTGTAACGCTTATTCCACCGAGAATACGCGAAAGCTCCTTTACACGACCGTTATAGTCAAGAGCCTCCACCGTTGTTTCGGTAGCGGCATTTACCTCATGCTTTTCTATGAGGAAATGTATATCTGCAAGTGATGCGATCTGTGCGCTGTGCGTAACACAGAAAATCTGCAATTGTGATGCCATATCAAGCATCTTGAATCCTATCTTTCTCGCAGTCTTTCCGGATACTCCTGCATCTATTTCGTCAAACACCACCGTAGATACGCCGTCCTTATCGGCTATAATGCTTTTAAGCGCGAGCATAACTCTCGCGAGCTCTCCGCCCGACGCTATCTTTGACAATGACTGAGCATCAGCACCCTTGTTTGCGCTTATATAAAATTCAAGCTTATCGTATCCGTCATTGTTAAGCTCAAGCATGCCGTCCTTGCTTTCCGTCGTCATTTTTGCATAAAATACGGTATTTGGCATATCAAGGAATTCAAGTATCTCACATACCTTCTCTTTGAGCGTGTCGGCATATAGAACTCTTGATTTGTGCAGACGCTCTGCTATATTCAGGGCATCGGAGTACTGTTCTCTCTCCTTTTGCTTGAGAGTGCTCAGTAATTCCTCTGAATTTTCAAGAATATCAAGCTCCTCTTGCGCATTATCTCTGAAAGCAAGAACGTCTTTAACGGTAAGACCGTATTTGCGCTTGATTCTCGTTATTTTATCAAGCCTTGACTCAATACTGTTTAAAAGAGCGGTGGGATCCTCATCCTCCTGTTCAAGCACGGCATATACATCCTCTGCAACGTCCTCTACAATCGATAACGCCTCGCGCAAGCTATCCGCATATGATGAATATTCGGGAATTACCCCAGATAACTGCATAAGTGCACTTGTGCTCTTATCAAGAAGATATGCAACACTGCTCTTTTCTGCTCCGCGTAATGCCTTATAAACGTATTCTGAATTCTTGGTGATCTTCTCGCTGTTTTTAATCTTGACTTTTTTATCTAAGAGCTCTTCTTCCTCACCGTCATGAAGCTTAAGCACATCAATATCCTTAATCTGATACTCCAATATCTCTTTGAGTCTCTCGCGCTCCGCTTCTCTTTTAGTTATTTCTTGAATATCTCGACGAGTTTTTTCAAGAGCGGAATATGCACATCTGTATTCCTCAAGCAGTTCTCCGTTGGAAGCATAAAGATCCACTATTTTAATATGACGCTCTGCATCCATCAGCTCACCCGTATCACTCTGTCCGTGAATACTGACAAGGCTCGGTGCAATGGATTTAAGAACGGAAAGGCTCATTGCTCGACCGTTTATGCGCACTTGTGAGCGTCCGTCTGTGCTGATAACTCTCTGCACAAGCAGTTCTCCGTCATCGCCGATATCTATACCAACGCTTGCACACTGTCGCTCTGTCAGCAGAGAAAGATCGGTAAAAAGAGCACTTACCATTGCCGAGCTCTCACCGTGACGTATCAATTCCTTGTCGGCCTTTGCGCCAAGCAAGAGATTGATGCTATCTATGATTATAGACTTACCTGCACCCGTCTCACCGCTCAAAACCATAAATCCCGATGAAAAATCCAAATCAACAGATTTTATAACGGCTATATTTTCGATATGCAACGAATGAAGCATAATCGTTATCCTTTCTTACTGATGTCCAAATGCTTTTTTTAACTCGCCTTTTACAAGCTCCGCCTTGCCGTTGTCACGAACAACGATAAGTATAGTATCATCACCAGCAACAGAGCCTACTATTTCCGCGATCTTCAGCGAATCTATACATACTGCTATAGCATTTGCCATACCCGATAAGGTCTTGACAACAACGATATTCTGAGCGCTGTCAATAGAAATGACAGAATCGATCAGTGCCGAATTATGTCCTACGGCGTCGTTTCCCTGTCTGACATCAGGACTTACATATTTATATGTACCTCTTCCTGTCGGTCCTTTTATCAGCCTTAACTGCCTTATATCTCGGGAGATTGTTGTCTGCGTCGATTCAACACCGCACTCCGCAAGCTTTTGTATCAAGGCCTCTTGAGTGCTGATCTCGTATTTTTCTATGAGCTCAAGTATTTTAGTTTGTCTGGCGTTTTTCATCGCGTTTATCCTCCAGAATTCTCATTTTTTTGAAAAGTTTTGAAAACATAGCATTTTTCTCAAATGCAAGCATCTTAATTTTTTTCTCCGACTTAAAAACTGTGCAATATTCGTTTGTATCAAGGTTTCCCCGACATCTTCCGTCAATACTGATATGTATGGGGTCCATTCCAAGATTTGTAATCTTTATCACATCGGAGGAGTTAAACATCACGGATCTGTTAAAGAATGAATGAGGGCTTACAGCGGTCAGAAGTATTCCGTCAACGTCGTGTGCAACTATAGGACCTCCCGAGGAGAGTGAATATGCTGTTGATCCTTGCGGAGTTGCCAATATTAATCCATCGGCACGGTAGTCAAGGACGTTGCCGCAATGATCCTCAATTCTCATATCCGCTATACCAAAATAAGCATCGTGAGAAACTACAACGTCATTTACCGCATATCTGTTAACCAAGTATTTTCCGTCTGCATCTTTTACCGCCAAGAGCATCTTCTCTTCGATTGTATAATCTCCGCTAATAAGCTTATCAAGCACTTCCAAGTCACTCGGCTCAACCTCGGCAAGATAACCTACTCTGCCAATATTAACTCCGAGAATGGGAATATCGTATTCTATCGCATATTCAGAGGCATCGATTACCGACCCATCACCTCCGATAACTATTATAAGCTCAGCTTCATCGGGAAAAGTTGTGTAAGCGACAGCACCGCCAACTTTTGAAGAATACTTTTCTTGAATATACGCTGTTAAACCAAGGCAGTTTATTTTTTCAACTACCATATTTGTAATCGAAAGGTTTTCATCCTTTATGGCATTTGGAATAATTACTATTCTTTTCATCGCGCTATCCTTTCGTTTTAATGAAATGAGCTAAGAATTCTGTATTTCCATCTCCGCCCTTAATCGGAGATTCTATAATAGATTTCAGTATAAAGCCATTTGCCCTTGCAAAATCAATTACGTTATCCACAGCTTTAGCTCTTATTTTAGCGTCTTTTACAATTCCGCCCTTGCCTACTCCACTGCGTCCAACCTCAAACTGTGGTTTGATAAGGCAGATAAAATCTCCGCCTTCTGCCAGCACATTGTAAAGAGACGGTATAATGAGTGTTGCCGAAATGAAGGAAACATCCATTACCGCTATTTGAGGAATGTATTCAAAATCTTTCGGCTGCATATATCGTGCATTGTAATTTTCTATAACCGTCACTCTATCATCAGCACGCAATGAGGCTACAATCTGATCGACTCCCGAGTCAACCGCAATAACGTGCTGCGCGCCTTCTTTCAGCAAGCAGTCGGTAAATCCACCGCTTGATGCTCCTATATCAAGACAAAGCTTACCTTCGACCTCGACACAGAACTCTGTCAATGCCCCCTTAAGCTTCAGCCCACCACGACTCACGTATTTTTTGACGGAAAGATCAACAAATACTTTATCCTCTTTACCACTCACGTCAAATGAGGGCTTGCTTATAATTTTGCCATCGACTGATACAGCGCCCTCTGTTATGAAGCTTTTTGCTTCTGTGCGGCTCGATACAATGCCGCTTTCGGCAAGATATACATCAATTCTCATCGCTTATAAACGGATAATCCGATATGCTTCCATCCTTGCCCTCTGCAAGAAGTCTTACTCTCTGCTCGGCATCCTCAAGCTTCTGATTGCATATTTTCACATATTCTATTGCCTTCTCATATTTTTCGATGCTTTCATCAAGAGAAAGTGCTCCCGATTCCAGCTCCCGTACTGCTTCCTCAAGAAGTTGTATCGCTTCTTCAAACTTTATATTTTTTTGCATTACAATTCATCCTTTACAAAGTTCTTTTATCAAGCACCAGGACGTCTGCATCACCGTCGCGTAAACGAAGATGTAAGGCATCGCCCTTCTCGACAGAATCAACGCTTGATACCGTTTTCCCATTCTTCAAGACAACAGAGTAGCCTCTGGTCAAGATACTCAGAGGACTTAACGCCTCAAGCTTTGCCGCCACCGTTACAAGACTGTGTCTACGATCAGATATGCATAATGAATATGCATTGTTAAGTTCCGCCGAAAGTGCCGTAACCCTTTCACCAAGAACGATTATTACGTCTTGCGGATTAGTCAAAACCCTTTTTGAAATCAGATTTTCAAGCCTCTCACGCTTTTTTTCCACGGTGCGTAAGAGTGCTCTCTCACTCCTATCGGAAAGTATATCAAGACGAAGCATCAACTCTCTGGCATCGGGTACGGAAAGCTCTGCCGCAGCCGACGGAGTCGGTGCTCTCAAATCGGAAACGAAATCACATATTGTATAATCGGTTTCATGTCCGACGGCAGATATTACCGGAACACGACATTCGTATATACGCCTCGCAAGTCCCTCATCGTTAAATGCCCACAAATCCTCGATTGATCCGCCGCCTCTTCCGATGATGACAGTATCCACGAGACCTGATCTATCAAAATAATCGATACCGTCGATAAGCGTCTTTGCCGCCCCCTCACCTTGAACAAGCGCGGGATACACGTATACGGAGGCGCGCGGGTACCTACGCCCAAGAACGTTGATAATGTCGCGTATTGCGGCTCCTGTGGACGAAGTAACTACACCTATTCTTTCCGGGAAACGAGGTATTGGCTTTTTATGACTCTCATCAAAAAGTCCTTCGTAGGCAAGTCGGGCCTTTAATTGCTCATACGCTACATAAAGTGCACCTATGCCATCGGGCTGCATCGAATTAACGTATATCTGATATGATCCGTTTTTTGGGTATACGGTAACAGAACCGTAGATGGTAACCTTCATACCGTTTTCAGGTACAAATTTAAGTTTTGCGGCAGATGCTCTAAACATTACCGCGCGCACGTCTGCATCTGCATCCTTAAGAGAAAAGTACAGATGCCCGGTTCCGTGATTGACAAAATTAGATATTTCGCCCTTTACACATACGGAATTAAGCAGGCGATCGGAGTCAAACAGTGCCTTGATATACAGATTAAGCTCTGACACCGTCATAGCATTGTCATTTCTTTCTCGTAACGCTGAAATGTCCATATCACCTTTCCCTTTCCGTTCATTTTTTCAAAAATGAATTCAGTGCCAAGACTGCTATACCAACGGCATTATCCGCAGATAACAACGGCTCTGCAAAAAATGCTTGGAACTCATTTTCGAGTTTTTTTCTGATAATAGTATTACACATTACTCCACCGGCAAAAATGAACGGCATATCTCCGTATTCGGATATATATGCATTGCATGCAGTGGATATTGAATTGCCTATATAGTCGAGTAAAAATGCCGTTGTCATACTCGGATCATTGAATTCCGAATGGATTTTCTTTGCCATATTCTCAAGTCCGGATAGATTGATATATGTGCCCCTGACAGACGGTTTTCTACGCGGAATTTTGCCTTTGAATTCAAGAGCCGCCTTCTCAATATGCGGTCCTGCCGGAAAAGGCATACCGAGATGAACTCCTATGCGGTCTATTATTTGTCCGGCGTTAGCATCGAGCGTTCCGCCGACTATATCTGTTTCAAATCCGTCATTATTTCCTCTGACGTGCAGAAGCTCCGTTGTTCCACCGGAAACGTGAAATGCAGCGAACTCACTGCCGTACAAAGAGAGCTGCCCCGATGAATACAGTGCCGCCATAATGTGTCCGCACTGATGAGAGAACAAAAATAGTGGCGCATTTGTTGCAGCCGCAAGAGTTTTTGCTGCAGCCAATCCCGAAAGAAAGCATGGCATATACGAGCCATCGACGTTTCTTGGTTTACTGCTGACTCCAATAGCAACAATCTGCCTACCGGCCATAAAGGGTTCAGCCTCATCCATCAAAGACGGAATGTTTTTCACATGTGAAAAAACCGCATCGGATTGTCTGAGACCGCATTCTCCCGGCTTTACCGGAAGCGGCCTTTTAATATTGGCAATAAGCTCCCCGTCTGTATTTACGATTGCAATAGACGTGGTGTAATTACTGGTGTCTATACCAACTACAATTTTTTCTTTCATTTTCTTCCGAGGCTCTCTGCAACCTTGTTAAGTACTCCGTTTACAAAGATGTACGCCTTATCGTCGTCATATTTCTTTGCAAGCTCGATTGCTTCGTTAATGGAAACCTTAACGGGTATATCCTCCATAAACATCAATTCATAGGTTGCAAGATTGAGAATTGCGCGGCTGACATAGGACACACGCTCCTTTTTCCAACCGAGAAGACACTCCTCAATTTTAGTATCTATTACGTGCTTGTTTTCAAAGCATCCGAAGAATACACTCTTTACGTAATCGTCATATTCAAGCTCTCTTTCATCAGTAGCCTTCACGAAGATTTCTTCGAAGGTCTCATCAGTCTTGATAGCTGTCTCGAACAAAAGCATAAATGTATTTTCTCTCGCAATTTTTCTATTCATAGCAAATCCTCGCGCATAATATATTTATTATATTATACCTTTATAATGCTTTTTTGTCAACAGTTTTGCCGATCAACTTTGTGTTTTTTTGAATTTTTATCCATCAATTCGTATTTATACGCATTTTTCCGACAAATTAACTTATTTTTTGTAGATTTGAGTTTTATACTTGAAAAAAAATATGCAATATGCTATAATGATTTTGTATTGACTTAAACAAGGAGTAAATGATGAGAAGATTAGAAAAGCTATTTCTCTGCGGCTGTGGATACACAGTATTGATACTCGCCTTATTCTATTTGTTTGCGGCTATAAGTAAATTCGCTTCTCCGGCAATATTGCCTAAGAACTTCTTCCTTATACTCGCATTTGGAATGATAATTTCATGTGCGGACATGCTATACGATATTTTGAATGTCAAAAAAATACTAAAAGCGATCATACATTATTTTGTGCTTCTCATAATGTTTTGCGTGGTATTTCTTGTTTCCGGAAACATTGCGGGAGATAAGGCTGCCTCGATTTTTATAGCGATTTTCGTATTTACAGTGCTTTATTTTGTTCTTTTACTTATCGTCACGCTTATCAAAAAAACCGTAAGCACAGCTGATGATATTGTCGAGAAGAAAGCAGCAAAAAATGAGAACGCAGCAAAAAAATCAAAAAAAGCAAAGGAACCCTACAAGCCCTTATACAAAGCTGATACTGAAAAATAAGCTTGAATTTATATTGTCATGCGAGGTAATATGGCTATTGTACGCTTTGATCTTAAAGACAAAATTTGTCTAAAAAAGAAGCACCCCTGCGGTTCTGATACCTTTACGGTTGTGCGTGGCGGTACGGACGTAAGAATTATATGCGACGGTTGCTCACGTGACCTAACTATAGAAAGACTGGCGCTCGAAAAAATGATAAAGAGAGTCATCAGTAATACGAATAAACAAGAATGAGGTAATCTATGTTCTACTATCTTAACGGCGAGCTCGCTCACCGAGACGCTAATATGTGCGTAATTGATTGCGGTGGCGTCGGTTACGGTCTTACCATCAGTATGATAACGTCCGAATCATTATCCTCTAAAATGGGACAAAAGGTAAAGCTTTACACCTATCTTGCAGTGCGCGAGGATGGGGTTGAGCTATTCGGATTTGGATCGAGTGAAGAAAGAAACGCCTTTAATATGCTGATCGGTGTAAGCGGAGTTGGTCCTAAAGCCGCAATCAACATACTCTCTGTAATGTCCCCCGACCGCCTTGCAATGGCAGTATGCACAGAAGATATAAAAGCCATTTCAAAAGCGCAGAACATAGGTTCAAAAACCGCTGCGAGAATAGTTCTCGAGCTTAAGGATAAGGTTGCAAAGGATATGATGCATACCTCCTCAAAGGGGCTTGGTGACGCAGGAAACGTTGCTCACGTTGCATCATCCGGAAATCTCTCCGAGGCTACCGAAGCTCTGATGGTACTCGGATACGACAAAGCATCCGTAGTAAAAGCTCTTGCAGGAATCGATCCCTCACTTGATGTGGGAGCTATAATCAAAGCAGCTCTTAAAAAGCTTGCCAGGTAAGTAATGGCGAAAGGACTCACAAATGCTTGAAGAAATAAATGAATTCGACTTTGAAAACAGAATTGTTTCAAACGAATACGATTCTATGCAGGATGCTGAGGTCGAAAATGATTTAAGACCTAAAACACTTGTAGAATATATAGGACAGGAAAAGGCAAAATCAAATCTTTCCGTTTACATCGAGAGTGCCAAGCGCAGAGGAGAGCCGCTTGACCATGTTCTTCTGTACGGTCCTCCCGGTCTTGGAAAAACTACCCTGTCATCGATAATAGCAAACGAAATGGGAGTCAGCATAAGAACCACTTCGGGTCCTGCTATTGAAAAGCAGGGCGACCTGGCAGCAATACTCACCAACCTTGCAGAAGGGGACGTGCTTTTTATCGATGAGATACACAGACTTTCGCGCGCGGTGGAGGAAATACTCTACCCCGCCATGGAAGACTACGCGATAGACATAATCATCGGTAAAGGACCGAGTGCAAGATCTATCAGATTGCCTATACCAAAATTTACCCTTATCGGAGCAACTACCAGAGCCGGACAGCTCACCTCACCTCTTCGCGACAGATTCGGAGTTTTATTAAAGCTCGATCTCTATACTACAGATGAGCTTGCAACAATTGTAAAAAGATCGGCAAACATTCTCGAAATACCAATCACAGACGATGGAGCCAAGGAAGTAGCACTGAGATCACGTGGAACTCCGAGAATTGCAAACAGATTGCTAAAGCGAGTAAGGGATTTTGCCCTTGTTAAGGGGAATGGAACAATAACAAACGAGATAGCGAAAATCGCACTCACCGCGCTTGAGATCGACGAGCTCGGACTTGACAATACGGACAGGAGAATGCTTGATGCTATCATAAGGTATTATGCAGGCGGTCCCGTCGGCCTTGACACACTCGCCGCGACTATCGGTGAAGAGCCAATTACCATTGAGGACGTGTACGAGCCGTATCTTATGCAGATAGGATTCCTCGCAAGAACGCCTCGCGGAAGATGTGCAACAAAGCTTGCATACGACCACCTCGGCATACCGTTTTCATCATCACCTACAAATCAAGTAGCTGGGCAATCCTCTCTTGATCTCGATAACTAAATAAACAAAAAAAACAGTCTGAGCAAGATCTTGCACAGACTGTTTTTTTATTTTCTGCCAAACAATTAATACGCTAATTTGTTTTTTATCTTAATTTTCTTATTGCTTCCGCCCTATCCTCATACTTAAAAACAGAGCTTCCGGCAACAATAATATTTGCCCCTGCCGCAACCACTTCACCGACGTTTTCAGAATTAATTCCACCGTCAACTTGAACGTCTATATCAAGGCCTTTGCATGAAATCTCATCTCTCAGCGCAGCTATTTTAGAAATCGTTTCGGGTATTAAGCTCTGCCCTCCATATCCGGGCTCCACTGTCATTATCAATACCATTTCACAGCTTGTAAGATATGGATATATCACCTCAACAGGAGTGTTGGGCCTAATCGATATTCCGGCTTTTTTTCCACATTTATGTATTAAATCTACCGTTGTTTTAGGATCCTCTGTAGCCTCTATGTGAAAAGTTATAATATCAGCACCCACGGATGCAAATCGCTCTACATATCGCTCGGGCTTATCTATCATTAAATGAACGTCAAAAACCATATCAGTTATTTTTCTGATAGATTCTATAACCGGTATTCCAAACGAAATATTTGAAACAAAATTTCCATCCATTACATCAAGATGAACCATATCCGCACCGGCATTTTCTATGCTTTTCAACTCATCTGCAAGTTTTGAAAAATCCGCAGCTAAAATCGATGGTGATACTTTGATCATAATTCTCTCTCATTTCGTAGCAAATTATTTATGTATACATAAACTGTTTAAGGGAAACAACGCGCCACATCACAGACGCCGACATAAAAATGCAAGACGTGAACGAATATTACGTCTGTGACACGCTTTCCCATATGGGTTGCCGCTAAATTGCGGCAGCCTTTTTATTGTTTTTCTATAAGTGCCACAGCATGTGCGGCAATCCCTTCTTCACTTCCTGTGAATCCGAGTTTTTCTTCAGTAGTAGCCTTTATATTAATGCAGTCCTGCGCAAGATTTAAGGCAAACGAAATATTCGAAACCATTTTTTCGATATAAGGCAAAAGCTTGGGCTTTTGCAAAACAACTGTGGCATCAATATTCACAGCGGAGAACCCTTTAGTGCTCAAAAGCTCCCTTACCTTCATCAAAAGTGTTATGCTCGATATGCCGAGATACTCATCATTAGTGTCGGGAAAATGTCGACCTATATCTCCGAGTCCGGCAGCACCGAGTAAAGCATCCATAACGGCATGTGTAAGAACGTCTGCATCGGAATGGCCGAGCAACCCCTTGCTATACGGTATATCGACCCCACCGAGAATAAGCTTTCTTTCTTCTACAAGCCTATGAACATCATATCCATGACCTACTCTGTAATTGCACATAAGGATTAACCCCTTTTCTTAAGAATGGAATCAGCAACAAAGATGTCTTCCATTGTAGTTATTTTAATATTCGACGATCCAATATCAACACAGCGAATTTTTATACCCAATGCCTCAACAAGCATATTGTCATCGGTAACATCGGATAACTCACCACGGAATGATGATACTGCACGAGAATAATCATCGTTCCTAAAGACCTGAGGAGTCTGTGCGCGATAAACCTTTGATCTTGAGAGCGTATAAGAAATATACATATCATCGACAACCTTCAAGGTGTCGGTTACCGCACAGGCGGCGGTCGCCGCGCCAAATTCCTTTGCCGCACACACTACTTTTGATATATCATCAGGCGTTATAAGACAGCGAGCTGCGTCGTGTATGGCTATATATTCGGATTCGGAGTTATCTGCATTAAATCCATTGATTGCAGACTCTGCCCTTGTTTTTCCGCCAATTACTATCGAAAACGGTTTATTGATGTGACTCTCCAAATCTGCTGTTATAGATTCGAGCTCCTCTTTTCGCACTACTATAATAATCCTGTCTATATCTTTGCAATTGTCATACGCCTCTGCGCATCGGAGCAATATTGTTTTCCCTCCGAGTTGCATAAGCTGTTTGGTAATATCAGAAGACATTCTACTGCCTATACCGCCTGCAAGTATAATACCTGTAACACTATATTTCTTCATTAGAAATTCCACCCGAAAATTTATTTGCGATAATATACAAAATGAACGGTAACAACACGCAGTCTGCCATTTTCAAGAAGATTAGGAGCTTTTATAACCGCTCCGTTTCCGCTCATTAGCCAACTTACCTCAAGATTCTTGATTTCGGTAACCAACAGACGTTCCCCGGACGAATCTATAATAAATTTGTCTTCATGTATGGCGAGGGATCCGCCTCTGCCTATAATCTCCTCATTACCGTCTATTCGCTCTGTGACATATTTAACAGCCTGCCCGTGAAGCTCACGTGCCCTATTAAGCTTGTATTCAAAGCTGTCCGGATTTTTTCCAATGCCAAAAATTCTCTTAAAAAGCGACATAAAGCCCTACCATTGAATTTGATTTATTTACTACTATTTTACCACAAATATCTCTATAATGGAAGAGTTTTTTCAAAGTTTTATTTAGCGAAAAATATTTTTAAATTTTTTTTGAACTTTTTTTCAAAAAACTATTGATTTTTTTCTATATATGTATTATAATAGTATCAAAGTGGGGCAAAGTGGGTTAAAGTGATTGATTTTTCCTACTTTTAACAGCGAATTCCCTACAAACATCCAAAAACGGTAGAAAGGAGAAAGAAATGTCATTCGTAAGCTCATTCAAGCATTCGCTCGATGCAAAGAACAGAGTCTTCATACCTGCTAAGTTCCGCGAAGAGCTTGGTGAAGAATTCTACATAACGAGAAAATTCGATACATATCTCTCCATATACACCGCTGAGGACTGGGAAGAATACGTTGATAAAATCCAGAAGCTCCCCGAAACAGAAGCTCTTGAGGTGCAGGATTTCCTTCTCGGTATAGCACAGAAATGCGTACCCGATTCAAACGGAAGAATAATCCTCGACGAAAGACTTGCCGCACACGCCGGCATAAAAAAGAACATCGTATTCGTTGGTAACGGCAGACAGATAAGAATTTGGGCTGAAGAAATCTGGGATCAGAGAGAGCAAAACAGAGACCTCGACAAGATACGCCAGATTATGAACTCATACGGCTTATGATGTACAAGAGGAAACCACTATGTCAAATATGAATTTTTCGCACACATCGGTTCTCCTTTTTGAATGCATTGAAGCGTTGAATATCCGCGACGGTTACACTTACGTAGACTGTACAACCGGTGGCGGCGGTCACTCACTCGAAATAGCAAAGCGGATGGGTAAAAATTCCAGGTTGATTTGCTTTGACAGAGATAAAAACGCCATAGCCGCTGCAACAGAACGCTTAAAAGATTATTTAGATAGAATTATATTTATTAATGATAACTTCTCTTCCCTCGGCAACGTGCTGAAGGAATTAAAGGTTGATAATCTTGGCGGCGTGCTTGCCGATCTCGGATGCAGTTCACATCAATTTGACGTCCCCGAAAGAGGATTCAGTTATATGCACGATGCTAAACTGGATATGAGGATGGACACAGACTCTCCCCTATCGGCTTACAAGGTCGTAAACGAATATTCAGAAAATGAACTAAAAAGAATTATATACGATTACGGAGAGGAGCGTTTTGCTCCGAGGATAGCTTCTGCAATATGTAAAAGAAGAAACGATTCACCGATTGAAACCACCGCGGAGCTTGTAGATGTTATCAAACAAGCAATACCGGCAGCTGCAAGAGTTGACGGACCTCACCCGGCAAAGCGAACGTTTCAAGCCATCAGGATTGAGGTAAACGGTGAATTAGACTCTATAAACCCCGTAATCACTGCCGCAGCATCGAATATGGTTGAGGGCGGAAGAATAGCAATCATATCGTTCCATTCTTTGGAAGATAGAATTGTTAAACAAAGTTATAAAGAATTATCCAAAGGATGTACCTGTCCGCGAGATTTCCCTGTCTGCGTGTGCGGTAACAAGCCTATAATAAAAGAAATTTCAAAAAAACCAATCCTTCCATCAGAAGAAGAATTAAACAATAACCCTCGCTCACGAAGCGCAAAGCTCAGAGTAGCGGAAAAGATTTGAAAAACAAGGAGATACGACAATGACTACAACGATGAATGCATATGATGCTTTATACACTAACTTAAGACAGCAGTTTACAGTAATACACAACGGTCAGGAATGTACAGTAGGCGACTTTATGAGAATGAAGGCTAATAAGAGAGCGGAAACTGCCCTTCCTATCGCTACCACAACAGCAAGAAATACATCACTTGCAACAGTAGTTGAATACATAAACGACAAGCTTACAGTTAAGCAGGCTCCCATCAAGGATAAGACTATCAGAAACTTCCCCTTCCGTACCTCTTTGTCCGCTATTCTCTCAGCAACTGCAGCTTGCGCACTTATATTCTCTTGCGGAGTATTCGCATTGAACGGCAAGACCGCTCTTCCCTATACCGCTGAAGCAGAAGGAACAGATTACGTTGAAACCGTAACTCCCGAGGTTGATGAAGAAGCTGTAGAATACGAGGTTGAAAACCAGGATAATTAATTTTTCCTACATATTATATTATATATATACATAAAATATAGCGATGGCACTACTGCCGTCGCTATATTTTTTTATTTTACTAAAGGAAAAGAAAATGCTAAAAAGCAAAATTTCTCTAAATAAGCAAAAAACCGCAAAGAGAGCCGGTATTGTACTATTAACATTTCTATTGATAGCAGTTATCCTTTTAATTAATATTTTTCGTATTGACTATTTCTTGTACGAATATTATAAAGAAAAGACATTTGATCAAATTACTACATCTTCTAAATTAAAAGCGGAGCGCGGTATCATATACGATCGTAATATGAACGAGTTGGCAACGTCAAAAACCTCATGGAGAATATTCATATCAACAAAAGAAATCAAAAAAAGGACGAAAAAGGATAAGGTAGATTATGCAAAAATTATTGCCGACGGATTGTCAGAAATTCTATCAGTTAATGCCGAAGAAATACATAAAAAAATAACAGAAACAAAACAATTGGATGTTACTATCAAGAAGGCCGCGACCGAGGAAGAATATCGTTCTGTCATAAAATTCACACTAAAAAATGCACTTGATGACCTGGTATTTACGGAAGCACAGACATCACGTTACTACCCAGAGGAAACACTCGCCGCCCATGTGATAGGATTCACAGGCACTGACGGTCAAGGCTTATACGGTCTTGAATATCAATACAATAGCGTTCTCGCAGGCAAAGACGGATATTATCTATATGCTAAGGATGCCGGTGGAAACGCAATGCCCGGTGAATACATAACCACTACCCCTGCTGAGGACGGCTGTAGCATAGTAACGACCATTGATTCGTATATACAGAAACAGCTTGAAACACAACTCGAGCTCATAGAAAACAATCATGATGTTACCAACAGAGTTACGGGAATAGTGATGGATACTGAGAGCGGCGCTATACTCGCAATGGCAACATCTTCACCGTTTAATCCCAATTCACCATTTTTATTGGATGCAAAATCAAGCGAAAAACTTAAAAACAGCAATTTAATTGTAGGCAGTCAAGAATATAACGCGCTAAAATCCGAATTAATGCAAAGAATGTGGGCAAATAAAGCAATAACCGAAACCTATGAGCCCGGTTCCACATTCAAAATAGTTACCGTATCAGCGGCACTCGACCTCGGCGTTGCGGATATGAATGACAGATTCTCATGTCACGGATATCACACCGTAGGTGGGTGGCGTATAAAGTGTCATAAGACGACGGGACACGGAAGCGGATTTACTCTTGCCTACGGTCTGCAAATGTCCTGCAACCCAACTATGATGACACTTGCGGAAAGAATCGGCGCTGATAATTTCTACGAATACGTTGAAAAATTCGGGTATTTTGAAAAAACCGGAATCGACCTTCCGGGCGAAGCATCGACTATATTTCACGCAGCTGAAAATATCGGTCCAACTGAACTTGCAACAGCATCATTCGGTCAAAGATTCAAGGTTACAATAATCAATCAGCTTACCGCAATTGCAGTCGTTGCAAACGGAGGAAATCTCGTAGAGCCCTACGTAGTCGAAAAGGCCGTAGATGCAGACGGAAATATTTTATACTCGCACGACACCGTAGTAAAACACAGAGTTATCTCGGAGGATGTTGCAAAAACCGTTGCTGCAGTGCTGGAAGAAGGTGTAAGCGGTGACGGTGGAGCAAAAAATGCATACGTAGACGGTTATATGGTAGCGGCAAAAACGGGCACATCCCAAAAGTTCGATATACTCGATGAAAACGGCAATTCCTACCTGCGAATCGGCTCTACCGTTGCTTTTGCTCCGTCCAATGCAAAAGGGATTGCAGTAATAATAGTAGTAGACGAACCACAAAGCACAGTTAAGTATGGCTCTGTAGTAGCCGCTCCGTATGTTTCATCCTTGCTTACCGAAATTCTTCCCTATCTGGAGTACAAGTCAAGTAAGGACTCCAACACATTCTCGGTTGGTAATTACGTAGGAGGCGATGTGGATGCAATATCTAAATCACTTGATTCCTCGGGAATAAAATATACTGTAATCGGAAGTGGCGACGTAATTCTGTCGCAAGTTCCTGCAGCTAATACTGATATCATAATTCCATCCTCAACAATTTACCTGTACACCGAAAAACGTGATGAAGATTATATAATTGTTCCATCACTTGTTGGCCTGAGCATAAAGGATGCGAATATAGTTCTGTCAAATGCCGGACTAAATCTCAGTATTGAAGGATCTATTTCATCAAGATGCACAACACTCACCGTCGTTTCTCAAAGTATCCCTGTCGGAGCACGGGTGAAACGTGGAACTGTGATAAATTTGACGCTGTTGGGACTGGACTTCGAAGATTAGGAGAAAATTATATGATTGAAATCAGAAAACTGTTAAATAACGTAAATATATGCTCTATAGAGGGCGATATTGATAACGATAAGCTTTGCACACCTCTTCTAATGGAAAGCGACAGCTATGAGGGCGGATTGCTATACATAATCAACAAGGTAAATAAGCCAATGACCGAGGTAGATTGCTCTTCATTTTCTTCGATGCCTTACGCGATAGTAGTAGAAAACGGGCAAATAATAAAGAATGGCACTTCAACGGTAATACGAGTTGAATCAACAAGATGTGCATTTGCTCACGCTTGCTCAAACATGTATGGCATCGACTATGAAAAAATGAAAATAATAGGAATAACAGGCTCAAACGGTAAAACTACCACAGCAACGCTGATATATGAAATATTATCGAGGGCAGGATATAATACCGGGTTTATTGGCACAGGAAAAATAATAATAAACGGTAATATTGAAAGCTCCGAGGAATACTCAATGACAACCCCGGATCCAACTCTCCTCTACGAAGCTCTATATAAAATGCAAAAGGCAAAATGCGAATATGTAGTGATGGAGGTTTCGAGTCACAGTATAGCACTCGAAAAGGTAGCGGCAATTAAATTTGAGTATGGAATTTTCACTAATCTTTCTGCGGAGCATCTTGATTTTCACAAAACCATTGATAACTATTTTTCAACAAAAATGCGTCTGTTTCAACAGACAAAATCGGCACTATTCAACCTGGATGACAAATACTCGGCATTAGCATATGAAAATGCGGAATGTACCAAAAGCGCGATAGGAATAATAAATTCAGCACCTGTATATGCAACCGAGATAAAGATGTCCGGACTACATGGAACGGAGTTTTTCTATAGAGAAAAGGATCTAATATGCAAGGTCAGAACACAGCTTCCGGGCGCATTTAATATATATAACGTAATAATGGCTATACGGTGCACAAAGGAGCTGGGCATCAAACCGTGTATATCAAAAGGCATAATTGAGAACATATCACACATATCAGGCAGAATGCAGACTTATTATGATGATATTACCGTTATTATCGACTATGCTCATACACCTTTCGCCCTATACAATTGCTTAAATTTCTTATTTTCAATAAAAAAACAAAAGCAGAATATCATTACCGTGTTTGGATGCGGAGGCGATAGAGATAAAAGCAAGAGAAAACCAATGGGAGAGATATCGAGCCTATATTCTGATTTTGTCATTATCACATCGGACAACAACAGAGGCGAGGCGTTTGAGAATATAGCCGCTGATATAAGCGAAGGAATATCAAACGTAAATCACAAAATTATCAAGTGTCGCAATTTCGCGATACACCATGCTATCGAAAATGCCAAGTCGGGCGACATTGTCGCCGTGATAGGAAAAGGCTCTGAACTGTACATAAATTCAGGCAAGGAAGCGCTACGCTCTTCTGATTCCGAAATAGTTAAAGAAGCACTTAAAAAGCGAAAGTTGAATTATGAGAATAAATCTTGATATACCAATTGCCCTATACGACCTTGCGGCAAATACAAATATGCGTCTCTCTTATCCTTCCCTTTACAAGAAAAAAATAAGCTTCATAACCACCGATACACGCGATTGTGAAGAGGGCGACCTTTTCATTCCCGTAAAAGGCGAAGCTTATGACACGGAGATGTTTGTGGATGAAGCTGTTCAAAAGGGGTGTATCGTCATTTCAGAAAAAAATTCGCAAGCACATCTTATTTCGGCGGATGACAATCTTTTGGCAAAAGTAGCTCACTACTATAAATCACGATTGAAAAATCTGAAAAGCACGGTCGCTATTACGGGAAGCCTCGGAAAAACCACTACAAAAAACTTCTTAAACAAAATAGCAGGCTCTTCCCTCTCAACGCATGCAACAGATGGAAACCTCAACAACCACATCGGATTACCCGCAACCATTCTCCGCGCACCCAAGGATACGGAAATGCTTATTCTTGAAGTCGGAATGAACCACAAGGGAGAAATATCCTCTTTGTCAAAAACGGCTTCGCCAAACCTGTCTGTAATAACTTCAATATCAGAATCCCATATCGGAAATCTTGGCTCGCGAGAGGAAATAAAAAAAGCCAAGCTCGAAATAACAGACGGGATGACAGACGGTTATTTGTTGGTCCCGTATAACGAATCATTCCCCTCTCATAATGTAAATATGCTGACTGTTTCATCAAAATCTAAGCACGCTGATTTCTGTCTGTTGTGCGACTCAAAACCATATAGTTTTATTTCTCCTTACGGCTCTATGGATAATATTGTGACAGAGCTTTCAGGATTTCATAACCTTTCCAATCTGGCATTCGCTATTGCTGCCGCACAAGCTTGCGGTATAGACAATGAGAGCATATTAAACGGCATAGGTATGATTACCGAGTCCGATTTACGTCAAAGATTTATACAGATGTTAGATTACACAATACTCGATGACTCGTATAATGCGTCCTACGATTCAATAAAGGCCGATATAGAATATATGCATTCTATCACCGATGCGCCTAAAGGCGTATTCCTGGGCGACGTGCTTGAGCTTGGAGAGCATAGCAAGCGCATACACAGAAAGATAGGAAAAATGGTTGCGGAGTCAAATATATTACACCTTTACTGCTACGGGACATATGCTGAATACGTCGCAGAAGGTGCTCTGGGTAACGGCTTTAATCCCGACAATCTATATGTAAATACGGATATTACCAACATTGGATTATCTATTCAGCAAATAAAATCCTCGCACATAAAGGGTGAGATGATACTATTCAAAGCATCCCGAAAGCTACGACTTGATGCAATAGCAGATACAATGGCTCGGGAGGAAAGGATCAAAAATGACAGATAACAAATTCCCTCTCTATGTAGTCGCATTCATTATATCTTTGGCTATTACTGTTGTCATAGGGAAAATAATAATTCCAATACTTAAAGCAAGAGCCGAGCAACCTATATATGAAGGTGGCCCTCAATGGCATATATCAAAGGCCGGAACGCCTACTATGGGCGGTCTATCGTTTTTATTGTCGGTAAGTACGTTAACATTGATTGCATCTGCCATTCTCTTTATTGAGGATAAAACAGAACAAGGACTGTCACTTATATCCGCAAGCATATATGCGATTCTCAATTCGGTTGTCGGCATAATTGACGATGCTACCAAACTGAAAAACAAGGAAAATGCAGGTCTAAAGCCAAAAGAAAAACTGATACTCCAATTCTTGATAACCGTATTATTTCTTGCTGCTCGATATGTACTGATAGATGATGCTTCGGTATTATCATTTTCCTTTGGAAAAATCGACATCGGCATTTGGTATTATCCGATAACGGCAATCATACTGGTAGGTATAACAAATTTTGCTAACCTAACCGACGGAATAGACGGATTGGCAAGCGGTGTTGCGCTAACGATATCTGTATCGCTATTCTATATTTCATGTGCGCTATCCGACGAAATAAGCTATGTATCAGCCTCCCTCATAGGTGCAATGGCAGGCTTTCTCATATTTAATCTTCATCCTGCTAAAATATTCATGGGAGATACCGGTTCACTGTATCTCGGTGCTTTACTCGCGGCATGTGCGGTAACACTTAACAATCCCTTGATAATTCTATTTCTCGGTGCGGTATACGTTATTGAGGGACTCTCGGTAACACTACAGGTGCTGGTATACAAGCTGACGAAAAAACGCGTATTCAAAATGGCCCCCATACATCATCACCTTGAAAAATGCGGATGGAGTGAAAACCGCATATGCATTGTAGCAATTATCGTAACGTTGATTGCCTCCATACCGATTTACGCATTCTATTTACCGTGAAAATACATCTGAATAAGAAATGGTGTATAAAAGATCTCATAGGTGTTACCCGTCAAAAAAATAGCGCTGATAAGCTTTTTCTTTTTACGGTGCTTGTATTATCGGCCTATGGCACTGTAATGGTATTCAGCGCAGGATACGCCTTTGCTGAGGTAAGATACGGTGACCCGCTTCACTTCATAAAAAGACAAAGCATATGGCTTGTACTTGGAATAGCCGTGATGCTGCTCATATCAAACATCGACCTGGAAGTTTTACAGCGTCTTACTCTACCGGCGTACGTTGTTACTCTCCTATTACTTGTGCTTACACTGTTAATCGGTTTTGTCGGCAACGGTGCGCAGAGATGGATAGCAATCGGACCTATAACTATACAGCCGTCGGAAATTGCCAAGCTTACCATGACGATGATGCTGGCTGATTATTTTTCAAAAAACGAACACAGAGCCTGTTTTGACAAGGATAAAAAAAGCATTTTTATTTTCGGTACTATGATCCCCTGTATTATCATGGCGATACCTATTTTTCTCGTTATGCTGCAGCATCATTTGTCCTGTATCATCATACTCGGGGTTATAGGCTTGCTGACCATAATAATGGCAGGAGTTAATTTGAGATATATCGGCGGCTTCATGGGAGTCGGAGTAATAGGAGTTACCTATATAGCGTTGTTTACCGATTACACCAAGGACAGAATAACAGTATGGCGCGATCCGGAAAGCTATAAGCTGACAGGCGGTTGGCAAACGCTTCAAGGACTTATGGCCATAGGCTCCGGAGGTGTTTTCGGAAAAGGACTTGGCAAAAGCGAGCTGAAATACTGCTACGTCTCCGAGCCTGCCAACGATATGATATTTGCAATTCTCTGCGAAGAGCTTGGTTTGATTGGCGCCTCCGTTGCGATTGTTATTTTTGGTATTCTCATTTACAGAGGCTTCAAAATCGCGGTGTGTAACAACGACGGATACTCAAGACTCCTTTGCATAGGTATTTGTGTAAAAATAGCAGTTCAGCTAATCTTAAACGTAGCAGTTGTAACCAATACTATACCAAACACCGGAATATCACTTCCGTTTTTCAGCTACGGCGGATCATCGCTGATAATGATTTTTTTAGAAATGGGTATAATACTGTCAGCATCGCGAAAAAGCGCTATACAGAAATAGGAGATAACGAATGAGAATACTCTTCTGCGGCGGAGGAACAGCCGGACACGTAATGCCCGAAATTGCCATGTGTGAGATGGCTATTAAAAACATACGCGATACCCAAGTTGCGTTTGTCGGTAGGCAAAACGGAAATGAAAACAAGACGATCGTTAATTCCGGATATAAGCTATACACGATAGATATTCAAGGACTATCCCGTTCACTGTCACTGAAAAACATTGCCGCTATCTTCAAGCTGATCAGGTCAAAATCTGATTCCGTAAAGATAATACGAGAATTCAACCCCGACCTCATAATCGGAACCGGTGGATACGTATGCTTCCCTATAATCAGGCAAGGTCAAAAAATGGGTATACCGACAATTATTCACGAATCCAATGCATATCCCGGCCTTGTAACACGCATGCTTGGTTCCGGATGTACGTCAGTCCTCTTGAATTTCGAGGGTGCGTGCAAAAATCTAAAGAGAAAGGATAACGTAAAGGTCGTTGGAAATCCTTTGAGAATGGACTTCAAAAATGTAACGAGGGAGGCAGCAAGAAAGGCTATCGGAATATCGGATAAGGAGGTTCTCATCGTATCATTCGGCGGAAGTCTTGGCGCAGAGGTGATAAACAACACTATTATCGCAATGATGTATAAGTTTTCCACCCACGATAACCGCATACGTCATATTCACGCTACCGGACAAAGTCACTATAACGAAATTGAAAAGGCACATCCGCGTCTTTCCAAAGGATTAAACGGATGCCGAATAGTGTCGTACATTGAGAATATGCCAATACTTATGAGGGCGGCGGATATAGCGATAACAAGGAGCGGAGCGATGACACTGTCAGAGCTCGCATATGCAAAGACCCCCTCAATATTAATCCCTTCGCCAAACGTCGTTGCAAATCACCAATATGAAAATGCAAAATTCGCATGTGAGGTTGGCGGTGCAGTCATGATCGAAGAATGTGAGCTTAATACAGATACGCTGATAACGCACGTGCGTGCTTTACTTGAGGACCCGGAAAGAAGAAAAGAAATGTCTGTCAATCTATCCAAGCTCGCCAAGGTTGATACTGAGAAAAAGATAATAGATGCGATAAAAAGTGCCATAATGTAACAAAATATGTCAAAATGCCTACGTTGATTAACATTCTGACACAAAATAAATATTTAAAATAAAATCATTTGTAAATATTAATACTAAATAAAAAAAACCCTTGCAATATATATTTTAAAATGATATAATTTTACTTGTAAATATTTAAGATAAAAGAGCGGTATAATCCGCAAACCATATATCAGAATAACAACGGAGGTTTTATACAATGGACGGCAAGATGGAATTCGATTTTGAGCAGGTATACGATAGTGGAGTTTCCATAAAGGTAATAGGTGTAGGTGGAGGCGGTAACAATGCAGTTAACCGTATGATTTCCACTAACATCAGAGGCGTAGAGTTTGTTGCTATCAACACAGATAGCCAGGTTCTCGACACCTCATGTGCAGCAAAGAAAATCGTAATAGGTGACAAGATAACCAGAGGTAAGGGCGCAGGCGCAAATCCCGACGTTGGTAAGAGAAGCGCTGAGGAGTCTATCGAAGAGATCCGCAGCATGCTTGAGGGCTCTCACATGGTATTCATCACCGCAGGTATGGGTGGCGGAACCGGTACAGGTGCGGCTCCCGTAGTTGCTAAGGCTGCAAAGGAACTCGGTATACTCACAGTTGGCATCGTTACCAAGCCCTTCAAGTTTGAGGGTGCAAAGAGAATGATCCAGGCTGAAGCCGGCATCGCAGAGCTGTCTAAATATGTAGACTCTCTCATAGTTATCCCCAACGAAAGACTTAAGCAGGTTGAGGATACCAATATAACTCTCGCTAATGCGTTTGAAACCGCTGACGACGTTCTTCGTCGCGGTGTTCAGTCCGTTTCCGAGCTTATCAACGTTCCCGGCTTTGTTAACCTTGACTTTGCCGACGTTACAACAATTATGAAGAATGCAGGATACGCTCACATGGGTGTTGGTAGAGCTAAGGGCACTGATAAGGCTCAGCTCGCAGCTATGGCGGCTATCTCCTCTCCCCTTCTCGAGACCAGCATCGCAGGTGCTACAGGCGTTCTTGTAAGCATTACCGCTTCTGAGGATATACAGCTCGATGAGGTTGAGGTTGCTTCTCAGATGATTCACGAGGAGGCTCATCCCGATGCTACCATCATTTGGGGTGCAGCATTCGATCCTACTCTTGTTGATGAGATCAAGGTAACTATCATCGCTACCGGCTTTATCGATAATGCAGGTCAGGACAACTGCGAGAGCAAGAAGTCTCAGGCAGCACCCGCTCCCAAGAAGTTCACTCCCGCACCCGCTCCCGCGGCAGAGCCCGTAGTTGAGGCTAAGAAGGAAGCAGCTCCTGCTCCCGCACCCGCTCCCGCACCTGTAGTTGAGCCTGTGGCAGAGCCCAAGAAGGAAGCAGCTCCTGCAGCAAACGCTCTCAAGGACGATCTCAAGAAGGCTGATGATATGCTCTCCTTCATGGATCAGTATGATAACGACTTCATCTTCATCAAGAAGTCCAAGAAATAATTAATTCAGAGAAAAAGCGTTGGTAATCACGCGAATTTACGTGCTCTATACAAGCACAAAAATTGCTATTAAAATCCGACGTTAAGTAAAATAACAAGTCCCCGATGCCCGGTGCTTTCGGGGACTTGTTATTATTGCCAATAACGTTGCAATCGGCTTAATACAACATACAAATTAGAGGAATATCAAAGGCGCGCAGAAAAGCTTCTTGCGTGCCTTTTTTTAATGCCGCTACAGTTATCAACAGTTTATCCTTAATACTCAAAAAATAGCACGAATAAGCGCGTTTTTTGCATTTCTCAAAGACATGGTATTTATGCATGAAACAAGCGTTTTCTCGCATAGAAAATAAGGCATTATTTCCTGCACAAAGCAGGTAAAAATACTAATTAAGTTCGTGATAAAGTAAATAGGCAAAGAGCAAAGAAAACGCGAAAAATATCTGATATGAATCAGACGAAAATATTCCCTACAAATGTAAAAGGTAATTCCGGTCTTACAATAATAAATGAATAAAAATCAATAAAATCCAAAATCAAAATTGTGTAAATATTAATTAAAGCATAAAGCCGGTGCAGATAGTTTTCAACAAGCTTAGAAGAAATATACTTTTCCCGAATATCAAATACACAATTCCGAAATCTCACTTTTTTCGGTTTCAACATCAATGTTGACAAAAAAGTAAAAATACATTTTTCCGTTGTGGGTTTTAAAGGCGTTTTTCGAGATATTTTGCCATTTTTATGCTTTTTTACCCCAAAATAACGGAATTGTGTAGTTTTTGTATTGAAAGTTTTCCACAAAATCCACTCGGCACAAAACACTTTTCCACCTTTTTTCCACACGTATCAACATTAATTTGGAGGTTATCGGAAAAGTGTATTTTTGTTTTTCAGCCAAAATTGTATTCCAAAAAATAATACAAAAAAACAATGAGGTAAAAATGCATTTATAATTCTCCGCAAAAATAATGCTAATTTCATTTTTTTCAAAATCCCCTGCTCTTTCAAAAAAGCAGTATAACCTCCACCTCATAACCGCAAAAAAAACACGGAGCAAACCATCAATCTGTTTCAGACAGATATCATAAAAAACACTGAGCAAAAAAACGGCACCGTTTTTTTGTGGTGCCGCAAATCTGATTCCAAAATACAAAAAAAGCGAGGGCTGCTCTGCCCTCGCCTTATCAATTAAAGTAAGTATACAAGTAAGCCTGCAAGAACGCCAAAGAACATAATTGCTACTATGACGCCCGCCAAAATTCTTGCACTCATTTTCGTCTTTTTCATTATACTTTCCTCACAACTTATTTTTTACTGCTTTCATAGAGCTTAGAAATCTGATCGGTTATATTCTTATCATCAAAACGCATCTTAAGAGGTAAAAATCCGTTTATTCTCGAAAGTCCCTTTGCAACGCAGTCAATAGCATCTGTCGGCTTGGTAACGGGAATACCGAGAACCTTAGAGAGAAGCTGATCCATACCGAACAGCTCTGCTCCGCCTCCTGTGAGGATAATACCGTTTTCAATTATATCAGCATACATATCTGTAGGTATCTTCTTTACCGCCTCGATAATAACGCTTATAAGCTCCTTGAGAGGTGCTTCAAACACCCCGACTATATCTTCTGTGGAAACACTCATTTTAAGCCTGTTGCCTGTAAGAGAGAGTGTGCCCTCAATATCAACGCTGTCGTTAGGTCTACCTTTCCACACAGCACCGAGCTTTTCCTTAATAGCGCGTGCCACCTGTAAGGATACGTTGACATCGCCCTGCTCCAATATGTACTGCCTTACAACCTGGTCAAAATCCTCACCGCCGATCATAGATCTTGACATATGAATTATCTCGCCCTTGTGTGTAACGGCAATCTCCGTGCTCAGCGCACCTACGTTAACGGATATGGCACTCATTGTGGGAGAATATCCTGCTCCGATAAGAGCAGCGATTGATCTCACAACCGCGTAAGAGCTATCAACTCCCGACGCCCTGAGCATAGAGAAAAGCTCTCTCTCCTGCTTAGGTAAAAAGTCGGACGGAATACCAACTATACATCTAATCTTTTCAGCCGGCTTTACCGCCTTAATTGCATTATCAATTATCTCCTGTGAGAGCTGCTGATCGAAAAGCATACCGTTCTTGAACGGTCTTATCAAAATACCGTCAGCTCCGCCTATCGCTTCTCCGTCAGAATTAACCGCTTCACTTCCAACAGAAATAATACGGCGTGAATCGGGACGAGGATTCTTATATATCAAAGCAACAGAAGGTTCTCTGTATATTTCAGCCATAACGTCACTAAGTGTAATATTCGCATATCCAAGGTCAAGACCAATCTTAGTTACCATGCCGTACTCCTTTCGTTGAATTTATCAGTAAAAATGTCATATCTGCACCTTATTGGGCTGTTATAGGCAGTTTTTCGATATAATAACACAATAACACATAAATTGTAACACATTTATTTGTGAATTTCAAGTGAAATATTAAAATATTATAAGAATTTTATTTTTCTTTCAGGCGCATGGATAAAGTTGTATATCTCAGCACCTCTCTGTTGTTGCGCACCATCCGATATGGAATATCGCTTTTTCCAACCAAAATAACCATTCTTCGAGCTCTGGTTACTGCTGTGTAAAATAGATTTCTCGTCATTAGCATCGGAGGACAGTAATACATCGGAAGAATAACCACCGAATATTCACTGCCTTGGCTCTTATGTACTGTTATAGCATAAGAAAGCTCAAGCTCATCCAAGCCTGAAAACGGATATCTGACAAGTCTGTCGTCAAACCAGATATTCAAGATCTCTGCCTTTAAGTCTATGCTATCAATTATGCCAATATCTCCGTTGAATATACCAAAGCCTGATATACCGTTTCTTTCCCATTCAAGCTCATAGTTATTAACAACCTGCATTACTCTGTCTCCCTCCCGGAAGACAACTCCATGTGCGCTTTTTTCTTTCTTAAGCTGCTTTGCCGGATTTATGCGCGCCTGAAGCTCTCTATTAAGTATTTCAACGCCTCCGGCACCTTTTTTCGACGGTGTAATAACCTGTATCTCATCTCTTATGGAATCTCCGTAAGCTCGCGGCAACCTTTGAGTAATAAGCTCCGCAACCGTATTTGCTATTTCGGATTCACTTTCACGCCTCACGAAGAAGAAATCTCCACTTGTTGATGAAAGAACAGGTGGCTCGCCTCTGTTTATATTATGCGCATTTGTGACTATGAGGCTCTCCTCAGACTGACGGAATATCTCCGTGAGCCTTACAGTAGCAACCGCACCGGAATCAATAAGATCCGAAAGTATATTTCCTGCGCCGACGCTTGGGAGCTGATCAGCATCACCGATAAGTATCAGCCTTGTCCCTCTCGCGAGTGCGCGCACAAGCGCATGCATAAGGGAGAGATCCATCATAGATGCCTCATCTATAATGACCACCCTCTCATCAAGAGGATATCTTGCATTTCTGTTAAACCTGACATCGTCGGTCGCACCTCTCTCCATTTCGAGAAGTCGATGCACCGTCTTTGCCTCTTGGCTTGTCGCCTCACTCATTCTCTTTGCCGCTCTGCCGGTTGGTGCAGCCAATACAGTTTTCAGTCCAAGCTCGTTAAATATTGATATAATTCCCTTTACAACTGTGGTTTTTCCCGTTCCGGGACCTCCCGTTATAATGGTTACCCCTCCGTTAAGACATCTGAATATAGCTTCGCGCTGAAGTGATGCATACGTAATTCCAAGCTTTGTTTCCACTTTTTCAATCAGTGTGGCTATATCTGATGCACCAATGTATATCATTTCGTTTTTAAGTGAATTCAAGCGCTTTACTATACATTTTTCAGCCTCTGAAACGTCATCTGTCATCACATAGACATTATCATCGGTCAAATACTCGCACAGCTCCTCGCGCTTGATAAATAAGTCGAGGCTATCAAATACCGTTGTCTCGGAAACGTCGAGCAAGCTTGCCGTGGCAGCCACAAGCTTTTCTTTAGGTAGACAGGTGTGTCCGTTGACATCGGAATTATATTTGAGTATATACTTTATTCCTCCAAAAATTCTAAGCTCCGAATCAGATTTGAAGCCGAATGACGCCGCCATGGCATCAACCTTTTCGAATGGAATTCCAAATTCCCCGTCACAAAGCATATACGGATTATCTCGTACTATTCCCGTCGCGGATGCTCCGAGCTTTTTGTACACCTTGGTAATCTCTGATGAGCCGATGTAATCCTTGAAAAACATCATAACTCCGCGCAGCTCTGTCTGTGCCTTAAAGGACTCGGAGATGGTTGCGGCCTTCTTATAAGTTATTCCCGGAATATCAGCTAACCACTCCGGATGGTTCTCTATAACGTCAAACGTATCGAGTCCAAAGGCATCAACTATTTTTGTTGCAGTTATAGGGCCTATACCTTTTATAGTTCTGCTCGACAGATACTGTATAATGCCGTCTATCTCCTTTGGCAAGGTCTTATCATAGCTGACAAACGAAAACTGCTTGCCGAAATCCTTATGAAATACCCACTGTCCTTGAAGTTCGACACACTCGCCTTCTGCCAATGAAGGAATGATACCCACGGCAGTAATCAAACAATCCGCTTTATCTATCAATTCAAAAACTGTGTAATCGTTATTTTCGTTGTGATAGACAATGTTTTCCACCACGCCGCTAACAGTTTCCAAAAGCTTTAGCTCCTCCATGGATACCTCCTTTTTCTTTTTACGCACTATATATTATAACACGCGCATATAGATTTTTCAAGTAGTTAGAAAATAAAAAAGAAGATGTTGTTCTTTTATTAAAAACAACGCCTGAAAAGACAAAGCACCCGAGGTAGCGAAGCTAATCGTTTACTCCGGGCGCTTTATATTATTCAGAATACTATATCAGCCAAGACAAAGCTTTTTAAGCTCGTCCGCGATATCGCACTCCTCCCATTTTACTCCAAGCTCTTCTCTGCCCATATGTCCGTATGCGGCAAGCTGCTTGTATATTGGCTTTCTCAAATCAAATTTATTGATTATTGCAGCAGGACGGAGATCAACAAGCTGTCTTACTGCATCAGAAATCTTACTTTCATCACAAATCGCTGTGCCAAAGGTATCTATCATAACAGATACAGGCTGTGCAATTCCTATAGCATAAGCAATCTGCACCTCACACTTTTTGGCAAGGCCTGCTTTAACAACATTCTTCGCAACGTATCTTGCGGCATATGATGCACTTCTATCAACCTTGGTAGGATCCTTACCGGAGAATGCACCGCCTCCGTGTCTTGAATAACCGCCGTATGTATCAACAATGATCTTTCTGCCGGTCAATCCTGTATCACCCTGTGGGCCGCCAATAACAAATCTACCGGTAGGATTGACGTAAATATTCACCTTTCCGTCCATGAGTGACGTCGGAACGATGGGAAGAATTACGCTCTCGATAATATCCTTACGAATTGTTGCGGCATCTATCTCGGGGCTATGCTGAGATGAAATAACGATTGTATCAATACGCGTGGGAACACCGTCAACATATTCAACGGTAACCTGTGTTTTTCCATCAGGACGAAGATAATTAAGCTTACCGCTCTTTCTAACCTCAGTGAGCTTCTTTGCAAGCTTATGAGCAAGTGAAATAGGAAGTGGCATAAGCTCCTCTGTCTCGTCACAAGCATATCCAAACATAAGTCCCTGATCTCCTGCACCTGTGTTGAGATCATCGGTTGCAGTGCCCTCTTTAGCTTCGAGGCACTTGTCAACGCCGAGAGCGATATCAGCACTCTGCTCATGAATAGATGTCAAAACTGCGCAAGTTGATGCATCGAATCCGTATTTAGCTCTATCGTATCCAATCTCGGTAACAGTATCTCTTACTATCTTCTGTACGTCGTACTTTGCATTAGTGGTAATCTCACCCATAACGGTGATTATACCCGTTGTAGCAAACGTTTCACAAGCTACGCGGCTCATAGGATCCTGCGACAAAATCTCGTCGAGAATCGCGTCTGATATCTTGTCACATATTTTGTCGGGATGTCCCTCTGTAACAGACTCAGACGTAAAAAGTACTTTTTTCATTATAAAACCTCCTGGCTTATCAATAAAAAAACGGAAATTGCAGTATGCAACCCCCGACATCAGATACAAACTCATCTGTCAGGAATTAGCACCTTGTATTATACAGGTTGCCGGGCTTCATAGGGCCAGTCCCTCCACCGCTCTTGATAAGCATTATTTAATTTGCTCATTGATTATATCATATACAAGATAAAAAATCAAGTGTTTTTCTAAAAAAATGACAAAATACAGGGCGGACATCTGATTTGTCCGCCCTGTATCAATTAAATAACAAAATGCTTTGGCAACCCATTCTCATATTCAATAGGCAATTCCCCGACTATGAGAGGATAAAGATATGCAATTCCTTCATCGGTTATTCCGTTGCCGTCCGCATTTATATAGTCGTCAGGCACCGTCTTGATCGCATTGGCGATGCCTGCTATATCAGCTGCTCCTACCGTAACGGAATACTCATCACTGTCAGCTCTGTCAACAGTAATCATAACCGCCGTACTGCCTTTTATCGCTGATTTTACAGCTCCCTTTCCTATCTCTACAGATTCGGTTATATCGGTGAGCGATGCCATATGAGATGCGCATCTCTGGGTAAGGCTTAATTCGATAGACCTCACCTTGCATCCAATGCTATCCTTGACCATCTGTTCAAGAACCTTGCCTGTTCCTGCGAGATATTTGTGTCCGAAAACATCAACTGCACCGGATTGTGTTCCCTCTCCGACATAGGTTCCGTCCTCAAATCTTACTCCCTCGGAAACCGCAACAAGAACCGCCGGATGCTTCTCCAAGCACTTATTGACATCATTGATAAATCTTTCTCTGTCAAATACTCTCTCGGGGAGATATACAAGATCAGGGCCGACGCCTCCGCTCGTTGAGGCGAGCGCGGATGATGCTGTAAGCCATCCGGCATCTCTGCCCATTATTTCAACTATAGTGACCGCCTTCATCGTATACACGTTTATATCCCTTAATATCTCCTTCACAGTCGTAGCAACGAATTTTGCCGCACTGCCAAAGCCGGGAGTATGGTCGGTAGCCATAAGGTCGTTATCAATCGTTTTGGGCACACCTACTACGCGCATCTCATAGTCGTGTGCACTCGCATACTGTGAGAGCTTGAGAACGGTGTCCATAGAATCATTTCCGCCTATGTAGAAGAAATATCTGATGTTGTACTTTTTGAATATTTCAAGAAGCTTTGCATAAGTAGGCGCGTCCTCAACGTGTGACTTCATCTTTCTGCGGCATGAGCCGAGCGCGGCGGCAGGTGTTGCCTCAAGTGTTTTTAAATCCTTCTCATCACTGAAGACGGAAAAAAGATCCACAAAATCCTCGCGCAAAAATCCCTCTATTCCGTTACGCATACCAAAAAGCTTATCTATCACTCCATCGCGGTGTGCATCAAGTGCGCCACGTATTACTCCGGACAGAGTCGCATTGATAGCGGCGGTAGGTCCACCGGACTGTCCTACAACGGCGTTTCCATACAAAATTGACATTTTAACCTCCGTAATTTTCATTTGTTTTTCCTGTCAGCCTTGACAAGTCAAGATAAGGCAAGGCCGACTCCACGTATTTTTCATTCGAAAAGGCGTAATCGAGAAAATATGCGTGCTCACACAGATCAATTGCAAGAATGGGCGCTTTATTCTCAAAAAGCGAAGCACAGTCATCCGAAACAGAGACCTCCGTCTTCCCTCTCTTTATCCCCACGGTGAGAAATCCGCCTCTTACACCCGTAGCCTTTTTGTATATTTCATCAAGAAGCGATGCCTCTGAAAGATACCCTCTCTGTACATAAGATAGTCGTCGATAAGGCGTCGGAGAAAATGACGAAAAGAATATATCATGAAGCCTGATATCGGCAAGCAAGGAAATCGCGTATTCTCTTTCGGAAAAAGGGATGCGCATACGTCGAATATCCGATATGTCCTTACCTGCAAGATTAGGAATACTCTTTTCAAGTATTGAATATTTCAGTCTCATATTTCTTACGTAATCCTTGTGCTGAGCAATGCTCATATCGCTTAAAAAATCCGTCATACACACCTCAAATATCATTCTTGTGTATTATATGCGGAAGATTGCTTTTCGTTAATAATTATACGGCAGAATTAACCGAGCAGGTCCTTTTCTGAATATGTGTACTCGTGATTGCAGAAACGACATATAGCGGTAAGCTCGCGTGGCTTACCCTCACTTTCCTGCTCATCAAGAAGATTCTTCACCTCGGTTTTACCAAGGCTTAAAATTTTCTTCTTCATTCTGTCGTAGGAGCAATCGCATTTGTATTCTACCTCAAGTCTGTCGAATACGTCGTACGGTATGTCCTTCATTGCTATATCAAGTATTTGCTCGTTGGTGAGTCCCATTCTGAAGCAGTTGGATATATTATTCAGTGCAACTGCGTTGCGCTCTATCAGATCAACAGTCTTTTCATCCGGAAACGGAAGAAGCTGAATAAGAACGCCTCCAGCGGCAAGACAGGAATAATCCTTGTCCACAAGAACACCGAGCGATAAAAGAGTCGGCACCTGCTCACTCATAGCGAAATACGTTGCTATATCCTCGGCAACCTCTCCGCTTACAAGCTCTATCATGCCCGTCTGAGGCTCACTATCACCTATTGACTTTACAAACGAGAGCGTTCCCTTTCCTATCGCCGCACCGACATCAAGCTTACCGTCAGGCCTTTTAGGCGGATTGGCAAGCGGATTTTCTATATATCCCTTTACGTTGCCGAAATAATCACCAACAGCAATGAGCTTTCCTGCATCTCCGTTGCCAGAAAACGTAATAGTTACTGTATCTCCGTCATCCGGCAGAAGAGTTCCTATCATAGACGCCGCAGTTATGGTTCTGCCGAGTGCGGCAGTTGCAGTCGGCGTGGTTTGATGTGCCTCTCGCATACTGTTAACCATAGCGGTGGAGTTGATAACTACGAGTCTGGCTGAGCCGTCCTGTGTCATACCTCTTAAAATTGTAGATTTTTTACTTTCCATATCTTAATTCTCCAATCTCAATTCTTTATACATCTTGCAACAACGTAAATTCTTTCACTATCGTCGTTGCCCTCGGAAAATTCAAAGTCGCTGTAAGCTCCTAAAAATTCAAAACCATTGCCTAAAAGCTGTTTTTTAAGTGAGCGTACAGTGTACATACGCTCTCTCTGCTCTTCATCGTAACGTTCATACGAACCATCGGGATTTTGGGAGAATAAGGTTATATAAAAATCACACAGATGGTTCTTGCAGTTGTAAAAATTCTGCCAGACACAAAAGCTATCGTCACATTCCATAACGTAAGATTGATTTCCGTAAACATTCTCAAATTTATATTTGCCATTAACGTCAAATATAAACAGTCCGTTTGGAACAAGGTAGTTGTGAACCAAGGCAAGAAATTTTGAAAGATCCTGCACCGACGTAAGATGATTAACGGTATCAAGGCAAGAAACTGCAAGGTCGACCGTTCCGTAAAGCTCAAACTCGCGCATATCCTGGCAAAGCCAAAGCATCTTATCGGAAAGTCCCTCATCCTCCGCACGAGCTCTTGCGATGTCGAGCATCTCGACCGAATAATCTATTCCTGTCATGTCATATCCGCGCCTTGCAAGCTCGAGCGTCATACTGCCTGTACCACATCCGAGGTCAAGAACAAGCTCCGGACGAAGATCCCCTCCATCCTTATTGACTATATTCTCTATAAAATCTGCCCATGCGGAATAATCGACATCGCCGTTAACCGCATCATAAATGGGCGCTAATAAGTCGTAAATCATAATAAACTCCTGAATTATTCAAAGCGTTCAATAACCTCTTCGCAGGACAATCTATCCTTTGCATACGCCTCTCGCAAAAGCTCGGGAGGTATGTATTCGTCAAACTTATCGAATACCGGGCACTCACCGTCTTTTACAAGCGAATAGGTATCTATCCCCTCGTTGGCAATAATCTGCCTGATATTAAATAGGAGATTTTTGCCTGCGTCCTGTTTTGCCTTAAAGGTAATATAACAACAACCTTCACTCTGGACGTCCGCAATGCCGAGCTGTGCGGAATGCTTCTGTAAAAACCTACGCAGTGTTCTAAATGGTCTTGTGCCAAGCCACGGGAACAGAACGTAGCTCTGTCCTCCAAGGAATACAAGCATTTCCGCATCCATTCTCGCGTTACGCGCCACTCTGCGAGCGTTGTTCAGTCTTTCGCGTGCATTCGCACCGAGGAATGCATAATCCTTCCCGTTGAACAATACGTCGCGCATAGCAAGAAGAAGCTTGGTGTGAATTTCGCCACTGTCACCGGGCCAGGATATTTCCATCTTTCCCTCAACCGCTCTGACAAATATCAGGCGTGAAGGAATATCGACCTCCTTGACCTCCCACACTCTGCCCGCAAGAGCAAATCTGTCGCCTACGGGAGGGGGTGTTGTGATAGTTCCGATTTCTTCCGAGTCACATCTCACGGTATAGTCCTCGCTATCCTTAAAAACAGCGTAAAACTTGTATGAATTCAACAGGCGCTCTCCCTTTAGTCCAACTATAAGCCCTCCGCCCTCTATCATTTCAATATACTCACTATTTATCATTGAAACGAGCAGTGAACGGTACGCCTCCTTACCTAACAGTGATAACGGCGGAAGCGACAGCACCTTCTCTGCGAGAACGCGAGGCGTAAGCTCGCCCTGAGAGAACAAAATACTCAAGGTCTGATGAAAGGCGAGGCTGAGAGGCATCTTTTTCACCTTTGGTGGCTCTATAAACCGCTCCGACGAATAAAGCTCTATTATTCCTATTCCGCGCAAAAGCTCCCACGGTATTATCTCATGCAAGGGCGCGTTTGGAAGCGGAGTCTCCTCTCTGTAAACCATTATCATCTCGGGGGGATTTCCTCTTCTACCCGAGCGACCGAGTCTTTGTAAAAATCCACTGACAGTGGTGGGTGCGCCCATCTGTCCCACTCGATCAAGTCTGCCTATATCAATACCAAGCTCAAGAGTTACCGTAGCACAGGTAACAGCCTGTCTGACATCATCATCCTTCATAGTACGCTCTGCATCCTCGCGGAGCGATGCGGAAAGATTACCATGGTGAATGAGAAATACGTCCTTATCCCCTCTTGCTTTTGATATTTGTCGCAAAGTTGCGGTAACGTATTCCGTTTCCTCACGGGAGTTGGAGAATACCAATGCCTTCTGACCGTAGAGAGCGTCGTAGAGATATTCGTATCCGGGATCAAGGGCCGCAAGACCTCCTTTATCGGCGTCCGGGGCTACCCTTCCGTCTTCAATATGTGTCTGCTGTTCATTGGGATTCTGTATGTAAAAATGCTCAAGCCCAAGTCGCCACTTAAGCTGCTGCTTAGGAGATGGGGGCGCTATTGTTTCCCTACCACTTCCGGCACCGAGCCACTGTTTAGCTATATCTATATCACCTATTGTCGCACTCAGTCCCACCCTTCGAGGAGAGTGACCTATCAGAGAAGCAATTCTTGAAAGCTGGCAAATGACCTGGTTGCCTCTGTCCTGGCATATAAGCGAATGTATCTCGTCAATTACCACATATTTAAGATTGCCGAATATACGAGGTATGTCATTCGCTCTGTTCATAAGCATCGCTTCAAGCGATTCGGGGGTTATCTGCAGAATTCCCTCCGGATTCTTTAACAGCTTACTCTTCTGCGATGCCGAAACGTCGCCATGCCAATGGGTAACGCGTATTCCCGTCATGTCAAGCAGCTCATCAAGTCTTGAAAACTGATCGTTTATAAGTGACTTCAATGGAGCTATATACAGCACTGAAACAGATGAGGATATATCTTGGTTTTCAATAACATCGGTTATGATGGGAAAGAATGCCGCTTCTGTTTTTCCCGAAGCGGTGGACGAAGACAGAAGCAGATTTGCATCCGTTTCAAATATTACGCGTGCCGCCTCAAGCTGTATCTCTCGCAGTTCCGTCCAACCGTTTCGGTATATAAATTCCTTGATAAAATCAGGAAATCTTGAAAAAATTCTATCAGCTTTTGTCATAGTTCTGCTTAATTTTATATATCAATATCGAATAAAGTTACTTTTTTGGACAACTGTGCCCCTTGTTTTGCATTACCGAGTGATTCATCCGAATGCGCGTCAATCGCACCTTGCTCGGAGGTAAAGGCTACGTCCCCAATCAGCTCATCGAAGTTGGCAGACTCGTTATCACGTAATATATTGAGTAGAGTTAGGAAATCTCTTATAATCTCTCGAGGAGTTATAAGCTCTTCCGCTCCCGCCTTTGACAATGCGAGTCTAACAAATTTCTCTATCTGCTCATCCGTCACAGGAGGCAGAGCTGTGCCCTCACGCTGTTGATAAAGCTTGGTCAATCGTTTTACGAGAGCGAGCAGTTCATTATCGGAAAGACGAGGCAGCCTGATAACAGGAGATGACAAATTCTTGTACCCCATATCCGAATACTTGGAATCGGCAAGTCTGCTACGCAAGGCATCATAGCTGAAAAGTCCGCGCCTGGTATCCTCAAGAAATTGCGGAGTGCCACCGAATATAACCGCAAGATTTTTCGCCTTGCCCTGCAACGTGTCATTAAATATTGCAAGTAGCTTTTCATAATTCGCCTCTCGCGATATTCTGTTGGGAATCTTGTATAGATTTACACATTCATCAATAAACAAAACGAGTCCCGAGTATCCGAGTGTAACGGATAGCGACGAAAACAGCTTGATGAAGTTGTACCAGTTATCATCGTCTATTATGCAGCTTACCGAAAATCCGAGGGCATTCTTTGCCTCCGTCTTAGTGGAAAACTCTCCTCTTAGCCACCGTAAGCAACTGCTCTTTTTATCGCTGTCGTCCTCTATCGAGGCAAGGTAATATTCCGTAAGCACACGGGCAAAGTCGAATCCGCCAACATCCCCCTCAAGCTCGGAGAGCGTCATAAATACCTTTTTCTTAAGCTCGGTTGTAAAGCGCGCGTCATCAGGCATAATTCCTTCGGAAATAAGCTCTGTACTCAGTGCTGTAAAGTGCCTCGACAAAATGGTGGGTAAGGCACCGCCGTCGGGATTGGCTTTAGTTGCCATATTTGTCATTAATTCTCTGTACGTAGCAAGTCCGGCACCGTTGCCGCCCGTCAATCTACGCTCCGGTGAAAGATCGGCATCAGCGGAAATAAATCCGCGATCGAGAGCATAACCGCGTATAAGCTGGATCAAAAAGCTCTTACCACTTCCGTATCTTCCTATAAGAAATCTGCACGCGGCTCCGCCATCTCTTACGTCATCAAGATTATCGAGCAAGGATGCAATCTCCTCACGTCTGCCTATAGCGATATACGGTGCGCCTATACGCGGCACAACACCGGCGGTCAAGGATGACAGTAGTGTGTTTAATATTCTCTTAGGTACTTTTATTTCATTAGTTTCTTGAGCCATTCTGTAACATCCTCCACATAATCTTCAATAATCTCAAATCCTTTGTCTGTTTCTTCTATTACAACGTCACCAAAGCCATCTGCAAACGCCTCATTGATATGCTCAACCATACCGACAGAGGAAATATCGCTTGTCTTAACACCCTCAAGCAGTGATGCGATGAAAATGAGCTCCTCTTTATCAAGACCGTAGTTGATATTCGAAACGGCGCAATCGGTATTTGGATTTTCTTGTAAATATTCTGCGGCAGAATAATTTTCAGCATCTACCGAGTTTATACTTTCACTTTCAATATCTTCATTGTTTTCGCAAAGGCGCGCAGTGGTATCCCAGGAAATGCGCTCTATCTCATCTGCACCGATAAAGGATAGTTCCTCGCTCGGAGCATCGTAAAGTCTTTCGTACTCCGGCTGATTCTTCTTTGCGGCTATACGCTTGTTCTTCTCAATCAAGGCATCAAAATAACAATCTATAAGCTCTCTGTATGGCGTCGGAATATCCTTGACGGATAATCTGCTCTTGACACCGAATACTGCCCTCAGCTTGTTCTCTGTATACCTTACCGCGGCGGTAATTCCTAAGCGCAAATCCGCGACCTTATCTAACGGATAATACTTAATCTCAAGGTGCGATTTAACACTATGGGTGCATAGAGAGTTACGGAAAGCATTGCGCGAGATAATAGCGAGATTCTCTTCCGTCCTATATGAAAGACAGTATTTCCAAACGGTGGGCAAAATAGTTCGCATTGCTCCCTCGAGAATATTTTTGTATATTTCTCGTTTCTCATCAAGCTCCTCAGTACCGTTATACTTCTTCATAACGGAAAGGAGTCCTGATTGCCAATCATAATCAGAAAAATATGCGAGTAAGGTCCATACGCCGTTACGACTGTCCGTGCCTATTTCGGTAAAATAATATTCCTTGAAATCTGAGATGCGAATAATGTCAAACAGAAAGTCGCGCAGCGCGTCATACGGGCATGGGAGATTGTGAACAAGGCAATAATCTCTAACCCATGAAGAGAAGTACAAATCTATCCTCGGCAAGTCCTTACGGTATGCTCGCCAGACTCTGCATAGAAGACGTATTCCCTCCTCGGGCGGCAGCTTGTCCGGAAGATTTATTATCTCATATACGTAAAGGTACAGATATGAGTAATCTGTCTTTATATATCTCCCCGAGCGAAGCTCTGTGCGCCAATAAAAATAGTAATCTCTCTGCGGCTTTGTAAGCTGTGAATACTGCGGCACATACGAATAGTACTGTGCAAATTCGCACTTGCTGCCGATACACTCAAAATACATCAATGCCGCTCTGCGAAAGCTGTCATAAAAATCGTATTTTTCTTTGTATCTTTTAACGGTTATACTCTTTATAAGAGTATTCTCGGGATAATACGTGACGTCCTCACTATTGGAAAATCCCTTCATATCGGAAAACGTCAGTTTTCCCTCGTTATTATCAACATTGTTCTGAGGCCCACGTTTTTCCGGCTCTGAAACCGTATAATCTCTTACCGCGGGGCGAGTTGCAAACGGCGATAATTTAGATGTTTTTTTAGGTACGAGCTTATCGATATTCCAAAAATCGTCTCGCTCGGATTTATTATTATCCATACTTATACCGCCCCCCTCCGACAAAGTAAAAACGAAATTTAACGACGAAAAGGCGTTAGTAAAAATCACGCCATCCGTCACTTCTTCTCTTAACGAGATATTATACCACATTTATCGTTGTTTGTCAATTAAATACGCGAGAAAATATTGCGAGCACGCACAAATGCATTTAATACATCCAAAAAGATAAGGAGAGCAGTCTTACAAGAAATGCATCCTGTAAATCTGCTCTCTTTTAATATAAAACTACAAACCGACTCTATTTACTTTCTTTATCATTCGGCAGCTCGGGGGTCTTGGGTTGCTTATTATAGTTAAGCATAAATACTCCAAGACAGACCAATATGAGCGATATGAGAAGATTGATAAGCTTTACCGTGCTTTCCTCGGGAAGCATAAGCTTGGTGAGTATAACGCCGAATACCGGTGTCATAAAGCTGAATATCGTAACCTTAGACACGGGATTGAATTTAAGCAGCATACCCCAAAGCGCGTATGCAATCGCAGACAGGAATGAAAGATACACGAGAATTGCTATGCCCTTTGCATCAACGTAGTCTATTTTGCCACCGGCAATAAGTCCGACTATCACCATAACCAATCCGCCGAGTATGAACTGATAACCACTTATAACAACAGGGTCCTCATCCTTTGAAAACTTCTTTATCAGCACCGATGAGAAAGCCAGCGACATCGCGGAAAACAAAACAAATCCGTCACCGAGAAGATTCATATTGAAATCAAGTCCGTTAAGATTAACTGCAATAATTCCTGCAAATCCTACTACACATGCAACCACCTTCTTGACAGTTAGCTTCTCCTGTCTGAATATAAGGCTGGATATGAAGATTGCGAAGAATGATGATGAACCGCTAATAATAGTGCCCTTTGCTCCCGATGTGTTGGCAAGTCCTATGTAGAAGAAGAAATACTGTATTACCGTCTGGAATGCGGCTACTATTGCAATCTTGCCACAGCTTGAACGCTTGGGTAAAAGAAGCTTGCGGCGTGCAATACTGTAAATAGCAATCGTGATAAATCCTGCAAGTGCGAAGCGTATGCCTGCAAAGAGAATTGTAGACGGTACATCAGGCTTTGCATTCTCAAACATCACCTTGTAGCCCATCTTTATAAACGGTGTTGCACTGCCCCAAAGCGCACAGCACAACATAGCACCGAGAATAACAATTATCGGGCTTGTAAAGAATTTTGTCAAATCTGTTTTCTTACTCATTTTCCCTCACTGAAGTTATATTGAATGGACGTAATATGCCGTCGCTCCATCTGCTGTAAGTGCTGAAGCCGCCATCTTAGCTTGACTGTCACTCTCAAAAATCCCAAATACCGTCGGGCCGCTTCCGCTCATAAGCGCGTGGGTTGCGCCAAGCTCAAGCAATCTGCTTTTCACTATTTCTGCCTTATTACAAGTCTTGAAAATCACGTTTTCAAATATATTAAACAATTCTCCTTTAGGCATACTTCGGCTATTTAGCGATTGCATTAAATTCTCGAATGCCTCACCTGAAGAATCGTTACGAGGCGATTTGAAATTCGAATATTCCTCATCGAGCGCACTATACGCCATAGGGGTTGAAACGTGCTCGTCAAGTGCCACTATGACAAGATGAAGCGACACCGCGGTGGAAATGCGGGTGATGAGCTCACCTCTGCCCTCACACAGCGCTGTACCGCCAAGCAAACAATAAGGCACGTCACTGCCAAGCTCTGCCGCAAGAGATAAAAGGTATTTATCCGTAACGGGCTTCTTAAAAGCACGGTTGAGAGCGCGCAGCGTAGCCGCTGCATCCGACGATCCGCCTGCGAGTCCGCCTGCAACGGGTATATGCTTCTTCAGGGTTATAGTAACAGTCGCCTGTATCATCGTGCGCTCAAGAAAAAGCTCTGCAGCTCTGTATGCAAGATTACGATTATCCACAGGAAGCTTTACATTGCTGAAATTTACTATTTTCACCGATGGCCTTGCCGAGGGTGCAACATCCACAGTAACCTCGTCTGCAAGAGAGACTGTATGCATCACAGTCCTAATATCGTGAAATCCGTCATCACGCTTTGACAAAACGTCAAGGTATAAATTTATCTTGGCGTATGCAAGTTCTTTTACAGATGTCATAAGCCCCCCCTTTTTTTCTACTCGGTAAACCTAAATTTGCACTTCTATATTCTAACACATTACCTTTATAAAGTCAATACAAAGATATTTTATGTTTTTTTCGCTAAAATACTTGACATTTTGCCAAAGTTATGGTAAAATACCACGGTAGTTCGGGCAATGGGCCCGACTCCTTGCCACCATTTGGGGTGGCCTAATGACCAGAAGGAGGTATAAATCAGATGGAAAAGATTTGTTCTTACGAGACTCTCTTTGCTATCAGCGGTAACTTCACTGAAGAAGAGTACACTGCTGTTAAGGAGAAGTTTGTAAACCTTGTTAACGAAAACGCTACCGATGTTACTGTTAACGAGTGGGGTAAGAGAAGACTCGCATATCCTATCAACTACATCACCGAAGGATACTACGTACTTCTTACCTTTAAGAGCGAACCCGACTTCCCTCACGAGCTTACTCGTGTATTCGGTATCACCGAAGGTGTAATCCGTAACATGACTCTCGCTAAGGTTGAGAAGGAAGTTAAGTCCGAGGCTGCTGTAGAGATAGCAGTTGAGGAGTCCGTTGAGGTTGAAGCAACCGAGGCGTAATTACTATAGAATTTGGAGGCGGAGATATGGCAAGTTTTAATAAGGTTATCCTTGTTGGTAACATGACTGCTGATCCTGAGCTTAAACAGACAACAACCGGCACGTCAGTATGTTCTTTCTCTATCGCTGTTAATCGTCGTTTCAGCAGAGGTGCTGAACAAGGTCAGCAGACCGTAGACTTCATTAACATCGTTACATGGAGACAGAGCGCTGAATTTGTCAGCCGCTATTTTAAAAAGGGTAATCCCATTCTTGTTTGCGGACAGCTGCAGACAAGAACCTGGACAGATAACCAGGGTCAGAAGCGCTACGCTACCGAGGTTATTGCCGATGAAGTATCATTCGTTGGCCCTGCTACTAACGGCGCAGGCGTACCCGGTGGAAGCACTTATACACCCGAGGCTTATTCTACCCCTTCCTTTAACAGCGATTCAAGCGCTAGTTTTGAGGAAATCCCCAACGACGACAGCCTTCCCTTCTGATGGCGTTGTCCGTTCGTTACGCGACTCACTGTGACGAATGCAATATAGAAATCGTGAGTTAGAAAGGTTTGTGACACAAATGGAAAAAAACGAAACCACTCGTTCTTCCTTCCGTCCTACCCACAGAAGAAAGAAGGTTTGTATCTTCTGCCAGGACAAGGTGAATGATATAGATTACAAGGACGTAGCTAAGCTCAGAAAGTTCATTTCCGAGAGAGCTAAGATCCTTCCCAGACGCGTATCCGGAACCTGCGCTCTCCATCAGAGACAGCTCAACGTAGCTATCAAGAGAGCTCGTGAGATGGCGCTCCTTCCCTACGTATCCAACTAATTATAAATTATTGTTATAAGACAGCCGCATTCTGAACGAAAAAGACAAAATCTTTTGACCTCTAAGGGCGGTATTATAACAAGGGAAAACACATTAAAAACAAAAAGACACTCTGCGTTGACAGAGTGCCTTTTTTGTATGCTTTTTGGACCTGAAGACGCCGCCCGAAGACCTCTGGAAGCCCCGACCGAAAGCCAGAAAAGCCTTGAAAACTCTAGCTTTTTGAACCTTTAAGACCAACGACCGACGGAAGAAAGACTGACCACACTCCCAAGACCTCTTCTGCCTTCTGCCCACTATATAATAGATAGGTAGAAATACGCCGTCGAAAGTCTTCCTTGCCCTGCCCCCCTATGCCCAATAACGAGGACAAAAGTTTTTGTCATTTTGGAAGAAATTCGGTCTGTCGTTTAACATATTGTTTTGCTCTAAATATTCGAATAAAGAAGATTTCGCCGCAAAAAAAAGAAGATTTCAACGCAAAATAAGAAAATTTGCCCTCAAAAAGGAAAACGAAATCAAGGCTTTAAGGAAAAAAGGGAGAAATATGAGAAATAACTAAAAACCCCTCCTGACGAATCGGGCGGGGTTTTCTTGCCTTTTTGTAGAAGTTATGCCTTCTTGGGGCAGATGATGACGGCATCGCCCGGGGCGAGCCACAGCGGGCTGAACTCGGCAGAATTATCACCGGGATTGAGAATCGGTGCAATATATTCATTATACTCTGTATTCCATACGGTATTTTGTCCGTCACCGAAGGAAATAGAGATGCGGTTGGAGTGTTCAAGGCTCATATTGACAACAAGGGCAACCGGCTCGCCATCATCCTCGTACATACCGATCATACACGGCAGATCGGAGGAGAAGGAAGAGATTTTGTCACAGAAGTCAACGTTCTTTGCACGGGCGATACCAAGTGTATCCGTAAAATACATACCTTGATATTGCATACGGTACAGCTCATTACCCATAGAAAGCGCACGGCGGTTTACCTCTCGCAAAAGATACCATATAGGTGTACGCAAATCGCACTCGCCGTTATCATCCACGGGGGCGTAGCAATAACCCCACGCGAAATAGGTAAACCAAGAGATAGAGCGAGATCCCGCCGCAAGGGCGGTAAATGCCTGAAGCATCAGATTCTCCATTGTAGGGGGGGTTAGATACTTTCGCAGCTGATTGGAGTTGAGAACATAGTGAAGTTCAACACCGTACCTGTCGCAAGCCTCACGGCACTGGATAAGGTTGAGGTAATAGCCGTACTGATGCTCTTCCTTTTGGTTATCCATACCCATAATAATCTGATAATTGTCAACAGAAAGAGGGATATCGGGCAGGATGCGGCAATAGCGATCGAGATACTCCTCATAGGTTTCCGCCTCCAGCTGTGACATATCGGGCTGACCGCAGATGGCATAGTTCGGAAAAAGGTTGACGTATGCCTCTACGTCCTGACGCACCTCCTTGATAGCATCGGCATACCAACGGATGCGTTCAAAGGATGCGGCACCTGGCTCGTCAACAATATAGACCTTGCAATGTCCGTCATCGAGGGCGGAAAGTGCGGTTTTAACCTCGGACTGAAGCTGTTGCTTCGTGATATCACGGTCGCGGATCAGGACGGTGGCATTAAGCTTACCGTCGCTTGACTCCCAAAACTTGTGCGTGCCGGCAGGAGCCTCGCGTTCGGTATAGATAAATACGATGGGATCAAGGCCAAGTTCACGGCAAAGCTGAATATCCTTCGGCTCGATAAAGCAGGATGCCGTAAATCCGCATTCCTTGATGCCACGCAGTGATGTCTCCACATCGCGCTCACCGTGTCGGCGGCGCATACCACCCCATGGAAAAATTTCAAACGGCATAACAGTTCTCCTTTTGGCAAATGATGCAAAAGCAATTTTACACTTTAATTCTAACATAATGAAATAGTTTTATCAAGAGGTCTTTCAATATTTACAATACATAATAGTCCGCACGTGCATAATTATGATAAAGAAAAAAAGCTTTTGACCTCGGACGACGTCTTATGACTATAGGGAAATAAATTAAAAACAATAAGACACTCTGTAGAATGCAGGGTGTCTTTTTGTTTTGCTGACACAACGCAAAAGCACTCTGTTATTTTTGAGCATAGTGCTTTTTTCATTGAAGTATTTTTTTAGTTTCTATTGAACAAGCGGAAAAGCGGTGCTATAATATAGTCGGTGATAAAATAATCGACATCCTTCAAGGAGGATCAGTATGAATCACACGATATATAAGAGATTCCCTCTCGGCAACAAGAGGTTCGATTGGCGGCAGAGGGATTTTACCCTTTCGACTTTTGTGGCTATCGGGCCGAGGGTGGACTGCGACCCCAAAAGATGTGCTTGACCGAAATATCCGCTATCTTAAATAAGCAGGCTTTAATATGACCGAGCTTGGCCGGGCGTGTTATGAGGGCGCGTGGGCAGCGGTCGATGCCTGCGAGAAGTACGGCCTTGATCTCGTCTTTCAGGATATGAGCATTATGGGCGGTATGAAGTGATACAACGTGACATCTACTCAACTAAGGGTGAAGATGTCTGACTTCCATAATAAACTATTAAATTACCAATACAAAGAGAGGTAAACCTATGAAACTTACATATCTTGGCACTGCAGCCGCTGAAGGATTCCCCGCCGTATTCTGTCATTGCGCATATTGTAATGAAGCACGTAGACTTGGCGGTAAAAACATAAGAACAAGATCACAAGCAATTGTAAACGATGACCTGCTCATTGACTTACCTGCAGATACCTATTCGCATTTTCTAAGCAATGGCATCGAGGGCGATAAAATCCCACACGTTATCCTCACGCATGCGCATCCTGACCATCTATATCCCACAGAGCTGGCTTTTCGTAACAGTGTATATGCACACGATATGCAAACACCAACGCTCACAGTGTACGGTTCATCTAAAACACTGGAGAGTATCCCGTGCTATGAAAACATTCACCTCTCTCCTCTTCGTGCATTTGAGAGTGTGACTATAGGAAAATACCGTGTCACACCGCTCCCTGCAAAACATATGCTTGAGAGCGAGGCCTTCATCTATATAATACAAGGTGATAAGACTATTCTCTACGCCCACGACACAGGATATCTCTATGATGAGGTGTTCTCATATATCGAGAAAAATAAGATTACATTCGACCTCATCAGCCTGGATTGCACTTACGTGAATATCACTATTCCAGACGAGGAATGTCATATGGGATTCCCGAATATTTTGCGTTGTATAAAGCGCCTCACCGATATAGGTGCCGTCAATGAAAAAACGCTGAAATATGCCAATCATTTTTCACACAATGGCAACCCGATACATCATCTGATCGAAAATATATCGGAAAAATACGATATGTGCGTCTCTTATGACGGTTGCGCGGTTGAGTTCTAACCGCCTAATTTACTTAGCGTACAAAGATATCAGGATATTTCTATAAAGCACTCTGCCAATTTAGCAGAGTGCTTTTCTTTTATAACAAAAAGGGCGCAACGTAGCGTACCTGCCATAGAGCAGGCACGCATCGATATAAATCCGCTAATGCGGATTTTCGATATACGCAAACGCGTTCGATATGTGCTGCCGCACTCGATATGCTCACTTCGTGAGCGGGATTTATATCATATCGAGTTTGAGCGAAGCGAAAACATATCGAATTTGCCGCAAGGCAATATATCGAGCCGAACAAAGCGACGGCATATCGACAAAATCAAAATAGCTTCTGTGGACACAGAAGCAGTGCTTGACAAGAAAAAAGGACGAGAAATTTTAGCAATTTCTCGTCCTTTTCCTGTCGGTAGGTATATTCAATTTTATATTGCTCTACCGCAAGCACCCCGTGTGCGCCCTTTTGTATTTTTTTACACATTTAACCTTTTAAGCAGTGTCCGCAAGGCGTATAGCCGGTAGTATCTGTGATAACCTCCTGCTTGGATGCCGCAGGAAGATAGCTGCAAGTAGATAAGTGATACACCTTGCTCTCCTTGTTAGCAATATAGGTGGTAGACGTGCTCTTTAAGCAATGTCCACAAGGCGTATAGCCGGTAGTATTTGTGATAACCTCCTGCTTGGATGCCGCAGGAAGATAACTACAAGTAGACAAATGATATACCTTGCTCTCCTTGTTAGCGATATACGTAACTCCACTACTACTGCCACCACTGTAATTCTTCAAGCAACGTCCACAGGGGGTATAACCTGCAATGTTAATTATCCACCAATAGTTATACATCGTGTTCTGCTTGGACGCCGCGGGCAAATTACTGCACGTAGGAAGATGGAACACCTTAGTTTCGGTATTACCGATGAAATATTCCGTTGTTTCGGAATTGCCACCGGAAGACGTGCCACCCGA
>JAZNHE010000108.1:0-14673 GCA_045576795.1 Eubacteriales bacterium | reverse complement strand
TTCAAATACGGTGCTATGGGTTCAAGTAAAACCGCTCAGGCACTTATAACAAAATTTAACTATGAAGAACGCGGAATGAAGGTATGGCTGATAAAGCCCGCTCTTGACAACCGTGACGGTGCTATTTCACTGCGATCAAGAATAGGACTGTCTGCTGATTGCACCCCTATCGGAGCAAACGACGATATATTTGAGCTTTTTGCTCTTGATGAATATCACGCTGACGTCATAATATGCGATGAATGTCAGTTCTTCACCACAGAGAACGTAAATCAGCTGCGTCGTGTAGTTGATGAATTAAACGTACCTGTAATATGCTTTGGTTTGCGAACAGATTTCCTTACCAAGCTCTTCCCCGGCTCTATGCGTCTGTTTGAAGTAGCTGACTCGATAGCTGAAATTAAGACGATTTGCTCATGCGGAAGAAAGGCGACGGTTAATGCCAGAATAGACGAGAAAGGCAACGTTGTTACCGAGGGCAGTCAGGTGATGCTTGGTGGAAACGACAGCTATATTGCGATGTGTCACAGCTGTTACAAGAAATCCATACGCGACTCTCTTTCACAATAACCATTGATTTTGAACTTTATACGCGGCATAAGGCGGTTTTGTTTTAAGCAATTCGCCCTATGCCGCGTCTTTATTTTTGTTCGTAATTCACAATTGCGTCTCATATTATTTGTTAAAATATTAACTTTTATTAATAATGTTGATTTTTTGAGTGGATTTGTGCTAAAATTATACCGTGATACCAATTTTACCCAATGGAGTGCCAAGTGAAGGATACATATAACGCAGTATACGTAACGAATATCGTTTTTCAGGCAATATTTACACTTCTGTGGCAGATAGGCCTCGCTATTTTACTAAGCTGGGTGGCCGTTGACCGCCTGGGTGCTCCCGGTTGGTTGTACGCCGTATTCATCACTATCGGTGCTATAACGGGTTTTATCTCAATGATAAGGTTCATACTCAAAGCTATGAAGTCACTCGACCGAATAGAAAAGGAAAGAAAGGCAAAGCATAAACAAAGTGAAAGACCAAAAGATTAAGTATATAGACACAATATATCTCGGCATCGGAGAAATAATAGTAGCCGCGCTTATATGCGGAGTCTATCTGATTCTTGATGCGCTTGATTTATATCAATTCAGCTATACCGTGATAACAGGAGCAATCCTCGGCGGTGCGGTAACGGTGGTTAACATGCTTATACTTTCCGTTGCGGTTAACCGCGCTGTTGAAAAGTTCATAGCCGAGAGAGGCACAGAGGAAATGGACGAGGAGACTGCACAGGAATATGCAAAGAAAAACGGCATGGCTGTACAGAATGCGATGACACGCTCCTACCTCATAAGACTCGTGCTTATGCTGGCGGCGTTGGTTCTGGCATTATTGAGCGGATGGTTCTCACCGCTTGCGACGGTTATTCCTCTTATAATGTACAGACCGATCATATACGTAACGGAATTAATAAAGAGAAAGAGAGGTGAGTAATTTTTGGATTTATCAGTAAACGGCCCTAAGGTCTATGTCAGAGCAGAATGGTTGTATAAGAAGTTCGAAGGCACTATCGCAGACATCTTCGGAAACTTTGGAAACATAGTAACACAAACTACCATTTCACTGTTGGCGGTGACGATATTTCTTCTTATACTCGCCTTTGCGGTAACAAGAAAGATTACAAAAAGGCCGGGAAAAATTCAAGTCCTGGTTGAAAAAGCGGTAACGATGCTCTACAATCTCGTAGAGGACACCATGGGTAAGCACAATTTGAAATTTGCTCCCTATATCGGAACACTGTTCCTGTCGTCAATCTTCGGAAGCCTGATAGGAACCACCGCAATATTCAGATCAACCACAGCCGACCTGTCGGTTACACTTGCATGGGCTCTTGTAACAACAGGAATGGTATGGTACAACAACATTAAAAACTTTGGTTTTGTAGCATGGCTCAAGGGCTTCACAGAGCCTATCGTGGTCATGACACCTATGAACCTTGTCAGTGAGATCGCACAGCCTATTTCAATGGCGTTCCGTCACTTCGGTAACGTTGCGGGCGGCTCTGTTCTCACGTCGCTGATCTATGCGGCGTTTGCACTTCTCACCAAGGCGGTATTCTCATGGTTACCGCTGACAATCGCGGAGGCCTTCCCCCCTATATTCCAGGCAGGTATTCCCGCTATACTTTCACTTTACTTCGATTTCTTCTCGGGATTTGTTCAGGCATTCGTATTCTGTCTTTTGACAATGGTATACGTTGCCGCGGCATGTCCCCCTGCCGATGAAATACCTGACAGAGATAAGAAGAAAAAAGAAGCTTCGACAACTACACAAATGGAAAAGCTCTATTTCAAGGGCTTTGTGTGTGAGGTTGTACTTTCTCTTGTAGCCGTTGCTTGTCTTGTACTCTCCGCAATCCGCAGTGACGTAGGACTTATATGCGGATCCGCAGTAGTAACGGCCCTGCTCTTACTGATGGCAATCTGGTGCTTCATCGGTAAAAAGCGCAGCACAAAATCCGAGTCGCAGTAGACTCTTTCAAAATCGAAACCAAAAAAATAAAATAAATACACTAAAGGAGAAACAAAAAATGGATGTTAATGCAGCTAGAGCGCTTGGCGCAGCACTTTGTATGGGTATCGGAGCTATAGGCCCCGCTATCGGTGAAGGTAACGCAGTATCGAAGGCTCTCGAGTCTATGGCTCGTCAGCCCGAGATGGCTCCCGTTATCCGTACCAACATGATTCTTGGTTGTGCTATTACAGAGACTACGGGTATTTACTCTCTCGTTGTTTCGCTTCTTCTCATCTTTATGGGTATCAACTAATAAGCACTATAAAAACAAAAGGAGCGCACTATGAGTTTAGAATTTGAAGCTTTTGAATCATTCGTCGGCGTCAACGTATGGACGATGATTTTTGCATGGTGCAACCTACTTATTCTGTACGTACTTCTTAAGAAGTATCTCTTTAAGCCTATCAAGAGTATGATCGACTCCCGTCAGAAGGAAGTTGATGATATGTATTCAAATGCCGAAAATGCAGAAGCTGTGGCAAATGAAATGAAGCAGGAATATCAGGAAAAGCTCGAAAAGGCTAATGCCGAGAGTGAAGAAATACTTCGCAACGCTGTACGCCGCGCCCAGCTGAAGGAGGAAGAAATCCTCAAGGATGCAGGCGAGGAGGCATCTCGAATCAGAGAAAGAGCGAGCGAAGAAATTGAGCTTGAAAAAAAGCGTATGCTCGGTGAGGTCAAAAATGAAGTGTCCGGCATGGCTATAGATATAGCTGCAGCCGTAATAGGACGCGACGTTTCCGAAAAAGAGCACGCGGAATTTATCGACTCATTTATAGATGAGCTCGGTAATGACTGACCCGTGTGAGAAAGCGAGGTCAGTATGGCGCTTATTGGCAACGTGTCCGAGAGCTACGGCGATGCACTGTTTATGCTTGCCGAGGAGCTTTCACAAACCGACGAGATCAGACGTGACCTTGAGATAATATCAGAGGTCGTACGTGATAATCCGAAGTATTTAGACTTGATAGATACCCCGGCTCTGCCCGTATCCGAGAGACTCGCTCTCGTGGACAGTGCATTCGGAGGGCTGAACAAGAACCTGGTAAATCTGATTAAGATGCTCGCAGAAAAAAGGCTTACTCACTCTATTAAAAAAATTTCCGATCACTTCATGCGCAGGTATGATGATGCTAACGGAATAGAAAGAGTTGAGGTTGTTACGGTTATTCCCTTAACCGATGAACAAACAAATAAGCTGGCGACGAAGCTTAAGGATATAACAGGAAAAAGACAGATAATAGTAAGAAACACCGTAGATCCCACATTAATCGGCGGTATGAAGCTGAGATATTCGGGAATACAGCTTGATGGCTCTATAAGGACAAAGCTCGACAGCTTTGAGAAGAGCATCAGCGCATTAGTAATTTAACGACAAAGTTGGTGAAAAAATGCAGTCAAAAATAGATGATATAAGCAAGATAATCAAAGAACAGATCCGTAACTACGAGAACAAAACCCGTCAGGACGAGATCGGTTACGTTATATCTGTCGGTGACGGTATTTCAAAGGTTCACGGACTTGACAAGTGTAAGGCAAACGAGCTGCTTGAATTTTCAAACGGCTCTTACGGTATGGCACTCAACCTTGAGGAGAGCTGCGTCAGCTGCGTTCTTCTCGGTAATGACGTAGGAATAACCGAGGGTAGCATTGTAAAGAGAACCGGTCGTGTCGTTTCCGTTCCCACGGGTGACGGCATGATAGGCAGAGTTGTCGATGCTCTCGGCAATCCGATAGACGGAAAGGGTCCTGTCGAAGCAACACAGTACAGTCCCATTGAAAGACGTGCTTACGGAATAATCGAAAGAAAATCAGTATCCGTTCCTCTGCAGACCGGTATAAAGGCTATAGACTCCATGATTCCTATCGGAAGAGGTCAGAGAGAGCTGATTATCGGTGACAGACAGACAGGTAAAACGGTTATTGCCACAGATACTATAATCAACCAGAAGGGTAAGGACGTTATCTGTATTTACGTAGCCATAGGACAGAAGCAGTCCACGGTTACGGGAGTTGTAGACACTCTTTACAGAGCGGGTGCTATGGATTACACCATAGTTGTATCCTCTACTGCGGGAGATCCTGCACCGCTCCAGTATATAGCACCCTACTCGGGATGCACAATGGGCGAGTACTTTATGGACAAGGGTCGCGACGTTCTTATCATATACGACGATCTTTCCAAGCACGCCGTTGCATACAGAGCTCTCTCCCTACTCATCAGACGTCCCCCAGGCCGTGAGGCATATCCCGGCGACGTATTCTATCTGCACTCAAGACTTCTTGAGCGTGCGGCAAGACTCGCACCTGAGTACGGTGGCGGATCGCTCACTGCCCTGCCCATCATTGAGACACAGGCAGGTGACGTTTCCGCATACATTCCCACTAACGTAATTTCTATAACAGACGGACAGATATTCCTTGAAACAGAGCTCTTCCACTCCGGTGTAAGACCTGCGGTTAACCCCGGTATATCCGTATCGCGAGTAGGCGGTAATGCGCAGATCAAGGCTATGAAGAGGGTGTCCGGTAAGCTAAAACTGCTCTATTCACAGTACAGAGAGCTGCAAAGCTTTGCACAGTTTGGCTCCGACCTTGACAACGACACCAAGGCAAGACTTGACCAGGGTGCAAGAATAGTTGAGGTTCTTAAGCAAAACAGAAACACGCCTATAGCCGTAGAGCTTCAGGTAGCTATAATTTACGCAGTAGTAAACAATATGCTCAAGGAAATTGCCGTAACGGATATACAGCGCTTCGAAGCAGAGCTGTTTGAATATCTTGTAGCGGTAAAGAGCGAGCTTCTTGATGCCATAAGAACAAGCGGCGACCTCAGCTCCGAATGTGAAGCAGAGCTGAAGGAAGCTATCCTTTGCGTGAAAGAAAGATTTGTCGGCTAAACCGTCAGGTCTTATAAATACGAAAGGAGAGCGATACACGTATGGCAGGAATGCACGATATAAAAGCGCGCATCAAGAGCGTGGAAAGCACTATGCAAATAACCAAGGCCATGGAACTGGTCGCAACCTCCAAATTGCGTCGCGCCAAGGAAACAATTGAACGCACACGCCCATTCTATAAGGTTCTCGGTAAAGCAATATCGGATATTGCAGATGCGAGCGAGGAGATGGACAGCGTGTGGTTTGATGGCCGCGAAGCGAAAAGAACACTCTTTATAGTTTTCGGAGGCGACAGGGGCTTGGCCGGCGGTTATAATGCAAATGTATTCAGACTTGCCGAATCCTTAGCAAAGGATACGGAGGCAATCTGGATGCCGATAGGCAAGAAAGCACTTGAATATCTGCGCCACAGAAACAAAAATATTTACACGGGTGCGTACGAATTCGCCGCAGACCAGAGCGTAGGCTCTATGCTTGCCCTGGGTAATATAGTATGCGACGGATTTAAGGCCGGCGACTATGACAGCGTAGTCGTTATATACACGGAATTTGTATCTATGATGTCACAGAGAGTGACTCACGATACCCTGCTCCCTCTTGTAAACAACAGCGATAACATCGGTGTGCTTGAAACCGACTGCTGCTACGAGGAGATGCTGGAAAAAATAATACCTCAGTATATCGGCGGAATACTCTACACTGCACTCTGTGAGAGTCTGGCATCGGAGTCCGGCGCACGACGCGCCGCAATGAATTCCGCAAACAAGAACGCGGAGGAAATGATTGACACCCTTATGCTCACGTATAACCGCGCACGTCAGGCGGTAATAACGCAGGAGATAACGGAGATAGTATCCGGTGCGGAAGCATTATAATTATCCCTTTACTCGGGGTTAACCCGACAGCACAGTTTTGAAAGGAATTAAGCAGATGGAAAAAAACATCGGCAAAATAGTACAGATCATCGGTCCGGTTCTTGATATAAAATTCGAGCAGGGACACCTCCCGGATCTGCTCGGCTCGATTGAGATCGATCACGATGGCCGCAAGGTTGTGTGCGAGGTAGCGAGCCAGATAGGCGATGATACTGTAAGATGCATAGCAATGTCATCGACAGACGGTATGTCACGCGGAATGGAAGCAGTTTACACGGGTACGGGTATAACTGTTCCCGTAGGTAATCAGACGCTCGGCAGAATCTTCAATCTGCTCGGCGAGCCTATTGACAATCTTCCTGCTCCTGACACCGCTGAAAGATGGTGTATACACAGAGATCCCCCCTCTTATGAGGAACAGGAGAGCGCAACCGAAATTCTCGAGACGGGAATCAAGGTAGTTGACCTTATCGCCCCCTATACAAAGGGTGGTAAGATCGGTTTGTTCGGCGGTGCGGGTGTTGGAAAAACGGTTCTTATAATGGAGCTTATCAACAACGTCGCCAAGGAGCACGGCGGCATTTCCGTATTCACCGGTGTTGGTGAAAGAACAAGAGAGGGTAACGACCTCTATAATGAAATGAAGGAATCCGGAGTTCTCTCAAAGACCGCGCTTGTATACGGTCAGATGAATGAGCCGCCCGGAGCAAGAATGAGAGTAGGTCTGTCCGGACTTACCATGGCTGAATACTTCCGTGATAAGGAAGGCCAGGACGTGCTTCTCTTTATTGATAACATTTACAGATTTACACAGGCAGGCTCGGAGGTATCCGCTCTGCTCGGAAGAATGCCGTCTGCCGTTGGTTATCAGCCCACGCTGGCAACAGAGATGGGTGCCCTGCAGGAGCGTATAACCTCGACAAAGCGCGGTTCTATCACATCTGTACAGGCCGTTTACGTGCCTGCGGATGACCTTACAGACCCTGCGCCTGCAACAACGTTTGCACACCTTGATGCTACTACGGTTTTGTCTCGTAGCATAGCTTCTCTCGGTATATATCCTGCAGTAGATCCCCTTGAATCCACGTCGAGAATTCTCTCACCCGACATCGTAGGCATAGAGCACTATGAGGTAGCGCGTGAGGTACAGAGAATGCTCCAGCGATATAAGGAGCTCCAGGATATAATCGCTATTATGGGTATGGATGAATTGTCCGAGGAGGACAAGATCGTCGTAAGCAGAGCGAGAAAGATTCAGAGATTCCTCTCTCAGCCCTTCTCCGTTGCAGAGCAGTTCACCGGTATGCAGGGCAAGTACGTGCCTATCAAGGAAACTATCCGCGGATTCCGTGAGATCCTTGACGGAAAGCACGACAATCTTCCCGAGAGTGCATTCCTGTTTGTAGGTACGATAGACGAGGCTATTGAAAAGGCAAAGAGCCTGTCGTAAGAGGTGACGCCGTGAAACAGTTTCATCTTGAAATAGTAACCCCCGACGGACTTATATACGACTCGATGGTAGAGAGTCTGCTTGTCACCACCGACGACGGTGACGTGGAGTTTCTTGCAGGACATATAGATTATATGGCTTCGTTGGCAATAGGACGTGCAAGAATAAAGGTTGACGGAAATGATAAGCTCGCATCTATATCAGGTGGCTTTGTGACCTTTGTAAAAGGAGAAGCCAAGCTTGTTGCAATAACGTTTGAGTTCGCTGACGAAATAGACGTTAAGAGAGCCGAGGATGCGGCAGAAAGGGCAAGAGCACTGATAAGCTCCGCCAAGGACAGCCAAGCTGAGCAGGTCGCTACAGCAAAGCTCAAGCGTGCTCTCAACAGACTTAACGTAGCAAATATGTGATTGTTATATTGACATATTTTATAAAATTAAGCACATTTTTGACAACTAAAGATGACAAAAAGCGGAATCACAACAACGATTCCGCTTTTTTATTTTATAACGCAATTAACCAAGTATTGCTCTGTCACTTGAGAACTCGGATCCGCTTGCCTTATTAAACAGGCTAAGCAGGTGTTCAACCGTGAGGTTGGCCTTATCCTCTCCACTGACGTCAACAACAATTCTACCCTCATACATCATAATAAGTCTGTTGCCGTATCTTATAGCATCGCGCATATTATGAGTTATCATAAGCGTAGTAAGATTTTTGCTTGAAACAAGCTTTTCCGTAATTTCAAGCACCTTTGCAGCAGTCTTGGGATCGAGTGCTGCGGTATGCTCATCAAGCAGAAGGAGCTTAGGCTCTGTCAATGTCGCCATAAGAAGCGTTACTGCCTGTCGCTGACCTCCCGAAAGTAATCCTACCTTTGATGAAAGTCTTGAATCAAGGCCGAGATCTAACTGTCTCAGTAATTCACGATATTCATCCCTCTCATCCTTTCTTATGCCCCAGAGCAGCTTGCGGCGTGTGCCTCTGCGCCTTGCAATAGCAAGATTTTCGGCAATCTCCATATCCGGAGCAGTACCCATCATAGGATCTTGGAAAACTCGTCCAAGGTATTTAGCACGTTTATACTCCGGCATACCGCTTACGTCCAGACCGTCTATTTCGACCTTTCCGCTATCCGGCTTCCAAACACCTGCAATAGCGTTAAGCAGGGTGGATTTACCTGCTCCGTTACCGCCAATAACAGTAACGAAATCGCCCTCTTTCAGATGTAGGTCTATTCCCTTCAAGGCATGCTTGGCATTTACCGTGCCGGGATGGAATGTCTTGTGAAGATTTGTAATTTTAAGCATCAGATTCACCTCCGACACTCTTTTCATCATCCTTAATTACCTTGGATTTGGTGAAATATTTTGTCTTGAGATACGGCACTGCAAGGAAGGTTGCAACTACGAGAGCCGAGAGCATCTTCAAGAGGTCCGTGTCAAGTCCAAGCCATATAACGAACGTATATACGAGGTAATACGCGATTCCTCCGCATACTACGCCGATAAGTGAAACTACGAAATTCGGTTTAATTCTAAGAGAAACCGAAAGTCCGATTATTATCGCGGCCAGACCTATTACTATAGCGCCTCTGCCCATATTGATATCGACAAAGCCCTGATACTGTGCAAGGAGTGCGCCTGCGAGGCCGATGATGCCGTTTGAAATAGCAAGACCTATGACCTTGTTAAGATTTACGTTTATTCCTTGCGCGCGGCTCATAGCCGGATTGTCACCCGTGGACTTAATAGAAAATCCTATCTCTGTAAAGAAGAACAGGAACAGTCCTACGATAATACATACACAGAATATCACGCCGACGATGATAGCCTTTATATTATCAACCGAGGATAAAAGCAAATTATACTTTCTCCAGCTGATAGCAAGATTCGCACTGCCGAGTATTTTCAAATTGACAGACCACAGCATCAGCTGGGTTAGAATTCCCGAAAGAATTGCCGGAATACCCATTGCCGTGTGAAAAACTCCCGTCACTACACCTGCAAGCGCACCTGCAAGAAATGCGCATACAAGACATAAGAATACATTTACTCCTTTGGAGAGCAGCACTGCAAAAACAACCGCTCCTGTACATATAGAGCCGTCGACTGTAAGATCTGCAATATCGAGTATTTTGTATGAAATATAAAGACCTATTGCAAAAAGTCCCCATATTAATCCCTGTGCGATAGCACCGGGCATAGAATTAATAAAGCCCATTATTTGCTCCGTTTAAGTATTTCTGTCAGGCCTCGGGAATTGCTACGTATCCTGCCGCCTCAAGCGCGGAAATATCGATACCGAGATTTTCGCAAGCACTCTTATTATACTTCTTAACAGGCTCTGCATCATAAGCAATAGGCATCTCGGATATATCAGCTTGTCCAAGAAGTACGGATGCCGCCATCTCGCCCGTCTTATAGCCTATATTGTAATAGTTGATTGAAAGGGTGGCATATCCGCATCCTGCACAGGTATTCTCCTCTCCTGCGAAAACGGGAACCTTTGCAGGAGCGCATACGTTGTTTATTATCTCAGTGCTGGCTGCTACTACGTTATCGGTAGGAACATAAATAGCGTCGCTGTTATCCGCTGCATTCTGAGCTATAAGAGGAAGCTCGTTGGAATCAGCAAACTTATACACGGTACAGGTCACACCCTTACTCTCAAGGTGACTCTTAACAACCTGAACCTGATACTCCGAGTTTGCCTCTGCACTGCAGTAAAGGAGTCCCACGGTAGAGCCTGCACCGAGAGAAAGGGTGTCTATCATCATCTGTGCCTGATCCTTAAGAGGTGCAAGATCCGATGTTCCGGAAACGTTGCCGCCAACAACTCCGTCAAAGTCGTCTATCTTAAGCGCAACGCCATATTCTGTGACGGATGTACCAAGGACGGGAATGTGAGTAGTAGCATTTGCCGCTGCAAAGAGAGCTGCCGTAGCATTCGCCATAATGAGGTCAACGTCCTCGGAAACAAAGTTGTTTACTATCGTGTTGCACTGAGTAACCTCACCTGCAGCATTGCCTTCCTTGAACTTTACAGTTCTTCCGGCCTCTGCAAGCTTCGCGGTAAGGGCATCCTTAAAGCCCTGAGTTGCCGCATCAAGTGCATCGTGTGTAATAAGCTGGATAATTCCAACTACATATTCTTCCTTATCGGGATTTACTTTAATTCCCTTATTCTTGTTGCATGATGTGCTTGATATACAAACGCCAAGACACACTGTAACCAAGAGTATCAAAGATACAATTCTTTTCATTTTTATTCTCCTTTTGATATATATAACTCGCATAGCACAAGTAAAAAGCTTACACGGTGCATATGTAAATTAACTTGAAAAGAAAAATCCCATATCCTTCAAAAGAAAGATACAGGGACGCAAAAGCGTGATACCACTCTGTTTTACACGCACCTCACAGTGCATGCCTTATAGGGTGCAAGAACACCCCCGTGATATAACGGTCACCCCCGTCCATGCCTAATGCCGATAAACAGGTTCAGCGGGAAGCTCGCGAAATGAATTTGCCAAACACACGCTACTGCCTTACACCAACCGACAGCTCTCTGTAAGCGCATAATAAGGATACTACTTTTCGCTCAAACGCCTGTAAAAACAAAATATACCGATATTCTATCATCTTTTTGCCGCTTTGTCAATAACTTTACCATAAAATATCTAATTACTTTTGATATACGGGTATTATCTTTACTAATATACAAAAACGGCCGCCCAGGCAAAATGCAAAGGGATCAGCCGTTTTATATAATCTTATTTGTTCATTGCGTGGTGAGTACGGGCACTTGAGCGTCCCTCAGGCTTAATATCACCGGCCTTGGTAAGTGAGATTTTCGTAAGCATAGGTCCTACTATCTCATAGATCAAAACCGCAAACAGAGTTATGGTCTGCACCACCTTGCCGTCTGTGGCACCAAGGGCAAGCGCTTGATTTGCCATTCCGAGAGCAACTCCCGCCTGGGGAAGAAGTGTTATACCGAGATATTTCACTATGTTGGGATCGCATTTTGTCATTTTTGCACTCATACCCGCGCCAAAGTACTTTCCGACAGAACGTGAAATTATGTAGATAACACCGATAAGAACGAATATTCCGTTGGTAAATACGGTGAGATCAAGCTCTGCACCGCTTATAACGAAGAAGAGAACAAGCAATGGAGCCGTCCATCTCTCTGCCCTGTCCATAAGCTCCTCAGAAAAATCGCAAATGTTACAGAACACTGTGCCGAGCATCATACAGCTAAGCAAGGAAGAAAACGCCACGTGAACGGGTCCAATGCTGAAGCTAAGATGAGATATGGCTACCGTCGCCATAACAAACGCAACCGATACAGCCATTCGCTTAGAACGAGAATGGAAGAACTTCTCACAGACTGTGAAGATGAGTCCCATAAACGCACCGAGTATAATCGAGAGAACAACCTCGATCAACGGGTTAAAAATCATTGAAATTGCATCCACGGTACCCGTGCCTATTGCTTTAGCAACGCCAAACGAGATTGCAAATGTAACAAGTCCCATCGCATCATCAAGAGCGACAACGGGGAGAAGGATGTCCGTGAGAGGTCCCTTTGCCTTATACTGACGCACAACCATAAGCGTTGCTGCCGGCGCAGTAGCGGTGGCAACCGCTCCAAGCACTATTGCCGCGGAAAGTGTCAGATACTTTTCCTTGGTGAGAAGTGCAAAGGCGATGAGAACAACGTCAACGATAACGGTCGTGAAAACAGCCTGGAATACACCTATAACAGTTGCCTGCTTACCAATTTTCTTTAACTGTGATACTCTGAACTCGTTACCTATAGCAAAGGCTATAAATCCGAGAGCAAGATTGCTGAGAATTTCATACCGCTGAGGAGAATTGTCTGTAAAATTAAATCCTACACCTATTTTGCCAAGCAAAAACGGTCCGACTATAATACCTGCTATAAGATACGCGGTTACAGCGGGAAGCTGCACCTTCTTCGCAAGACGAGATAAAAGAAGTCCTGCAATTAACGCTACTGACAATGTCAGTAAAACAGACGAAGTCAAAATTATACCTTCTTTCGTAAACTAAAATTATCAAATTCAACCTTTAAGGTTCAAAATCTTTGCCGCCACAAAGAAATATATCAACAGAGATGCGGCATCAACTATAGTGGTAATAAACGGAGATGCCATGACCGCAGGGTCAAATCCCATACGCTTTGCAAGTATAGGTAATGCGGCTCCTATGAGCTTTGCAAATACGATAGTTATCGCAAGTGAGAGTGCTACCGCGAGTGCTACTATGACGGTTATATCCGGATTTGCCATAACAACACGGTCGATTACGATAACCTTAAGGAACGTAGCCACACCGACTATAATACCGGCAAATATACCTACTCTTATTTCCTTCCACATTACGCGGAAAATATCCTTAAACGTAATCTCTCCGAGTGAGAGTCCGCGGATAACGGTTACAGAGGACTGTCCGCCCGAGTTTCCGCCGGTTCCCATTATCATAGGAACAAACAGAACGAGTGCGGCTGAAAGCGCATCCTCAAATATTGTGAGAATAGCTCCCGAAATGGTTGCGGAAAGCATAAGAAGCAAGAGCCACGGAAGTCTTGCCTTCAAAAAATCAAGCACAGACGTCTTGAGATAAGTCTTCTCGGTAGGCGCCATACCTGCCATCTTAGCAAAGTCTTCCTCAGTTTCTTCTCTGATGACGTCCATAGCGTCGTCGACAGTTACTATACCGACAAGACGGCACTCGCTGTCAACAACAGGAATTGCAAGAAATCCGTATCTGTCAAACAGATGCGCAACCTCTTCCTTGTCATCGCTGGTCTTTGCAAAGACTACATTCTCCTCCATTATCTCCTCAAGCGTTACGTCTGAGGCAGAGAGCAAAAGAGACTTGGCGGTGACTATACCTATAAGGTGACGCTTTTGATCTGTTACATAACACGTATATATGGTTTCCTTGTCTATTGCGACCTGCTTTACGTGAGCAAGAGCATCAGCAACTGTCATTTCAGGAATAAGGCGCACATATTCCGTAGTCATTATTGCGCCTGCACTGTCCCTGTCAAAGCGCAGAAGCCTGTTAATCATGCTCCTATTCTCTTGTGTAGAGTATTTAATTATCCTCTTTACCACAGCGGCAGGCATTTCCTCGATAATGTCGACTGTATCGTCAAGATACATCTCCTCGAGAATAGCCGCAAGCTCTCTATCGCTGAAGCTATTGATAAGAGCCATCTGTGTATCTGTATCAAGCTCGATGAAAATATCCGTAGCCATTTCCTTGGATAAAAGCCTGAACAAAACGGCATGATACTTCGAATTGATGTCAGAGAAAAGCTCTGCAATATCTATAGATGGCATTAGCTCTATTCTTGCCTTGAGCTCCGCATATTTCTTGTTCTCTATAAGACTCGTGATTTCATGCGGATCTGCATCATTTTCATCAGCGGAAATAAGCTGCTCAACCTCTTCCTCGTACGTATCATCAGTTTCGAGAACCGCAAACTCCGAGGTGTCAAGCTCGTCCTCATAAAGGAGGCCTTCTCCTACATCGTCTAAAATTTCTTCTTCTGCATTTGTATAGAGGTCAAAGCTGCTTTCTTTATCACTATCGGATGTACTATCCGATTTTCCCGTGATTTCTTCCGATAAAACGAGCTCATCATTGTCAAAATCTTTGTTTTCTCCCATTTTCTTCCCCTTTCCTTTGCTTTATTCTCTCGGGGATTTCATGAAAGTTAATTGCAATAAAAAGCAAAAACCACGGAATCATCTCCGAGCCAAATATTCAATATGTATCTACTTCGCGAGCTGTCCATGGTATCACCTTCCTTTTGTCTTCCTTATTATATA
>JAZNHE010000107.1:0-30053 GCA_045576795.1 Eubacteriales bacterium | reverse complement strand
CACGGTCTCTTAGGAAGACAATTTTCATTTTCAACTCCTTGGCTCACAGAACGACATGGCTACGATCCGACTTCGTTGTATGTTCATTGTGGCCTTGAGCAACGAGTTTCTGAAGAATATACCCAATGCACCTTCCGAAGTCAACAAGGAAAGTCGGAGCCCAAGCGGTCTTAGGAAGACAATTTTCATTTTCAACTCCTTGGCTCACAGAACGACATGGCTACGATCCGACTTGTCAGAGGATGCGGAGTTTGACTATATGCATCCCGTCAACACCTTTGCTATCCTCGTTGACGCTATTAAGGTAGGATACGTTTCCGTTCCTCATCCCGTCGTGCTTGCCAACGTTGACAAGAAGTGCGCGATAGCATTCCTTGAGATATATACCGAGGCGTTTGCATCGGTTAAGGCTGACACCAACTCTTATAAGGAGCCCTCAAAGTTCCCTGCCATCGACATCGATATGACGTTCGTTGCAGATGTTGGCGCAGTTGTATTCTCCGACGTGGTGAAGGCAGCTAAGGCGGTATCGGGAGAATTACTCGACACGGTACAGTATAAGGACGTTTATACAGACACAGACGGTGTGAGCGCGCTCACTCTTCGTTTCTCGTTTGTATCGGCTGACAGAACGCTCACAAAGCAGGAGCTGCAGTCCACGACCGATGCTGTTGCAGAGTCATTGAAGTCTCTCGGACTTGTAATCAAGGCGTAATGCTCAGGTCTTGATGACTTGGATTTTATAGCTTAATATGAAAATAAAGATCCCCAAGCGGTACCCGTGTGCAGCCGTTTGGGGATTTTTTATATAAACAAGCCTGCGCGATTATCACGCAGCACTTGTTAAGCAATAAAAACACCCCCGTTTTAATAGGGGGTGTTAAAACTATTTACTGTTTTGTAAGACGTTAAACAAGGCGTTGCCAAGCCTTGTTGAAATATGCCGTTTTGCAAGGCTTAAAACAGCTGCTGCTTTAGTAGATAGGTAGAGCTGATTATATTGATTTTAATGTCCTACAATTTCGCAGAATTCGTCTACCTTGTCGGCAAGTGTCTTGAGTCCCTCACACCAGAAATTGCGGTCGGTGAGGTCTATGCCTGCAATCATAGCACAATCCTCGACGTCGGTTACGCTGGTTGCCTTGAGCATAGCCTTGTAGGTGTCAACGAATGACTTACCATCCTTCTTGTATTTCGCATACAGACCTCTTGCAAAGAGTCCGCCGAATGCGTAAGGATAGTTGTAGAAGCTGAGTCCACCGCTGTAATAATGTCCCTTGCAGAGCCACATATATGGGTGCATAAGGCTCTCGTCGAGGCCGTCACCGTACGCCTCCTTTTGTGCCGCGAGCATAAGCTCACACATTCTGTCAGCACTCATAAATTCCTCGGGGCGGTTCTCAAATACAGATGCCTCAAACAAGAAGCGTGAGTATATATCCACGATTATCTGCGTGGAGTCCATAAGCTGACTCTCAAGCAGAGCGAGCTTCTCGTCCTTGTCGGTAGCGGCGGAAATCGCGGTCTCCATTACAAGAACCTCGTTAAAGGTTGAGGCGGTCTCTGCCACGGGCATGGAGTAGTTCTGATTAATTACCGAGTGGGAGAAGACCTGTCTGTCATGGAAGGAGTGACCGAGCTCGTGCGCGAGAGTAACAACGTCACTGAACGAGCCGTCAAAGTTAGTGAGCACGCGGCTCTCCTTGGCGGAGGGAACACCGCAGTCGAATGCGCCGCCGACCTTACCGTCTCTCGGGTAGAAGTCTATCCACGAGTTGTCAAAGGCACACTTTACCATATCGTGCAGCTCTGTATCAAAGCCCGAGAAGATGCCGAGCAGGTAATCACGGGCATCATCCTTGGTATATACCTTGTCGCACTTGCCCATTGGAGCAAAGAGGTCGTACCAGGGGAGTCCGCCCTCGTGACCGAGAGCCTTTGCCTTGGCGCGGAGGTATTTACGGAATACGGGCATATATTCCTTCATTGCAGATAAGAGCGCGTCGAGCGTTTCCTCTTTCATTCTCGACTGATAGAGCGACTTTGCAAGAGGGGAGGAATAGCCGCGGATGTCACACTCCGTGAGCACCTGCAGCTTGATGCTATTGAGGGCAAACGCCACAGAGTCCTTGATACTGTCATAGCATCCGAGCTCCGCCTCGTATGCCTCGCGTCTTACCTCGGAGTCGGGGCTGTATGCGAGATTGCGCACTGTGGAGAGCGGTATTTTCTCACCACGGTACTCCGCCTTTACACTACTGGTAAGGCTGCTCTGCAGGTCAGACCACGCGCTCGCGCCCGAAAGGTCGAGACGAGCCATGATGCTCTCCTCACCGTCGGAGAGGAGGTATTTGCTATCCTTCTTCACGTTGGTGAGAAGGTATCTGTATTCGTCTAGGAGAGGGAGCTTATCTATCTCTTTGTCGAGGTCGTCAATACCTGCGATAAGGCTGTTGAGTCTTGCGGAGGGGGCGGCGGTGCGGCTGATGGATGCCATAATTTTGCCGAGCATGGATGCCGCATCCGTGTCGCGTGTATCTGCCGAATATCTGAGGTTGCAGTATATTGCCAGCTTGCTTGCGATATCTGAGAGCTCCTCATTCTTCTTAACGTAGCCGAGGAGCAGGTCGCCCTTGTCGAGCGTGTCTGCTATGCTCGCAAATTCCGTTACCTCACAGACGAGTGCCTCGAGCCTCGCCATATCCTCCGAGAATTCGGGCGTGTCAAAGCCCGTGTAAAGTATATCAAGATTCCATTTTCCCATTTTATTATTACCTTTTCCGTATTTTATTATTTCAGTGGTTCTCTTACCGTGAGGAACACATGTCCCTCACCACGCTTAACTCTGTCGATATAGTCCTGTATACAGGACAGCGGTGTTTCAAATTCAACGCCTGCCAGCTGTGACAATTCACCTGCTATGTGGTTGTCCGAGCCTGCGACCTTGGGTAACTGATACGCATCGGCATATACCTCTGCCAGCTCGTTCTGGAAGTCCTTGTTGCCGCAGTTTATTATCTCAACTCCGTGTACGTGTTTTGGAAATAGCCTGATGTGGTCGATATAGCTTGCCTCGCGGTAGGGGTGAGCTTGTACTATCAGAGCGCCGTCCTCTGCCATAAGAGTCAGCATATCACTGCGTGGCATAGTCATTATCTCGGGATGCGAGAGATACCATTCCTTGCTAAGTCCGTAGATGAGAAAGTCTGTGCCGAGATACGAGCTTTCAACTCCCCAGAAGAACTTGATCCCAACCTCGTCCTGTATTCGGAGTCCTTCCTCAATATCCGAGAAGAAGAATTCAATCTGCTCCTCATAGGGCAGAGTCCTGTCACATCCGATGTTTGCATCAATGAAGTGATTGGTCAGAAATATTCCGTCGTATCCTTCACTCTTGTAAAATTCCATATTATCTCTGACACTGTAGCTGCCGCATTTGCTGACGGGAGATGAGTGCAGATGAGTTTCATATTTATACATAATATATCTCCTTGTTTGTATACCTATAGATATATTGTAGCACATTCTTTTATATTTTTCAACTTTCAATTATTATTTTTTTGCGCCTTACGTAATTCTCCGTCTTGTGAAAAATAAAGAGAGGAGCAGGCAATCTGCCTGCTCCTCTTACAAGGAATTCGTTCTGTCCGTTGAGCATTATTTGTGTAAACGCTGCACGGTCAGCCCGTAAATATTAGTGATAGAACTCGAAGAGTACGGAGAGACCGCCCTGAGAAAGTGTCAGACGATCAGCAGTCATAAATGCTGCTGCGATTGCCTGATGAGCCGCCTGAGTGCCGAATACGTTACCCTGGAGGTCATAGAGGTTAACACTGTCTGTCCAGAGGGTGTGTGCTGTACCGCTCTGATCGAATACTGTGATGAATGCCGCGCCGCTCTGGTATGCAGGATGGTTGTAGATAGTGCCCCATACAGCCTGATTCTGCCATCTTTCAATACCGTGACCGTCGAAGAGCATAGTACCCTGTGCGGAAGGATCTTGGATAATAGCAGCTGCATCATCACCCTCTGTGATAAGTCCGCAGATGATGTTCATCTGGTTGTTATCATCGGAGAAGTTACCGAGACCGCCGGCTTCAAGGCTGTTACCGAGAGCCTGGATCTGACCTACTACGGTAGTTGCATTAACTGCTGTGAACCAGATCTCCTGACCGGTGAGGTGAGATTCTGTAGTAGTGTTAGTTGCATTGATTACGGGGTTGTACTGAATACCGGTATCCTCGTCAGTCCAGCTCTGTATGATTACGAGAGGACCGCCTGCGCCGTTGAGGTAGCAGTTATCCATCGTGCACGTTGTGCTTCCCCAAAGCATAATTGCATTCTGATAGGAGTCGTAGCACTTAATATTGGTCATAGTAACGGTGGACTCGATATCGGGGAAGTAAGTGATGAAGTAAGAGTTACCAATAATGTTATCGAAGGTCAAGTTGGAATAATTTCTTGCCTTGCAGAAGATAAGACCGCCTGCAGATGCAAGGTTATCCTGCATATCAACAAAGTTGTTTCTTGCAGCGTTACCGATGAGAGCAAGATTGTTGATAGTGGTGTTTGCAATATCTGCGGGAGCAGCTAAAAGTCTGTCGGAATTGGTCTGGAATACGAAGAGAGTTGCGTTAGAGAAGTCTGAACCGTAATCTCTGCCGGCATTCTCACCGAAGATTGCAGGTGAGGGAACAAGCGGGAACTTAATGCAGTCGAGAGTGAAGAAGTTACCCTCGAATACGAAGTCTGCGCCGCCAACTCTTACGTAAACGTCAGTGCCGTCCTTGAGGTATCTTGTACCCTTGGGAGCGTCAATTATCTCGTTTGTAACAGTGTTTCTGTAGCTTACAGCTTTGTCGGTTACGTAGAAGAAGTCTGCGGGAAGGTCACTTGCGCTGATGTGGATATCGGTGTGAAGAACGATACCTGCGGGAGCTACGTTTGCAAGACCGTTTGCGGACTTGAAGTTAGTCCACTCCTCACGGCCGGAGTTATCGATTACTGCAAGGTCAACTGCTGTGTAAGCGTTCCAAGCATCTATAACCTTTGCCTCAAGGACTACGGGATTAACCGTTGAGAAGGTGTAGTACTTGCTGTTGGGAAGTACGGAGATCTTAACCAGCTTGTTTGTAGCGTTGGTTGTGAACTGATAGGATCCGCGATAAGTATCTACGGTTGCGATAAGGTCGCTGCCGCTATAGTAGTATACGAGATTCTGGTTTGCGGAGTCTGCCTGCTTGGTGAGGAGAACGTATTCTGTGCCGTTATGGAGGTAGAGATCAACTACAGAGTAGAACTCTCTGAGGTTCTTAGGGGTGCCGTCCATAACTGTGAACATAGGATTAAGCTTGAATGCGTTGTCGTCTCCTATCATGTAGGTCTTGTTACCTACAAGGAACTGACCGGAGAAGCCGGAGCTGCCGTATGAAGCGGTACCTGCGGACTTGTTATCGCTGTCGAAAGCGGAGAGGTCCTCAGACTTTGCAAACTCAAGTACCTCGTACTTCTTGATTACATTAACGCTGATAGATGCGCTGGAGGGCTCGTTGTTAACAGGATCCGTGAAGGAGATAATAACGCTCTTCTTACCGGGAGTGGTAAGGTCTACGGAGCTGAATGAAAGATCGGAGCCGGAAAGAGTTCTCACGGTGCCGTCAGCATAAGTAAGTGTAACGGTAAGGTTACCGAAGTCGGTAGCGTTATCCGTGGTGAGATAATCTGTCTTGTAAGATCCGCCGATAACGGTGGAGGTGATGCTGTTCTTAACAACGGATACGTTAATGGTAGCAACCTGTACGCCGTTCTTGTATACGGGAATTGTCTTGTCACCTGCGGTAGCGGTAATGCCTGCATCGCCAAAGGTGAAGTCACTCACGTCAACTACCTCAGCCTCGCCGCCGTCAAGGTAGTTAGCGTACATTACAAGGCCGCTGAAGTTAACAGGCTGGCCTACCATGTAAGATGTAAGCATGTTGCTTGCATCTGCGGTGTAGCTGTCAATACCGTAAACGGTAATCTCGAAGTTAGCGAAGATGTGGTTGCCGGAAACTGTATCATTATACTTAACGGTAACAGTCTTGGTACCGGGTGTTGCTGTAAGAGTGGTGAGCGCGGTAGTAACCTCTACGTCGAGAAGACCTACTGTCGCGTCGGGAGTGCCGTCACTGTAATTGATTGTTACTGTGAGGCCTGTAAGAGAAACGGTCTCGCCTACACGGTAGGAGAGGTCAACGCTCTCGGTGTTTGCGGTAGCGGTAGGAACGTCACCAACGGTGATGAAGAACTTACCAACCTCGGTATCGCCAACCTTAACGGTGATTTCCTTCTGTCCGTCGGTAGCTGTGAGGTTATCCTCGTGTACGAACTGAACGAGAGAGGGATCAACTGTCTTGTTGCCGGAGAAGTAATAGTGAGCTGTTACTGTTACACCGTCGAAGGTAACTACGTTGTTCTCGTAGTACTTGAGCTGCTGATTAGCAGTGTTCATAGTGTAGTTAACGATGCCGTCAACCTGAATAGATACGGTAGCGTTGTAATCGTCACCTGTGATGGGGTCGGAGTACTTAAGAACTACCTGCTTGTTACCGTAGGTAGATGTAATGGTTGCTACGTCGGTAACGTAAGTGAAGCTTGTAACCTCTCTTGTTTCACCGTTCTCGTACTTAAGAGTTGCCTTAAGTCCGTCGAGAGAAACGGTATCACCTACGTTGAACGCGAGGTTGAGAGAGGAGTCGTTAAGAGTAACCAAGGAGATCTTGGGGTTCTTTACTGTGATGGAGATAACACCTGCTTCTTCACCGCCGAACTTAACGGTTATGGTCTTGTTACCGGGTGTTGCGGTGATGTCTGACGCATATTCAAAGGTTGCGCTTGAAATATCCTGAACGGGTGTGGATGAGCCGTCGGACATAACGTCCTTGATGATGAGGCCGTCGAAGGAGAGAGACTCGCCTACGAAGTAAATGGTCTTCATCTCGGAGGAGTCAGCCTCGTATGAATCGTGCTTAACTGCGTTGGGGTCCTCGTTTACCGTAATTGCTACGGAGGTGGACTGCTTTACGTTGAGGTTAGGGTCCATAAAGGAAACCGAAACCGATTTGTTACCGGGTGTTGCGGTGATGTCGGGGGCATACTCGATTGTAAGCTCCTCGTAGGTGTATTCCTTGTCAAGTGACTTGTCGGAATACTTTGCGGTTGCCTTGATTCCTGTGAAGTCGATCTCTTCACCAACAAGATAAACCGTCTTAACCGTAGAACGGTCTACCGTGAAGGATTTAAGCTCGAGCTTACCGCAGGATGCGAGTGCAAACACAAGACTCGCAACAAGTATCAAGGCAAATAACTTTGCGATTGAACGTGTGGATTTCATTTGAAAGCCTCCTGTTTTGTAAATAATTATTTATAAATTTGTGTGCTTTTATGCTTTAGGCGCTGCTGCGCGAATTTTGACGGTGGTGCTGACGTTGGAGCCGTCCTCCGCCTTGATGGTGATGGTGAACATACCTTCCTTTAAGAAGATGAGCGTTCTTAAGTCCTCGCGGAATACCGCGATACCTGCCATTGCCTCCTCGTCGTATTCAAACTTAACGTCTGTCTCTGCTGCGAGGTGAGGGAATATCTCATAGTTGAGCTCGACTGCGTTGGGGTTGAACGCGACGCTTGAGGGATCATCGGTGTAGCCACCCTCGTCACTTGAGGGGATAAAGTCAAACTGGAATAAGGGAGTATCGCCAATGTACATAGTGGGCTGTAATACCTCTTCGTTCTCTCTGTGCACGGTAACCGTATCGCACTGGATGTTGGTGACGTACTCAATACCGTCAAACACCTTGATCTCAAGTCCGAAGAAGTTGACCACCGCGATGGACGCTACGTATACTACAAGGATTAAAATAATTATCGTTTTCTTCATTATTGCTTCTCCTTGTAAAATGCTTTAATTTTAGAGAGGTAGGTCAGCACCTTGAAGGTCGCCAGAGCTACCGTAATTATAGCAAGCTTGAGCCACACGCCCGACGTGCTCTCGGTAGAGAAGAGGAGAGCTACGATGAATACCAGGGCGGAGAAGATGATTGCCGTCACACCCGACATTCTCTCGTTGGGGTTGTTTGCCTGCTCGTTGAAGGTTGCATACTGCTCGTACTGCGGATTCATAATATCGCTCTCCGCCGACGAGAAGAGATGAGCTATATACACCGCGTATACCGTAACACCGAGCATGACGTTGTCAAGAGGTGAGAGGGCAGAGAACGTGGTAAATATAAACGTGGTGAATACTGTTCCGATAAGTGCTATTATCATAGGGAAGAACAGCTTTGAGAACAGTAGCACGCTGTACGGTGCGGGCTGAACCTTGTTGAGATACGCGCTCGAACCGTCGCGGCTGTAAACAGAAGCTATGTCAATGTTCGTCATCAGGAGGATGAGGAGCATTATCATTACGTTGAAGCATACGGTCATCTGAGTACCGAGGTATCTGGTATTCATTGCCGAATAGAGCTTGTTAAGAAGGAATATTGCCATGGGGAGTATTACCACGAGCACACCTGCAAGCTTGATAAAGGAATTGGAGCGCATACCGCTGATAAATTCCTTGCGTACAGCGGAAGCGAAGGTTCCGCGAGGCTTGTTCTCCTTGGCCTTAGCCGAATTCTTCTTCTTGAACTCGAAGGGAGTTGAAGCCATACGGCAGAACAAGGGCTTCGAGCAGACAAAGCAGAGTGCGAGGAGCACTGCGGCGATGCCAATCAGGATGAGGAAGTGGGGGAGCGTGTTGGAATGGAATACTATATTGTTGATACCGACTGTCTTACCGACTATAAGCTCGGTAAACGCATAGACCGGCTTGCAGTATACCGTGTATGCTTTAAGCACGTCCTGTATCTGCCAGTAGGTCTCACCCCAGGTCTCGATAAAGTTGATGTCCTCGGGAATGAGGCTGATGAGATAGAACATAAGGAAGATTGCACCGCCCACTACGATAGCATAGAGAGCATATTGCACGACCTTTACTCTATTGAGGAATATCTGTATGAACATCACGGGTATCGAGATGAGAGCCGCCAGAAGAACGGGCACTATCGAGATAAGTATGAACATAAGGAGCAGCCACGGATAATAGAGCGTGGTGTATCCCTTTGCTATACCAAATGCGATGAACATAGGAATTGTGAACATAAAGTTCTTCTTAAGCTCGTATACGTAGTAGGTCGCAAGCTTTGAGAAGAATACAAGAGAGGGAGTAGCGGGAAGTGTCAGGAGCACTGTGTTATCCTTGGAGAAATACAGTGACTTAACAAGTCCTGCGGTGTCGGTCACGAGTGATAAGAGCAGCATTATTGCAAATATCACTGATATTACCGACACGGGTATGTCGTGAACAAGTGAGAATAATCCGAGCAGCTTTACAAAGTGGAAGAGTACTGCAAGCACAGCGGTTATCGCCGCAAATTCAATTACGAACCAAACGAGCTTGAATATAAGCTTACGTGTGGAGCGCATATAGCTCATATCCATCTTTTCCTTGAGCTGCATCTTTACTAAAGTTACGAGCGCACGCCAATTCTCACGCATTGTTTCACCTATCGGTGCGCGCGTCCTCTTGGCCTTCGTCATACGGTAACACCTGCCTCGGGTACTTTAGGAGATTCAACATCTGCGGAAACGGGAGCCTGTGTATTGCCGTCTATCGTATTCATATAGAACTGCTCAAGAGGAATACCGCTCTCCTTGATCTCGGCAACCGTCTTGGTGCAGAGTATCTGTCCCTTTCTTATGATAGAAATGCGGTCGCATATATTTTCTACTACGTCTATAATGTGGCTGGAGAAGAATACTATATTGCCCTTTGCGGCGTGCTCCTTCATACATTCCTTAACCTGGAATATACTCTCGGGGTCAAGTCCTGTGAGGGGCTCGTCAAGTATCCATATCTTGGGATTGTGTACGAGAGCAGACATAATGGTTATCTTCTGCTTCATACCGTGGGAGTAGGTCTTCATCGGGTTGTCTATCGCGGTCTCAAGACGGAAGCGGCCGACATACTCGGCAATTCTCTCGTCACGGTCAGCCTTGGGCACGTTATAGAGGTCTGCGATATAGTTGAGGTACTCGCGTCCTGTGAGGTTCTCATAGAGCGCGTAATGGTCGGGTACAAAGCCGATCTGCATCTTTGCTCCAACGGACTGCTTGTCCACGTCGTAGCCCGATACCTCGATCTCGCCCGAGGTGATTGTCTGTATACCTACTATCGATTTGATAATAGTGGATTTACCTGCGCCGTTAGGGCCGAGGAAGCCGTATATCTGACCGCCCTCGATCTCAAGGTTTGCATCATAAACTGCGTAAACGTCGCTGGTGGAATATCTCTTTGAGAAATGACGAAGGATAAGCTTACCCTCGTTCTGCGGATTCATAGGTTCTTGCATACTTCTACCTGCAAGATGTACTTCAAGCGCGAGCATATCGGCTTTAATCTTGCGGTTCCTTTCCATAATTGTTGCGTAAACGTCGGTGATTTCAAACGCCTGCTCGTAGATGAACCACATAGCAAACGAAAGTAATATATAGACAACGAAATAAATGCTTTGATATACAGGATATAAGACAAACTTCAGATCCTTGTAGTGGAACGTAGTGGTAATCTTACGAAGATCCTCAGCCCACTTACCGAGCTTGGATGCTACGAAGTCACTGTTGATGAAGAAGAAGTCTACGCCGGAGTCGTAGTTGGTGAGCCACGCGTTGAGGAACAGCACCAGGATATAATATACTCCGAATGCGATGAGAGAGTAGGTGAACTGCCTCATCTTAGGTCTTCTGAAGATGCCGAGTGACATTATGAGCAGGGGAAGGAGCATTGCTATATAGTGGTTGAGCCAGAACTCCATCGTACGCATAGAGAGCCAGTTGGCACCGTCCGTGTTGGGCATAAGCATTGCGAGCAATGCACCGAGCACGTTGATGAATAAGCTGAAGTAATAGAGCTTCTCCATTCTGAATACCAGAACGAGAGGGATAATGAACATGGCTGTGTTACAGAGCTGTATGGGCCACTCAAGTACGTTGGTAAACGTCTTGAAGTCGTAACGGAAGCAGTAGGAAATCATCGTTGCAAAGCTTATGTAGATCAAGCCGAAGCGCTTCTGCTCGTAGGTGCATCTTGTAAGCATGAAATGAACTGCAAGTGCGAATACTACAAGTCCGTACAGTGCAAGACGGTGATAGAGGGTGAAGTCCTCAAGTATGATTGTGTCCGAGCCCTCGCCGAGGAGCACTTGAGGTGCCCATGCAGGCATGGTAATAACTATCATGCCGAGGAAGGCTATGGGGGAGAGTATCTTCTGCTTTCTGCTAAGCGGAGCTGCCTTTGCCGCCTCGAAGCGTGATAGCTCGAAGAAGGAGAGGGCAAGTCCAACGCCTATTTCAAGAGCGTATATGAGTGATCTCCAGTGGAATACGTCTGCAAGGTCGCCGTCCATAGCTCTTGTAAGCATGGGAAGTGTGGCTATTGCTATAACGTATACAACAGGCGATACGAAGCGTACTAAAGGTCTTATGATAGGAACGTGCTTATCGAAGAAGGGATACAGCACGATACAGAGTTGAACTACGTATATCAGCCACATTATCAGCACTGACAGGAGTGCCTGGGTGCTACCGTGGGGGCCGAAGGGGGAGTAGTTGTTAAGTCCTATCGTGTCGCGTATTTTGTAAACTCCGCCGAATGAACGGACGAAGAAGAGCGCGCCGTACAATATTGCAATAAGCTGCCTGTTTGTAAGCTTGGGAATAAAGTCCTTTTTCCTTGTAAAGTAAAGGAAGGCGAATATTCCACACGCCAGCAGCAGGGCGCATAGGTAATAAATTGATGTCAAAGCCATACCTCCAATGAATAACTTTTAGGTGACATTTCAGGGGGAAATGAGGTTGTGAGTAGAATGTGCCCCCTGAAAAATGTCGTTTTTTGCGTTTTCGCTTTGTCAGTCACATTTTAACAGACGCGCGATGAAAAGTAAATAGCTTACGCTCCTATTTAATAATTCTTCATAATTATATTTAAGATGTGCGAGGCATTGTGCGGTGAGGCATTCGATGAAGAAGTGCGGTGTCGGTGTAGTGGAGCATTTGGTGAAGAAGTGCGGCGGAGCCTTTGGTTAAGAAAAAACGGCGACCTGCTCGCTTGCAGGCCGCCGTTGCTGTACCGTTTTCAATCTATTTGTATTATACCCGTGTTAATTTGTTATTTACATTATAAACGTGTTAATTTTTATTGCAGTGCGCCCGATGCTATGTAATCGGCAAGCAGGTCACGGGCAAATACGTCGGCGGAGTATCTTTCTATCTCCGTCAGATTGTTTGGCGCGTAGGTCGAGGTATACGTATCGGTGACGATGTAGTACGTCGCATCAAAGTCTATCGAATCCTTGATACTGTTTCCGTATGCTCCGTAGTATATGTAGTAATCCTCGTTATCCGTATTAAAGAATTTGTAATACAGGTCATAGCCCTTGACCGAGCACAGGACAAGCTGATTATCAAACGGCAGGAGGGTGTACACGTCGGAGTATATTACCTCTCCCGAGTAGAGCTTGTATGGGTTTCTCACGCTGAGATAACCGCCGCCGAGGGCAAGCGTGTATTCATCTCCCCATTCTTCAGTGCCGAATTCGTAGTAGAGCCTTGCCACAAGGTGCTTTATATCAGACGAGGAGAGGGTAGTGGAACTATATCCGAGCTTGCGGTAGGCAGGTGCGATTGCGTCCCCGTATTTTGTAAGCAGCTCGTCAATGAGGGGATCGGAGTCCGCACGCTTGTAGGTGGATTGCTTTATGAATTCCGCATCGTCAGTGGTGTATTTACCCGTGACGGAGTTTATGCTGACCTGTACCGAGGAGAAGCCGTCGTTTTCCGCTCCGCCTTGTAAGTGAAGCACGCCCTCGGAGTCCTCAAGTATATACGACCTGTGGGTATGTCCCTCAAACACGAGGTCGACGTATCCGTCGGAGAGCTCAATATCGTAGTAGGCGGAGAGCTGCTTATCGCTCACGTCCTTTTTTGTCGAGGTGGAGGTGCTTGCTCCGTCGTGCAGGGAGTAGATTACGTAGTCGACACCCTCGCTCCTGAGCTTTTCAGACTCCGCCTTTACAAGCGCGGTAAGCTCGTCACCTACCTTGAACTCTATGCCCTTGGTGAAGTCGGAGGCGATGGATGAATACACGTCACCGATAGCACCGATGATGCCTATCTGCACGCCGTCGAGGTCGAGTGTGACAGATGCCTGACAGTAGTCCGGGCGTGTGCCCGTTGCGGTTTCATATACGTTGATTGCGAGCAGTGGGAATTCTGCCAGATTGTCGTTGGCTCTTATGAATTCCTCGCCCCAGTCATACTCGTGGTTGCCGAGCGTCATGGACACAAAGTCCATCTCGTTCATCCACTCGGTCATCATAGCTCCGTGGGTGAGGTTTGACTCGGAGCTGCCCTGCCACATATCACCCGTGGAGATTAATACGAGGTTATCCACGCTCGTCCTTCTCTTGTTGAGGTAGGTTGTCAGCTCGTCAAGACCGGGCTGTGAGTCTGTGTCGTCTATCTTGCCGTGCAGGTCGTTGATGGCTGTAAAGTCAAATGTTACAATAACGCTTCTCTTGCAGATATCGCACACGGTATCCGCGTCCTTGTCCTTGTGCTGCGCACAGTCCTTGAGCGTCTTGTCGCATTTGTCGCAGCATCCGTCGTCGTTTCTGTCCGTGTGGGCAGGGCAGGATGATGATTGACATCCGCTGAGGAGCAGGGCAAGGATGAGTATTAGTGCAATGAGTGTTCTTTTCATCAAATGTGTACCCCCGTGTTAATTAAATCCGCCGTTTTCGATATATTCCGCAAGCAGATCGCGTGCAAACGTATCAGCGGGATACCTCTCTATTTCCGTCAGCTTGTTGTAAGCGTAGGTGGAGGTGTAGCTGTCGGTAATTATGTAATAGGTCGCGTTGAAGTCTATCGAGTCCTTTATCTCCGCGCCGTAATCACCGTAATAGATGTGGTAGTTGCTATTGCTGGTGTTGAAGAATTTGTAGTACAGGTCATACCCCTTGATCGAGCATAGCACAAGCTGGTTATCAAAGGGAAGTATTGAATATACGTCGGAGTAGTAGAGCGTTCCGCGGTACAGAGTGTAAGGACTCCTCACGGTGAGGAAGGCACCGCCGAGCACGAGGTCGTATTCGTCGCCCCAGGTTTCCACACCGAACTTGTAGTAGAGCTGTGCTACGAGCTCGACTATCTCATCCGAGGTGCGCTTTTTACTGTTGTATCCGAGCTCACGGTAGGCAGGGGATATTTCCTCGGAGTATTTATCAAGCAGGGAGTCGATAATCGGGTCCTCGCTGTACTGTGAGTAGACGTCGCTTGAGATTATCTCACGGGCATCGGTAACGTGGGTACCCGTGACGGAATTAATGCTGATTTTAGCATAGGAAATGCCTTGATTTTCGCCTCCGCCCTGCAGGTGATATACACCCTTTGAGTCGCGGAGCACGTATGACTGATGAGTGTGTCCCTCAAATACAATGTCAACGTATCCCGACGAGAGCGAGACGTCGTAATATGAAGAAATGTCGGAGTCCTTGACCTCCTTGACCGACGAGGAGCCTGAGCCGTATCCGTCGTGTATGGAGTATATGATGTAATCCGCTCCCTCAGCGCGCAGGCGGTTTGCCTCTGCCTTGACGAGGGCTGTCAGCTCTTTGCCGACCTTGAAAGTCACGTTTTGTCTGTAATCGTATGCGATAGACGTGTACACGTCACCGATAGCACCGATGATGCCTATCTGAACGTAGCCGAGGTCAACCATAACGGAGGGCGTGCAGTAATCCGCGAGCTTGCCCGTGGATTTATCGTATACGTTTATCGCGAGGAAGGGAAATTCCGCGAGCTCACTGTTATCCGCTATGTAGCTGTCACCCCAGTCATAATCGTGGTTGCCGAGTGTCATTGAGGTGAAGTCGAGCTCATTCATCCAGTCCGTGATGAGTCTGCCCCGTGTGAGATTGGACTCGGAGCTGCCCTGCCACATATCACCCGAGGCGAGCAGAATGAGATTGTCGGAGCTCGTGTCCTTGTTTTTAATATAGTTGGTCAGCTCCTCAAGTCCCGGCTGTGACTCGTTGTCCACAATCTTGCCGTGCAAATCGTTGAGCGCAAATATATCGATAACTACTATTACGCTTTCGTGACAAATATCGCACACGGTATCACCGTTATCGTCCTTATGAGCGGAGGATGACGGGGTGTCAGTGCCACCCGTGTTATCGCCCGTGTTGTCGCCTGTGTTATCACCTGTGTTGTCGCCCGTGTTATCACCCGTGTTATCACCTGTGTTATCACCTGTGTTGTCGCCTGTGTTGTCACCTGTGTTGTCACCTGTGTTGTCGCCTGTGTTGTCGCCTGTGTTGTCGCCTGTGTTGTTACCTGTGTTATCACCTGTGTTGTCACCTGTGTTATCACCTGTGTTGTCGCCTGTGTTGTCACCTGTGTTATCGCCTGTGTTATCACCTGTGTTGTCGCCTGTGTTATCGCCCGTGTTGTCACCCGTGTTATCACCCGTGTTATCACCTGTGTTGTTACCCGAGCCACCCGTGTTATCGTCATGCATGCTGATTAAGCAGGAATCGCATAGCCCGTCATGGTCGGAGTCGATATGCAACAGACAGGATTCCACACATCCGCTGAGTGCCAGTGACAGTATCAGCAGACATGCAAGTAATACTCTTTTCATAAAAATCCTCGACTTTCATTTTCTACCTATATAATACATTTAATGCGCGCGTGTGTCAATAGAAATATAAAAAAGGCGACGGGAAATCCCATCGCCTGTAAAAAAATCAGAATTCAACGCCTTCAGTATCCTTGAACTGCCAGCGCATAGCTACAATGCCGAGCACCGCACCGAGAATCAGGCTGACTACCATGCCGAGTGCCATGATTTCCGGATTGTTTATTGAAATCACGAGGTCCACACACAGAAGTGATATGAAGGGGTATGCGAATGATGTGGCAACTATGATTATCTGCTTGTAGTACTTGAGGAAGAAGAAACCGCATACTGCGCCGATTACGGTGCTGAGTATGATGGTAACAAGCTCTCTGGTATCTGCATCGCTGTTTGTAATATAGAGGATAGAGGAGGCAATCGAGCCGCCTATCACATATCCGTGACCGAAGCCGGTTAAGAAGATGGAGAACTTGTATATAAATATGGAGACAAGACCGCCTATTATTGCGAATACTATACCTGCTACAACGTGTGTGTAATCCCAGCTGATAAGGTCGGTGAGGAACGTGGTGGCAAGACTCTCGCCGATTACGTAACCGAACACTATACCGTACAGAAAAGTCTCAAGCTTAAACATCTTGAAGCCAAAGAACGCCATAACCATAAACACGGGAACTACTACAAGAAGTACCGCAAGTGTAAGCACAGTGTATAACGCGTCATACTCTGTGACTGTGGTAAGCATAGAGATGCATTTATCCAGCGCCATAATTAATCTCCTTTCTCCATAATCTTACATCCCATTTTAACACACAAATCTACAAAAATCAAGAGTTTATTAAAAAAATATTAATAATATTAATAAAATCTTGACTAAAATCTTACTTGGGTGTAAAATGTGAGTGAAAAACTTGGACGGAGGGACCAATTATGCGACTTATGACGGGAATTACCAATAGCTCTTACGGCGTATACGACAATGACGGCACAAGAAAGATAAAAGAGCAGGGATATGACTGTATAGATTATCAGGGGCTCTTTGACCTGAGGTGCAGGATATATTCATTGCCACAATCCGAGCTTGACGAGTATCTCGACGAGAAAAGGGCAAAGTATGAGAAAATAGGCATCAAGTTATCACAGGCACACTCCACCTGGCCTCTGCCGGAGGGTGATGATGAAGAATTTACCCTATACGTTGAGGCGGCAAAAAAGACTGCCTACTGTGCGATGAGGCTCGGATGTCCTCGCCTTGTTGTACACCCGATATACCCATTTGAGGGTACGTATGAGGAGGCTGTTTCTGCCAACGTATCCGTTATGAGAAGGGTGGGCGAATACGCTCGCGAGCTTGGTATAACTCTCTGCGTTGAGAATTTGCCGTTCAGAGAGTACCTTGCGGCATCCGTTGAGGGCGTGTGCAGAATAGTAGACGAGGTCGCACTTCCCAACGTCAGGGTTTGTCTTGACACAGGACACGCGGCAATATTCAATCCCGATGTTGCCGGTGCGGTAAGATACATTGGCGATAGGCTCGAGGCACTTCATATTCACGATAACGGAGGCGAGTCGGACGAGCATCTTGTCCCCGGTGACGGAATAATCGATTGGGATGTCTTTGCATTGGCACTTGCCGAGATAGGATACAAGGGTGTCGTATCTCTTGAGACGAGTCCCGGGCACGGCAAGTACCCCGAGTGCGAGTGGCAGGCGCGTGAGCAGATTCTCTACGACAAGGTGCGCAGAATAGCGGATATAGCGAGCGGAGCTTGTGCTGACGCTGACAGCGGTAATTGATTTTAACAACATATTTTAAGGGCGTTTTGCTAACTTTGATTAGCAAAACGCCCATTTTTCTCTATTTACTCGCTCTATACAGATTGATTAGGCTTTGATAAGTACCGCTTTTATACCCGTTGCGAGATAGTGGAGTACCTACCGCAAAAGGGCGGTGCCCACTGCGAGATAGGGTTATTCCTGGCGCGAGATAGGAGAGCTCCCACCGAAAGAGTGTTATACTAACCTCACAGTAAGAGTATATCGACTGCGAGAGAGGAGTGTGCGACGGTGCAATATATCGACTGCCTTTCGCCTTGGCGCGTGAGCGTCGCTTAGATGTCGTACTTTGCAATAATCTCGCTCGGTGTCTTTCGCAAAAGGGTACTGATTGGGATAATTCCGCACAGTGCGGTAATTGATACCAGGAGCAGCAGTATGACGAGAGCATACCACACGGGGTAGAACATCACGCTGCCAACTGCGGGAGAGGATGAAATCGCGGCAAAGATAAATCCGCTCGCAAGGATATATCCCACGATTACCGTGAGGGATGCGAGCACCAACGCCTCAATCAAGAATTTGAAGCGGAGATTGCTCTTTGACGCTCCGATAGCTCTGTAAATTCCGATAACCTTTATTCTGCTCATCAGTGAGGAGCGCATAATGAAGTACATACATACGCTCATATCTGCGAGAGTTGTTATCATTGATACGAGCTGAATTATTATCGTGTCGCGATAGTCCTTTGCCACCGTGTCGCGTATGTCACTCGGAGTTATTACCTGGATGCTACTACCGAGATTTTCCTCAATCCACAGACTTGTAGCATCCGTGTCGCTCGAATGTATGAGCGTGTAGTAGCTGTAACTATATTCCTCGAGCAGCTTATCCGTCTTGCCGACACGCTTTGATAGGGTAATAAAGTCATTATCGCTGACGTATGCGTGGGGAAGCTGACGCATCTGTACGGTATTGTAGTACTCCTGCTCATAGAGCTTGATGTACGACTCGTCAAGAGTCTTGAAGGCCGTTACATCTTGCATTTCCTGACGTGAGGGATACCTTCCGTGCTCGGCCTTAAAGACACACGCCTCGTAGTAACCGGGCTCGGGGAATAATTCAAGCACTGCCTCCTTGACACCCTTCTCTGCATAGAGCCACAGCTCCATCTCGGGATAGGAGGATGTGATGTATGAGTATTGCAGGAACTCCTCGTATCTGTCATAGTAATACTCGATATAGTCGTAATAGCATACGTCGGACACCTCGTCAAGCTTGGAGTCAAACTCGGGAGTATCTTGAGGGAGGGAGGGGTACCGTGTAGCGGTAATATCGGTCATAAACTCATCAAACATGAGCTTTTCCACCCCTGTTTTCACAAGCCAATCACCGTAACGGCCGGTTGGGAAGTGGTACATTACATCCTTGACGGTAAATTCCTTACCGTGTATTGTGACGGTCGCCTCGGGAATAAAGGTGGAGTCATCGGATATCAAGACCACCTCACCGTCACCGACAGAGATGCCGTTTGGCGCACAGGAGGCGTTGATTTCCGAATTTGCAAGGGCGTATTTTGCCATTGCCATATCAGTGAGGTATATTGCAGGCTCGTCTGAGTCTACAACCCCCGCTATGCGCATCTTCATACCGCCTATACCGTAGCCGCCGCTTGTAAGACCTATCAGGTCACGGTATTCCGATATGTATCCGAGTGTTGAATTTTTCAAGAGGAGGTCTGCCACGTGCCGTGAAATCAGGATTTCCTCCTCGGAGAGCCCCTTGCCTTTGCCTGCCAGCACGTCCTTGCCATTTGCAAGTGAGGAGGAGAGAAATACCGCGTTTGAGTTGTAGGACTCGGAGGTTGACGGCTCATAGAAGGTCTCAAAGCTCTTGCCTGCGTCGAAGAAAATTCTCTCATCACCGACCGATGAAGCATCCTTCAGTGTGATGAAGTCGATACCCGTGTCGGAATTTCCGACTGCCGCGAGCAGCTTATCCGAGTCCTCGCCATTATTCGTCATAACGTAGAAGGTGTTGTGGTTATATGAGTGGTCAATATTTATTGCATCGCGGATTGCCGTACCGAACACGCTTGAGGTGAACACCGCATTGGCGGAAAACAGAATCATACAGGCAATCAGCAGTTTATTTACTTTTCTTCCCGATTTGAATGCGGAGCGGAAGCCGCTCTTAATAGACGACGAGAGGGTGAACATCTTGCCCGTGCGAGAGGGATTGATAGAGGGCAGCTCGGTTATGGTTACCGATTTTGCGCTCTCGACGGGCTTCTCTTCAAAGACTCCCTCATGAACCTTTATCTCCGAGGATGAGTCTATCAGCTTTATACCGTCTGTTTCCGCTTTCAGATATATGGTGCCGCCCGTGTTGATTATTTTGAGCTTTATTTGGTCTTTCGGAAGGCTGCCGTAGTATTCTATACTCGCATATTCGGAGGTTATCTCCTCTTTATTAAGCTCACCGAGGTATATGTCCGAGCGTGAGGGAGCGTAATATCCGTTTGCGTACAGGTTATCTCTCACTCCGACAATTTTGCCGTCGGACAGCTCGATTACCTTGTCACAGTAGTGGTCAACGAGATTATTCTCGTGAGTTACTATCAAGACGAGTCTGTCCTTTGATATTTCCCTCAGCAGATTCATCACCATTACGGTATTGCTCTCGTCGAGGTTGCCCGTAGGCTCGTCTGCAAGGATGATATGCGGATTTTTTACTATGGCGCGCGCTATCGCAATGCGCTGTTGCTGACCGCCCGAAAGATTGGCGGTGCGACGGTCTCTGTATTTTTCCATACCGACGGCTGCGAGAGCCTCGTTAACCCTTGCATCTATCAGCTCCTTGTCGGTAAAGCCGCAAAGATAGAGAGCGTCGCTTACGTTTTCACGGCAGGTGCGTGCCGTGTCGAGATTATAGTTCTGGAATATGTAGCCGATGTATTCGTTTCTTACAGCGTCATTCTTATGGATAGATCCGTTACCGTCTATCGTGATTGTGCCGCTGTCATATTTGTCGAGTCCGCCTATCAGGTTGAGCAGAGTGGTCTTTCCGCAGCCGCTCTTACCAAAGATGGCAACCATTCCTGAAGACGGTAATTCAAGGGACACGTCGTTTACAACGTGTATCTCGTTTTCCTTGCCCTTGTTGTAATATTTATTCAGGGAATTCAGCTTAATCATTGACTGCACCTCCCGTCAGAGATTTTTTAACACTCGTACGGAACATCCTTCTTATCTGCGAATGTGTGGTGAAGGCCGTGAGGACTGTCATTCCGAGGAATATTGCGACGTATTGCCACCAGTAGAGGTATCTGAACATCTCGTTGAAGAGGGGCGTGGTGAAAATAAGCACCGCAACCAGAATAACGAGCAGTATCGCGGGTATCAGCGCGAGCATCATTCTCACGTATGCACCTATGCGTATGACCGCGGCAGGTGTTCCCATTGAGCGCATTATCGTAATATCGTTCTTGAATGCACCGAGAGCGCGTCTTGAACAGAGGCTCACGAAGAATGCGAGGAATAACACAGAGCCGAACCAGAGTGCTCCGAGAAGCAGTGAGATTATCAATTCGGATATAACGTCAAAGGAGCTCTGCGAATACATGGTGTAGGATGGGACCGCGACGTATCCGTCATCCCTCAGCTTATCTATGGCGTTGCGCGCCTCGTTGTCATTGGCAAAGAATATCGATGCCTGCTTGTAGGAGCTTGCGAGCATCTCGTCTATAAGTGAGTTTACAAGCTCGTTGCTTACTACCGCATACTCACCGTAGATTAAATCTTCGGATATTAGCCTCGGTGAGTCGGTAATGAAGTGACTGCCGTCAACCTCACGGTGTATAACCTCTCTTACCGACTGGGAGTCGTAGTAATAATAGTTGTAGGAATAGTAGGCGGCGGAGATGTCGAGAGAGGCGGAATAATTGCCCGTCGCCATAAGGTCTGAATATCTCACTGACGATATGTAGACCTCATCTCCATCGAGACCGTGATGTGTTACTATTGCAGACAAAGGTATCTGTTCCACCGCACCCGTGTCGCCTTTTTGCGCCATATTAACAGATATGGATGAGGCAGATGAGGAGATATAATTGGTTGCCGTAGCCGTCTTGAAGCCCTCCTCGGTGAAAAGACATCTCGGTGTCAGGTTGTTGTCATAGTAGTACTTGACACCCACTACCTTGAGGTCCGAGTTATGCAAGAGCACCGTATCAAGCTCTATTTCCGACTTACCGAATAGGGGCTTATAGGATATTGGCAGGTAGAGAAGCACCTCGTCAGAGGCGGTGGGGTAGCGACCGATTATATTTTCTCCGAAGTCCTCGCCAAAGGTCGCGTACATCATAATAAAGTCGTAATATCCGTAGTCATTCTCTACGGGTAAGGTAAAGTAACAGGTGGTATCGAGCAATATATCGTATTTGATGTATCCCTTGGCACCGTGCTTGGCTACCAGCTCCTCGAGCTCCTCCACACTCAATGCCCGTCCCTTGTCGGTGGTGACTATGACTCTTCCATCTATATGGGTGAACATCTCCTGCTTTATCGACGGGGGCTCAGCTAAAATCAGCGTGGTGGTAAGGAATATGCCCATCGTCGCTATCATCATCAATAGGCAGAGAAATACGCTGAGCTTGGGCTTTGCCCTGAATATAGCTGTGCCGAGATGGATACCGTCACGGAGAGCTCCGACACGGGATTTGTGTTGCTTTTTTTCGCCCTCTTCGCCATAAGAATTTTCCACGGATACGGGGGTATACGGGCGTAAAACCGTATCGCTCTCCACCGCACCGTCGAAAATACGCACGTGTCTTGTGGCGTATGCCTCAACCTCGTCAAGACTGTGGGTTACGAGGATGAGCAGCTTGTCACGCGAGACCTCGCGGAGAAGCTTTATTATGTCGCGGGAGCTCTCACTGTCGAGATTGCCCGTCGGCTCATCTGCGAGAATTATCGGGCTGTTCTTTGCGAGGGCGCGCGCAATTACGGTTCTCTGCTTTTGTCCGCCCGATAGCTTACTGCCCTTATGCTTAACGTGAGAGGAGAGTCCCACACGGTCTATCAGCTCAAGCGCGCGGCGGCGTCTTTCCTCCTTGTTTTCTATGTCCATAAGCGCAAGCTCTACGTTCTCGAGCACAGTAAAGCTGTCTATTATGTTGTAATCCTGGAATATGAAGGATATGTATTTGCTTCTGTATTCCTCGCGGTCAGCCTCTGAAAAGTGCGATGTGGACTCACCGTCCACGGTCATCTCGCCCTCCTCGTAGGTATCCATACCGCTGATTATGTTGAGTAGGGTCGATTTTCCCGAGCCTGATTTACCCGTCACGGCTACGAATTCTCCCCGTTCAAACGATAGGTTGACACCCCTTATTCCAACGGCTATATTTCCGCCCGAGGTGTAGATTTTACCCACGTCATTCAGTGTTAGTAAAGCCATATCTTCTCCTTTCTTCGGTGTCTTTTGGGCATATCGCGTGACACCTTGTAGATTAACTCTGTCAATTAAGACAAATAATAGGTAGAAAAGGTTACTGTAATGTGACATTTTTCTGTTCCAATTATAACATACGGCAAGTAACGTGTCAATATGCGCGATGAGCCCGACCTGCCTCGTTGGGTGTAGCGGAGCTCGGTGATTTACAGCCGTTTATACGGTGGCACGTGTTTTTCGGAGCTCCTGTTTTTGAAAAAGTGAGATTTATACTTTATGTAGATGTTTTTATCTGTTATCGTTGACATTTTCAGCCGGTTGTGCTATAATTTTACCTACGGCTCCGAGATATCGCGCGGAACATTGCTTTCCGCGAAAAACGTCGGGAGCGGAATAGGGTGTCGATGCGGCGTATCTTAACGCCTCTCTATACCTGTATTTTCACACTCCTCGGAGTGTCGTACGTTTGGTTTTTCAAAATATAAATATATCAAAAACAGGAGGAAAAATGTTCAGCTTTATTCCCGATCATTACTTTTTGCTCGTATTTGGATTCATTCTCTTGATTAAGGGCGGAGATTGGTTCGTAGATGCGGCATCCTCTATTGCTAAACGCTTTAAGCTCCCCGAGCTGCTTATCGGTGCTACGGTTGTTGCCATTGGAACAACGCTACCCGAGGTTATGACCTCTGCTATTGGTGCGGCGGCAGGAAACGGCGCTATGGCGTACGGAAATGCAATAGGCTCTATTATTTGTAATACGGCACTCATTTCAGCTATAACGATAGCCATCAAGCCCTCAAAGGTTGATAAGAAGGCTCTTATATTCCCCGTATGTGCATTCTTTGCGGTTTCCGCATTCTATGCGCTCACTGCCTACGTCGGAGGCAGATTTACACGCGGAGTAGGTATAGCTCTCCTCGTTTGCTTCGTGGCTTACATGACCATCACGGTGTGGAGCATGCTCCGTAAGCCCGTGGAAAAGACAGAGGCGGTTATAGAGGAGCCCGAGCTTGACGAGGGTAAGTCCTCAGGCCTTGGCGTTGTCAAGGATATCGGTATGCTTATCGTTTCCGCACTCGTTATCGCGGTTGGCGCACATCTTCTCGTCGAGAGCGCAACAACCATTGCAAACGAGCTTGGCGTACCCCAGACCGTAATTTCACTTACTATAGTTGCACTCGGTACATCACTCCCCGAGCTTGTTACTGCTATCACCGCGCTTCTCAAGGGACACGGCGCTCTCTCGCTCGGAAACATCATCGGCGCGAATATCTTCAACCTCGTGCTTGTATCGGGCGTTGCGGTTACCATCAATCCCTTCGACGTTCCCACGTCTGCAACCTTCCTCGGAATGAATACCTCGCTTGTGTTCGATATTCCTTTGTTCATTGCGGTTATGGCTCTTATGACACTCCCCGCACTCTTCCGCGGCAAGCTCGCAAGATGGCAGGGAATAGCACTGCTCCTACTCTATGCAGCATATTGCGTGCTTCAGTTCGCACTTATACCAATGTTCCCGTAATTGCGATATTTGTTAACAAACGTTTACAAAATAACGCTTATTTGAGCAAAATACTGCTTGGATAAATCGATGATAAGAATAAAGAGAGTACAAAACGGTGTATCCGCTACGTGCTCTCTTTTTCTTTCTCTGTCCTTTCGGAGATGATGAAACCTTGTCTTTTTACTTAAAAGCGTAGAGGGGATACCTTGATTTTCTCCGCTTATTTTTCTAGAGATAATTGCTTGCCCTCTTGTCGACGTATGCATCTCTGCTTGTGCGGTCTATGTCGGTTTGTCGGCCTTTTGCGGAGTATTTTCAGTGCTTTTTTACCGTTTCTTATCCTCAAGCACCACCGCGTGTGCGTGCGTCGGCAAAAATATGGTAAAAACATTAAAAATCAGTTGAAAAATATTTTATTTCGTGCTATAATATTTACGTTAAAGGAAAAGCAAGGATCAAGGCTGTCCTTGTCGGCGACGTGCTTACGTACGTCGGATGCGGCATTGACGCTCACGGCCGCTGCGCTTTCAAAAAAATAAGCCGCGTCATCTTCGCGGGACAATGGAGAGATATATGAAAATAGTAATTATCGGTCTTGGTACGATAGGAAAGACAATACTCAAAACCCTGTCGGGAAAAGAGCACACAATAACCATTATCGATGAGGATAAGGACAATATTGAGAAGCTCATTGAAAAATACGACGTGCAGGGCGTTGTCGGTAACGGCGCCTGTCTTGATATACAGAGAGAGGCGGGAGTCAGAGGGGCGGACGTCATTATCGTCTTGACCGATTCTGATGAGTTGAACGTATTTGCCTGTCTGGTTGCGAAGAAGCTCGGAGTCAAGAGCACGGTAGCACGTGTAAGAAATCCCGAGTACAGCCGTCAGATAACGGAGATGCAGGAGGAGCTTGGAATTACGATGATCGTAAATCCCGAGCAGGACACCGCAACAGAAATATTCAACCTCATTTCTCTGCCTGCAATAGCTAATGCAGAGCGATTTGCAAAGGGACGTGTGCTTCTTGTCGAGATAGTGGTAGAGGGCAAGTGCAATCTCGTAGGAGAAACGCTTATCTCACTTGGTAAGCGTCTTAAGAACAAGGTTCTCTTCTGCGCGGTGCAGAGGGGCGACGAGGTCATAATCCCCAAGGGCACGTTTATGTTTGAGGCAGGTGACAGAGTGCACTTTACCTCCGACTCACAGACTCTGCGCGACTTCCTCTCCGAGATAAAGGTAGTTGAGGCACCGCTCAAAAACATAATGATAGTCGGCGGTAACAAGGTTGGTTACTATCTTGCGGACGAGCTGTCAAAGAAGAAATACCGCAACAAGGTAAAGCTTGTTGAGGAGGACAAGGAAATCGCCGAGGAGCTGGCAGAGCTCCTGCCCCGTGTAACGGTTGTACACGGTAACGGTGCACAGCACGATCTTCTCATAGAGGAGGGAATAGAGGGGGTTGATGCCTTTGTAGCCCTTACCGACATAGATGAAGAAAACATGATACTCTCTATGTTTGCCAACAAGATGGAGGTCAGAAGAACTATCACTCAGATAAAGAGTGAGGAGCTGTACGGTATGCTTGAGGAGCTCGGTATTGAGAACAACGTATCACCCAACGGCATCGTTGCAGACAGAGTTGTCAGCTACGTGCGTTCACTTGATAACAAGAGGGGCAGTAACGTGCTTGCTCTTTCAAGAATTATCAACAAAAGAGTCGAGGCGCTTGAATTCTATGCCAAGCGTCAGGAGAGAAAGATATACAACAGGGCACTCCGAGAGCTCAAGATAAAGAGCGACTGCCTTATCGCGTGTATCATCAGAAATGACGAGGTAATAATCCCGACAGGTAACGATTGTATTCTGCAGGGAGATAACGTAATCGCGGTTACCACACATCACGACTTTGACGATCTTGCCGATTTGTTTGAATAAGGGGGCTTACGGATGAATTATAAAAAGCTCGGAAAAATTCTCGGTAAGATAATGATAGTTGAGGGCGTGCTTATGCTCGCACCCCTTGCCGTGAGCTTTGTGTACAAGGAGCCGACAATCAACAAGCTCGCGTATATCATTCCTATATCCTTACTTGTAATTTTGGGAATTCTTATGCAGATTCCCAAGCCAAAATACAACACGCTCTATCAGAAAGAGGGATTTGCCCTCACTGCTCTGGTGTGGATTATTATGACGCTCTTCGGTGCTATACCCTTTGTTATCTCCGGCGACATCCCAAACTATATCGATGCTTGCTTTGAGATAATGTCGGGCTTTACCACCACGGGCTCGAGCATTATTCCCGATATTACGACAATATCACATTCAGGACTCTTCTGGCGTAGCTTTTCACACTGGATAGGCGGTATGGGAATACTCGTATTCGTCCTGATTTTCATACCGGAGAGCAATGAAGGCTCTGCCATGCACCTCTTACGTGCGGAGAGCGCGGGCCCTCAGGTTGGTAAAATAGTTTCCAAAATGAAGGTTACCACAAGAATACTCTATCTCATATATCTCGGCTTGACCGTGATACTTTTCGGCGTGCTTATGCTTGATAAGCCCGTGCCGGGATATGAGAATGAAAAGGTGTTCTTCAGTATGCTTACCACCTTCGGATGTGCCGGTACGGGCGGATTTGGATTTATCCCCGGCAGCTTTGAATTGTTCAACCCCTTCACACAGTACACCGTGGCGATCGCGCTCATTGTCTTCGGCTGTAACTTCAGCCTTTACTACCTCATACTCATAGGTAAGATAAAAGAGGTCTTCAAGAGCGAGGAATTGAAAACGTATCTCTGTGTAGCAGCGTCCGCGGTATTCTTCGTATTTATAAGCCTGGTTGGTAAATTCAGCGCATTCCCGCAGGAATACACCACGGAGGAGGCGTTCAGACATTCGCTGTTCCAGGTGGCGTCGTTGATTTCCGCGGCAGGATTTTCCACCACCGACTTTAATGTATGGCCGGCGCTTGCTCATATATGTTTGCTCATAGTAATGCTCACGGGCGGAATGGCAGGCTCTACTGCCGGCGGTATTAAGATGTCGAGAATAGTTATAGTCGTCAAGGGTATGTACGTTAACGTAAGAAAGCTTATTAACCCGAGATACGTTCCCAAGATGAAGATAGAGGGCAAGAGCCTTGAGGAAAAAACGGTGAGCGACGTCTATGCATTCTTCACTATGTATGCATTCTTCCTGATAGGCGTTGTATTCCTGTTGTCATTCGACCCGATAAACGATCAGGTTGTCACAATTACGTCCGATGCAGGAACGTATAGCGTGACTCACGGATTTTATTCCAACTTCTCGGCTACGATTTCCTGTCTTTCAAATGTAGGACCGGGATTTGAGGCGGTCGGTGCTTATTCGAGCTTCGCAGGGTACAGTGCATTCTCCAAGGTGCTGCTCACCTTTACTATGCTCATCGGACGTCTTGAGATACTACCCGTGTTGATTCTTTTTAGTCCTAAAACCTGGAAAAAGGGATAAAATAGTAATCTGAATATCAGTTTAATATGATACTTGGGCGTCTGTTATACGCGATAGAATAGGCGTATTTTGGGCGCCCGCTTTTTAGAATGTGACAAAGTCACAGAAATATTTTCCGCAGTGTGATATGATTTGAATATAAGGACGATTTTTCTCACGTCGGGCATACCGTGTGAGGTCTTTCGCACTAAAATGCGGCAATTTGCCGACAAAGGAGATAATTATGCTTAACGTTATTAAGAGAAGCATAGGCGCGGTGATGGTGATGGTAATGCTCTTTGCGATGCTGACATCCTTTACCGCCTGTGATAATATTTTTGGTAAGGACGGCCAAGATGATACAAACGGCGGCGCGTCACAGGACTCCGGTACCTCGCAGGATACAGGCACGACCGGTGGTGAAAATCCCGGCGGTGATGATACGCCTGAACCACCTGCCGAAACCCGTACTCCTGCACCCGATTTCACCATTTACGATGCCGATGGCAACGAGGTGAAGCTGTCTGACTTTCTCGGCACTCCCGTCGTCTTGAATTTCTGGGCGACTTGGTGTCCTCCGTGTAAGGCAGAGATGCCACATTTCCAGACCGCATACGTTAAATACGGCTATAAGATACAGTTTCTTATGGTTAACACGGGCGGTGAAACCGTGTCTGTCGTCGAGAACTTTATCAATAAGAAGGGATATAGCTTCCCTGTATTCTACGACACAAATTATGATGCGGCGGAAACCTACGGTATAAGCGGAATACCCACCACATTCTTTATCACTGCCGACGGGTACATCTCGTCGTACGTAATCGGCTCGATAGCCGGTGATGCTCTGAATCAGGAAATCGCAAAAATACGCTGATTTTCCGAATATGCCGGAAGAAAATCCAAGTATTTTATAGCCGCGAGGGTGACTGATATTCGTTGTAAAATACCACGCGGCAAGGAAATACGTGGTTTATCCCGTGTATAAAAAAAGGCACTTATGGCGGTTTTGCCATAAGTGCCTTTGCGTTATTATTAAGCTTTTTCAGAGAACACCATACCTTGCGGAGAACAAGCGAGAAAAGAGATAAATCTCCTCACGCCCCGGGGTATTTCACCTGCCGTAAGGCGCTTTTATCCGTTGAGTGTAGCAAAATACCACTGTTTTTCACTGTGTGGTGTCCTGTTGGTAGCGCACTGATTTAGAGCTCGTTTTTCGGTAGCGCGTATTTTCTTATCAGAAGTTGAAATAGCTCTTTGCGTTATAGTAGGATATGCCGCGCACTATCTCATAAAGACGCTCGTAGTCCTCGGGGTATTCACCGTCCTCAACCCACGTGCCGATGATGTTACAGAGAATTCGTCTGAAGTATTCGTGTCTTGTGTACGAAACAAAGCTTCTTGAATCTGTGAGCATTCCGACAAAGCGAGAGAGCATACCGAGATTGGCAAGTGCGGTCATCTGTGCTACCATACCGTCGCGCTGATCGTTGAACCACCAGCCGGAGCCAAATTGGAGCTTGCCCGCCACGGGTCCTCTTTGGAAGTTGCCGATCATGGTGCCCAAAACGAAATTGTCGCAGAGGTTCAGGTTGTAAAGCACGGTCTTGGGCAAGAGGTCCTCTCTGTCCAAGGAATCCAAGAGACGGGAAAGAGCCCACGCCTCGTCGTAGTCCGCCACGCTGTCACAGCCCGCGTCGGGCCCGTAGAGGGACAGCATACGGGAGGAATTGTTGCGCAAAACACCCATATGGATCTGCATGGTCCAGCCGCGCTTGGCATACTCCATGGCGCAATGGCGGATCACGGCGGTCTTGTAGGCATCCTCCTCAAGACGGGTGAGGGTGCCGCCGTTCATCTTCTTTTCAAAGATGGCCGCCGCATCCCCCTCCGCGTAGGGCACATAGTCCACGCCGTGGTCGGAGAGCTTGCAGCCGTGAGCGGCAAAATATTCGATACGGGAGGAAAGAAAAGAGAGAAGCTCCCCGAAGGTCTTGGCTCCCGTTTTGGCGATGTAATCCATAAAGGGCGCTTTGTGAATGTCCACACACTTATCGGGACGGAAGGTGG
>JAZNHE010000106.1:0-20250 GCA_045576795.1 Eubacteriales bacterium | reverse complement strand
CCGGCTTGACTACCTCAAGCATATTAATTTTGACTCCCTGAGCAGAGAATGCCGCCTCGTATTCCGTAACTACGTTACCCTCGTTCCATACGGATGCATGGAGATCTCGTGTCAGCTTGTCGGTAGTAAGACCAACCTCATCAAGCTGTTCAAGGGTAAAATCGAAGAGTCCGACGTTATCCGTCTTAAAGCATAAACGGCCGCCATCCTTGAGAAGATTCATATAGACCGCCAGATAACGGGAATGAGTCAATCTTCGTTTAGCATATCCCTTCTTACTCCACGGGTCGGAGAAATTAAGGAAAATCGCATCAACAGTACCGGGGGCAAAAATGCGAGTGAGATTATCCGCAGTATCGATAATGAAGCGGAGCCTCTCTCTGCCGTTTTCCTTCGCCTTCTCCGCACCGAGAACAACGCAATCACTGACTCTCTCCATCGCAAAGTATGCAACGTCGGGGTTCTTCCCCGTCATACCGATGGCAAATCCGCCCTTGCCCGCGCCTATCTCAAGATAAACGGGTAAGGACTCGCCAAACACTTCTTCCGACGGGTCGGAGAGCTCCTCATACGATGGAACAAACAAATATTCTCGGCATGCATCGAGGCGATCCTGACCATGCTTTTTCTTTCTCATTCTCATATAGCTAACTCCAAATAGATATAATCGCTCAAAATTCTTTTGTTTTTAGCGATTGCCAATTATTGTTTACAAAATCGGGGTATTTACGCCTCGTTTTTGCTAAATTCTGCCAATTTTAGATGAGGATTGTCCTCAAGAACCCACTTTATACTCCACTCGCTGGTGAACAAAAGCAGGTTTTTACCCCTGAAGTCCGTCACACATTTCGTATCGTGAGAGAGCTTCAACGACTTAGGATCAAGGCCCTCGTTCTCTATCCAGCGTATTTGCTGATACCCGAGATTAGTGCGGCGCAAATCACAGCCGTATTCATTCTTGAGACGATATTCAAGCACCTCAAACTGCAATACGCCAACAACTCCCACTATCACTCTTTCAAGACCGGAATTCGGCTCGAAGAAAATCTGAATAGCACCCTCCTGTGCTATCTGGTTCATACCCTTTGCAAACTGCTTACGCTTCATAGAGTCAACCTGCTCAACCATGGCGAAGTGCTCGGGCGCAAAGGTCGGTATGCCCTCAAATTTCACCTTACAGCCTTTCTCGCAGACGGTATCGCCTATCGAGAAAATGCCGGGATCAAAAACTCCTATTATGTCGCCGGCATACGCCTCATCGATGACCGCCCTTTCATCAGCCATCATCTGCTGCGGCTGGGAAAGTCTGAACGCCTTGTTGCCCTGAACGTGATAGTAATCCTTTCCACGTTCAAATTTGCCAGAGCATATGCGCATAAAGGCAATTCTGTCACGGTGTGCCTTGTTCATATTCGCCTGAATTTTGAACACGAATGCCGTGAAGTTGTTATCAAACGGGTCTATCAGCTCGCCCTCTGCCACTCTCGGCAAGGGAGAGGTCGTCATTTTCAGGAAATGCTCAAGGAACGGCTCTATACCGAAATTATTGAGTGCCGAGCCGAAGAAGACGGGCGAAAGCTTACCGTGTCTTACCGCCTCAAGATCAAAGTCACAGGTTGCACCGTCAAGCAGCTCAACCTGCTCAACCAGCTCCGCTCTCTGATACTCGCCTATAAGCTCATCGAGCTTGTCCGTGTCTGTAATCTCACACTTTATGCCGTGAATGAGCTCTCTGCCTCTGTGAGCATTGTCAAAGGAGAGAATTTGTCTTTCGGAGCGATCGTATACACCCTTGAACTTCTGACCGCATCCTATAGGCCAGTTCATAGGATAGGTATTTATTCCGAACTCACGCTCCAATTCATCAAGAAGATCAAAGGGATCTCTCGCCTCGCGGTCCATCTTGTTAATAAACGTGAATATCGGTATATCGCGCATCGCGCAAACCTTAAAAAGCTTTCTTGTCTGCGGCTCTATACCCTTTGCCGCATCTATAACCATTACCGCACTGTCCGCCGCCATCAGTGTACGGTAGGTGTCCTCGGAGAAATCCTGGTGTCCGGGTGTATCAAGAATATTTATACAATACCCGTCGTATTCAAACTGAAGCACCGACGAGGTTATGGAGATACCTCTCTGCTTCTCGAGGTCCATCCAGTCAGAGACTGCATGCTTGTCCGACTGCTTGCCCTTTACAGAGCCGGCAGACTGTATTGCACCTCCATAAAGCAAGAACTTCTCAGTAAGAGTTGTTTTACCTGCGTCGGGGTGAGATATTATTGCGAAGGTACGCCTTCTTTTGATTTGTGAGGTCATATCAGACATATTTTATTATCCAATCGGTTGAATTTTTTCGCCGTCGCATTATAACGAAGCGTGTAATTTTGCTTAAAAATACGCGGAATAATTTGCGCCGATGCGAGCGTGCGCATATTAATACTATTATATAATATCATCAAAAACATTTTTTGTCAACCGTTATATAACGGCGACACGCGATTTTTTTGCACTCGCTGAACTTGACACGGCTATAACATGCGTGTATAATTATAAGGTAGCAGTAGGGTGGATAAATCACGTGGCAATATACAAAACACCGCAAGAGCTCCTCACCCATTATTACGAAAATCCGCCTCATAGGACGCGTTCCATTCAGGACGGTATCAGCTAATCCATAAACATCCAAGGAAACAGTATGAAAAAAAGAACTAACAGCTTCAACTTTTCGGAAATAGAGAAGATCATCGGATACACATTTAAGGATAAATCGCTTTTGCTCCAGGCGTTCACGCGCACAAGCTTCTGTAACGAGCACAACGGTCACGGAGAGGAATATCAATCCAACGAGGTGTTGGAATTCTTCGGTGACGGCGTGTTATCGGTAGCAATTATCTCATTTATGCTTAATGAATGTACCAAGAGATATTCTCACGGAATAAAAACGGAATTAAACGAGGGCGATTTTTCAAACTTAAAATCTAAGCTCTCCGATAAGCAGAATTTATCCAAGAGTATGAAATCTCTCGGCCTGCAGAAGTATCTCAGAATGGGCGAGGGCGATGCCAAGCTCGGAATAGCCGAGGAGCCGTCCGTAATGGAGGACCTGTTCGAGAGTATTATCGGAGCGATATACGTAGATTCCGATATGAGCATGGAGGCAGTAATAAAGTCAGTCTCGGGCATGCTCGATATGTCTGTATACACAGACCGCAAAAGACCTACGCAGAGCAGTAAAAACGCGCTGCAGGAATGGTGTGCCGACAAAAAGCACCGACTCCCTCCGCCAAGATACGAAACCTTGTCCGAGGACGGCCCCGACCATAAGAAGACCTATATGCGTGCATGCTACATAGGCGACAAGCTGATGGGACGCGGTGTAGGCAAGAACTTTAAGATTGCAGATGCTGCGGCAGCCGACGACGCCCTGCACCGTCTTATGATGGAAAATTCAGCAAATATGCAAACCAATGTTGACAATATCGCGCCCAACTCCGATATGAAAGCAAATAACTCAACCCTGCAACCTGATGCAAGTGTTGATGCAAAAGCGATAAAAAAGTCCGCTTCTGACAAGACGAAAAAGACAGAGATATCTCATCTTGCAAAGCTACGTGCATACGCCTCATCCGAGAAAAAGCCGTCGCCGACCTTCAAGGATTTAGGGCAAAGCACCGACGGCACGTACCTTGTGGAATGCAGTTTCGGTACGAGCAAGGCGGTAGGCAGTGCGATATCGAGAATTGATGCAAGAGAGGCATCCGCATCAGCTATGCTCAACCTACTCGGCATCGGAAAGCGCGGACGCAAAAGCAATGCTTCATCTTCCGCATCACGAAAGAGTGTCCCTCATAAGCAGTCCGCTAAGAGCGTCAAGGTACAAAGCACCGTGTCGGAAAGCGTCAATAAAAAAAGCACTGCCGCAAACGGCACACGGACAGGCAAGACCTCCCCTGACAACACCACATCCGTAAATGTCACGGCCGCGAGCAGCACCGTTGCTCCTGCACCGAACGGTAAGCGCGACGCATCCGAAAATTCGAGTGTTAAAGGCGCAGTGGCAAGATCGTCCGCATCGGTAAAAAAGAAAAACGGCGGACACTCAAAGCGTCATAGCACCGCCGCACAAGCAAAAAAGAAAAAAACTGCGAAAGTATAAAAATAAGGGTATCCGCAATTCAAACTATGAATCGGATACCCTTTTATAAATCTTTGAAAAGACCTAAAGTATTAATATTCAGTTTTTGATTTTCGATTTGTGTTTCTTCAATACAATTCAAGTCGAATTACCTCTTAGTTCATTGGCTTATACCCATAAAGTCGATGAGATAAAATCTCAATTTGTTAATACACCTCTTCCGCACCTTATAAACGCATCCAACCTGCTCATCACCGCCGGTTAACATTCAAGAAACGAGCTGCCGTGAATTGCCAAATACGTTATAGATTGCGACTTTATCATCGGTTATTCCCTACACGCCCCAATACTGAAGTGTGAGGGTGAGCTTTTATTTTCGGTCCATCATAAAAAACTCCATGACTTAAATATATATAATACGCTTGGGAATCTATATAATATTTTGTTTTGGGTTTTCTATCCTTTGATAATATTCCTATGTGGTGAATAATTATATGACACAAGTCACAAAACTGTTCAGAACATTGGTTTATCCTGCCTTTCTCCGAATCTTCAACTTCGGGATTTCAAAACTTCAGGACATCTTACTTTTCGGGAATTATAAGACCGTAACTACCCTCTTTACGCTTATAGACAACGCACACATCACCGGAATATGCATCCGTAAATGCGTAAAAGCTATGACCGATAAGGTTCATCTGTAAAATAGCTTCCTCCGCTGTCATAGGCTTGAAGGGGAACGTCTTTACTCTGATTTCAAAATCGCCCTCTTCAACGTACTCATCATCGTCATCATCCGTAATGACGAAAGCACCGCGCCTAACTGTTTTCTCAAGCCTGGTCTTATTCTTCCTGATCTGTCTTTCAAGTCCCTCGGACGCTCTGTCAAGAGCCGTAATGAAGGTTTCGCTCTCTTCCTCGGATCTGAAGGTCGTACCTTCATAATTCACGGTAATTTCGATTATTTTCACTCCTTTGCGCACCTTACAGGTTACGTAAGCCTCGGTTTCTTCACCGAAAAACTTATCAAACTTCTTCAGCTTCCTCTCTACCGCAACCTTAAGTGAATCGCGCACAGACATCTGCTTTCCGTAAATAGTAATCTTCATACCGTTCACCCGCTCTCTGAACGAGAGCTCCTTTCGTGTGGAATTGAAACGAGGATATTCCACCGCACCTCTCGTATATTAAGTTGTGAGGTTATCGGGGCTTCCCCCGTTTGCATCTTAATTATAACACATTAATTGTGAAAAGTAAACACTTTTTTTGAAAAAAATCAAACTTTTTTATTAAATATGTACACACTGTAAACTATTCAGTGTCAGAGAAGAAAATATCGCAAAAGCTCTTGACAGACGTGCTGTTTTATGATAATATTAATTTTGGTGGGTGCCTTTTCGGGCGCTCTTTTTTGTTTTTTTGACAAACAATGACACAAGAGGCGACAGGTGCACGTTGCCCGTCGGATCACCGTCCGGGACACAGCAATATCTCCTTGTTGTTATTTTTTATATTTTTCTTGCATTTTATAATATCTTATGCTATAATACATAGTAGGAAATTATCTCTTTGAGGAAAGGAGTATTATGAATTTCGTAAATTATATTTCTGATTCATTGGGAGCAGGCACTCTCGGATCGAAAATATCCGTCGGTGTTTACGTTGCAATAGCGGTATTGATGCTTTCCGGACTCGCATGCGGTGTAAAGCGCGGCTTTTCCAAATCCATCATACGTCTTTTTACCGTTATAGCGGCGGCTGTCGGCAGCTTATTTGCCGTAGTCGGACTTACCAACCTGCTCGTAAATCTCATAAACGCGGCAGACGTGCAGACAGTCGAGGAGCTCATACTCTCGTACGTGCCGGATGCGGCATCGCAGCTTGATCCTATGATCATGCATGCGGCGGCGGAGATAGGAGTTGATACCGCGGCGATATTCATCATGATGTTCGTGGCAGTTGTTGTTACCCCCATTCTCTTTCTTCTCATATTCTACCTGTTAAGAGGAATACTCTTCCCACTCTATGCCCTGCTCTCAGGTCTTGTCGGTGCGATAAATTACGGCAAGAACATCCTGTCTACGGTATGCGGCGGTGTGGTTGGAGCTCTCCAGGGCTTTATAATCGCATTGGTAATACTTATCCCCGTGAGCGGAGTAAGCGGAATTGTCGTCGAGGCAAAGCCGATGCTCTACGAGGAAGCACCGAGCGAGGAATTGACCGCGCTCTACGATGACGTGCTTGACGATATCACGGATAATCCTATATTTGAGCTCGTTAACACCTATGGTGGCAAGATGGCTTACAGAAAGATGATAACAGTCACCATCGGCGGCGAAAAGATAGACATGGCAGATGAGATCATCGGTGTTATGAAGGCAGGCGCACACGCGCTTCCGCTCCTCAGCCCCGAGTTCGACTGGACCGATCCATCCGAGGATGAGCAGCAGGCGTTTGCCAAGCTGGTCGAGGACCTCGGTGAAAGCTCCTTGCTCGCAAGAGGCGGCTCGGATGCATTAAGAGCATTTGCAAGCTGTGTGAAAAACGGATCGTTCGAGTTACCTATGGAGGGTGCTAACGCCGAGCTTCTCGAGGCTGTTATAGAAATGTTCTCAACGTCTACCCCATACTCAATTCAGGGAGATGCCGACACGGTAGTGGACGTATACTTCATAATGTGTGAGAGAGGACTGCTCGTTAAGTTTACAGAGGGCAACACAGAGGTCCTTCACGAGAGTCTTACACAGAGAAATGAAAACGGTGATACCATCATAGACGAGATTATCGCCAGACTCAATGAATACGACAGAGCTAAGCCTATAGTAAGATCCTTCACCAAGATCTCTCTCGGACTTATGCACGAGTCAATGGGTCTTAACAGCGACACAGAGGCGCTGTATCAGGATGTACGAAACGACCTGCACAACGTTCTTTCCCACAGCAGAGAGGACTTTGCAAGTGAGGAAGAATACAGAGCCGCTGTAAGAGAAGATCTCAACACGGCATTCGCGGAAAACAACCTTGATATAGACGAGTCCGTAAAGGAAAATATGCTTGACTACATTGCAGAGAACTACGGTGACACAAGCAATATATCCGACGAGGATATAGACGACGCAATCCTTTCGTACTATCAGTCTTATTCAAAGGCACAGGAAGAATCCGGAAGCTAATACATAAAAAGCAGCAAGAGTGCTCCTCTTGCTGCTTTTTCTTGTTAAACAAGGTGTAATCTGTACAAAATCCGCCTACCGTGTTAAAAAAGTCTGTGCGTTTAATCCTACATCGGCTTATATTCCAATCCCTGCACAAGACCGTGTGCGGACATATACGCCCGTATTTTACCTATTATTTCATTCTTATCAGTATTCCAATCGGGAGCTACCAGCATCCCGTCGGGGCAGTCGCCTGTAATCCTGTGTACTATCATATCCGGACGAAGCTTTGATATGCACTCCGCACACGCCTCAACGTATCCGTCAAGCTCAGGCGGTGTGTACTCTCCCTCTTTATACATATCGGCAAGGCGTGTGCCCGACATAACGTAAATAGAGTGTATTTTAACCCCGGAGGCACCCGATTTATTTATCACGTCCACCGTCTTCAGGAAATCTTCCCGTCCCTCACCCGGCAGACCTATTATCATATGAGCAACAAAAGGGATGCCGTAGGCGGAAAGCAGCTCCGCGGCGCGAAGATACACCTCGGTATTATATCCGCGGTTGATTACCTCGGCAGTCTTATCTGATGCCGTCTGCAGTCCAAGCTCCACCCATACGTCAAGACGGGATTTGTAAGCGGCTATCAGCTCGGCTATCTCCTCGTTTATGCAATCGGGACGGGTACCTATCGCAAGTGCCACTATTTTATCGGAAACGAGTGCGGCATCGTATCTTTGCTTTAACACGTGTGTGGGGGCATAGGTGTTCGTGAAGTTCTGAAAGTACGCTATATAACCGTCGGATCTTCCTCGCTCAACCATCCCTCTCGCCTGTTCCTCTATCCCAACCGCAGGGTCGATATGCTCACCGGCACCGCGCTCACCGCAGTAAATACATCCGCCAAAACCGACCGTACCGTCCCTGTTCGGACAGCTGAAGCCGCCGTCAATACATATTTTGCTTATTTTTCCGCCATATCGCGCCTTGAGATATGAGCTTAAATTATTGTATAGCAGCTTAACCACCGTCCTTTCCTTTTATAAATATATTATCACACCGCATAAGCCTTGTCAAGAAAGCCCTGATACAAAAAGCAACACACCGACGAAAAATCCCTTCCGCCCTCCCTCTCCGACAAGCACCTTTCTTTCCCGTAACAAGAATTTGACAGCAATATGCGTAATTCGTCACAGCATATATAATTTTAACGTAAAATAAGCAGTTTTACCCTTGACAACGCGCGTGTATATATGTTATAATGAGCAGAAAATATATGACGGAAGACAACTCCGCGGCATAATTGCTGCGCGTAATAAGAAAGGAAATATTATGAGGTTTTTGTTTAGAAATGCTAAGGTGTACGAAAACGGCAAAATCGAAAAGCGTAATATTCTTTTCAACGGCACTTCTGTTTCTGTTTTTACAGGTGACGTATCCCGTGTTGATTTTCCTGTTTTTGATAATATTGCTATTTTTCCCGGCTTTTGTGATGTGCACGTGCATTTCAGAGAGCCGGGTTTTTCATATAAAGAAACGATTGCGACGGGCTCGGCGGCTGCGGCAAGAGGCGGATATACCGCTGTATGCACTATGCCAAATCTCTCTCCTCCCCCCGACTCGCCCGAGCACCTACAGGAGCAGCTCGATATAATAAGCTCCTCGAGTGTAATAGACGTATATCCATACGGTACAATCACAAAAGAGCAGGCAGGCAAGGAGTTGTCGGATATGACGGGCATCTGTGACAAGGTCATTGCCTTCTCGGATGACGGCAAGGGCGTGCAGACGGATGACCTTATGAGAGAGGCTATGACGGAGGCAAAGCGGCTCGGTAAAATGATAGTCGCACACTGCGAGGACAACTCGCTCCTTCACGGCGGATATATACACGACGGCGAATATGCGCACTTACACGGTCACAGAGGCATATCCTCCGAGAGCGAATACGTACAGATAGAGCGCGACCTTGATCTCGTAGAGCAGACAGGCTGTAAATACCACGTCTGTCACGTATCGGCAAAGGAGAGCGTAGACGCTATCCGACGCGCAAAGGCAAGGGGCATCGACGTCAGCTGTGAAACAGGGCCGCACTATCTCATCCTCTCCGATGAGGACCTTGAGGAGCACGGCAGATTTAAGATGAATCCCCCAATAAGAGGCAAGGATGACAGATCCGCTCTTATCGAGGGCATAATTGACGGAACGGTGGACGTGGTTGCGACAGACCACGCTCCGCACAGCTATGAAGAAAAATCCCGAGGTCTTGAGGGCAGCTTGATGGGAGTCGTGGGAATAGAAACGGCATTCCCTACCCTATACACCCACCTGGTAAGGACAGACGTTATAACACTGGCGCAGCTTGTAGAGCTTCTTTCGGTAAGGCCGAGAGAAAGATTCGGCATAACCAAGGATCCGGGCTTTACCGTGTTTGATCTTTCAGAAAAATATACAATCGACCCCGAGGAGTTTCTCTCAATGGGAAAAAGCACACCGTTTGAGGGTATGACGGTATACGGACGCTGTCTTGCTACGGTAAAGGACGGCAGGAGCGTGTATTTTGATACAAGGCTCTTCAAAAAAGAACAGCTCAACTATTCGGAGGAAATATAATGGCTAAGCGAACAGACTTAAAGAGAATTATGATAATAGGCTCCGGCCCTATCGTGATAGGTCAGGCGGCAGAGTTTGACTATGCAGGCACACAGGCGTGCCTCGCTCTCAAGGAGGAGGGCTACGAGGTAATTCTCGTAAACTCTAATCCTGCGACCATAATGACCGATACAACCATAGCAGACAAGGTATATATGGAGCCCTTGACGCTTGAATACGTGGCAAAAATCATAAGATACGAGCGTCCCGATGCCATAGTGCCGGGAATAGGCGGTCAGACAGGCCTCAACCTTGCCATGCTCCTTGAAAAAAAGGGCGTACTTAAGGAAAGCAACGTGGAGTTGCTCGGCACGTCAAGTGAGAGCATCGAGAGAGCCGAGGACCGTGAGCTATTCAAGGAGCTGTGCGAGTCGATAGGCGAGCCCGTAATCCCCTCAATGATTGCAAATACCGTGGACGAGGCAAGAGCTGCGGCAGACAGCATCGGCTTCCCTGTTGTGCTCCGTCCTGCGTTTACACTCGGAGGCACAGGAGGTGGCTTTGCATACAACACCGCAGAGCTTGAGGAGGTTGCAAATGGTGCTTTGAGCGCATCCCCCGTACATCAGGTGCTCATTGAGAAGAGCGTAAAGGGCTACAAGGAAATAGAGTTTGAGGTTATGCGCGATGCAAACGACAACGCCATCACCATCTGCGGAATGGAAAACATAGACCCCGTAGGAGTCCACACGGGCGACTCTATGGTGGTAGCACCCATACTCACACTCTCGGAAAAGGATGAGAGAATGCTCCGCGAGAGCGCAATAAGGCTTATCCGTGAGCTTAAAATAGAGGGAGGCTGTAACGTACAGTTTGCCCTTAATCCCGACACGTCGGAGTATTATCTCATAGAGGTAAACCCGAGAGTTTCACGCTCCTCGGCACTTGCATCAAAGGCATCGGGATTCCCCATTGCGAGAGTAACGGCTAAGATTGCCGTAGGAATGACGCTTGACGAAATAGAGGTCTCGGGTGCTCCCGCAATAAACGAGCCGCGCCTCGATTATATAGTTGCAAAATTCCCACGCTTCCCGTTTGACAAGTTCACCTCCGTATCAAACAAGCTCGGAACACAGATGAAGGCGACGGGTGAATGTATGGGAATAGGCGCAAATCTTGAGGAATGTATACTTAAATCCGTGCGCTCACTCGAAACGGGCGTATGTCACATCTATATGCCTAAGTTTGATGCCTACACCGATGACTCCCTCCTTGGTTACATCGAAGATTTCCACGACGATAACGTGTTCGCAATAGCGGAGCTTCTGCGCCGAAGATACACAACCGAAAGAATTCACGGAATAACCGCGATAACAGAATACTTCATCAAATCATTCAAAAAGATAACGGACATGGAGGCAGCGCTCAAGGCGAATAAATTCAATGCATCTCTTCTTAAGGATGCGAAGGAAATGGGCTTTGCCGACGTTTATATTGCAAGGCTGTGGCAGTGCGACGAGCTTGACGTGGTAAATCTGCGCAAGGCAAACAGCATCATCCCGAGCTTCCGCATGGTAGACACCGCACACGCAGGCGCGTATATACCTTACTTCTATTCCTCTTACACGGGTGCCAACCAATCCGTCCTTACAGAGAGAAAAAAGATACTTGTGCTTGGCGCAGGACCTATCCGTATAGGTCAGGGCGTAGAATTTGACTACTCCACAGTACATGCAGTAAACACTATAAAAAAATGCGGCTACGAGGCTATAATAATCAACAACAACCCCGAGACCGTATCCACCGACTATACAACCTCGGACAAGCTCTACTTTGAGCCTCTCACCGTTGAGGACGTAATGAACGTCATCGAGTTTGAGAAGCCCGACGGAGTTATAGCATCACTTGGCGGACAGACAGCCATCAACCTCGCAGAGCCTCTTGCAAGACGAGGAGTTAAAATCATCGGTACCGACTGCGATGCGATAGACAGAGCAGAAAACCGAGATGCATTTGAAAAAATACTCGAGGAATTGAACATTCCTCAGCCTAAAGGCCGTGCCGTGACAAAAATCGAGGACGGTGTAAAGGTCGCGCGCGAGGTTGGATACCCCGTGCTTGTTCGCCCGAGCTTCGTGCTTGGAGGCCGTGCTATGCAGCTCGTCGGCAATGAGGAGCAGCTCAGAACCTACTTAAAAACAGCGGTTGAAATAGACGAGGACAAGCCCGTTCTCGTAGACCACTACATTCAGGGCAAGGAGGTAGAGGTAGACGCTATATGTGACGGCCGTGACGTATTTGTAGCAGGCATTATGGAGCTTGTAGAGCGCACGGGTGTACATTCCGGCGACTCTATCAGCGTATATCCTGCCTTCTCGATTTCCAACAGCGTAAAGGGTAAAATACTCTCTTACGCCAAGGCACTCGGCCTCGGAATAGGAATTGTCGGCCTGTTTAATATCCAGTTCATCGTTGACGACTCCGATAACGTGTATATAATAGAGGTCAACCCCCGTTCCTCAAGAACAGTTCCCTTCCTGTCAAAATCCACGGGCTATAGCCTGGCGGATATTGCTACGGAGGTAATACTCGGAAAATCACTGAAGGAGCTCGGCATCTTCGACCTCTATCCCGAGGAGAAAAAGAGATGGTACTGCAAGGTCCCCGTCTTCTCCTTCAAGAAGATAAACGGCATAGATGCATACCTCTCCCCCGAAATGAAATCCACGGGTGAGGCGATTGGCTACGATGATGACCTATACAGAGCATTCTACAAGGCTCTGCAGGCATCGGGCATGACCGTACAGAATTACGGCACCGTGCTTGTAACGATAGCAGACTCCGACAAGGAGGAGGCACTTCCGCTTATAAGAAGATTCTACAATCTCGGCTTCAACATTGAGGCTACCATGGGCACGGCTACCTTCTTGAAGGAGCACGGCATAAGAACGAGAGTCAAAAAGAAGATAAGCGACGGCTCTGACGATATCCCCGTATCTATAAGACAGGGACATATCGCATACGTTATAAACACCTCAAGGCTTGACTCCAGCGACTCGCAGAAGGACGGCTATGAGATAAGAAGCCTCGCGGTAGAAACCAACACCACTATGTTCACTTCTCTTGACACGGTACGCGTGCTTCTTGACGTGCTTGAGGATATAACCATAACCATTTCCACAATAGACAGTTAAGGATAATATATGAAGGACACGTATTTTACAGTTAAAGAAAACAGAAAAATAGCTAAAAACACGTATCTCTCGGTTCTTGAGGGTGACACGTCGGATATACTGCCCGGTCAGTTCGTAAACATCAAGCTTGACGGTCTGTATCTGCGCCGTCCCATATCCGTGTGTAACGTGGAGGGTAATCTGCTCACGCTCATATACAAGGCAGTGGGTGTCGGGACGGAGCAAATGTCAAAGACAGAGCCCGGCAAGGTATGGCAGACTCTCACAGGCCTTGGCAACGGATACAACCTCACAGCATCGGGCAACCGTCCTCTGCTTATAGGCGGAGGCGCAGGCATCCCACCTATGTACCTACTCTGCCGCGAATTGTTGAAGAACGGTAAGGAGCCGACGGTAATTCTCGGCTTCGGCACCCGTGACGAGGTGTTCTTCAAGGATGAATTTGAGGCCCTCGGAGTAAAAACGCTCGTAACCACCGTAGACGGCACGGAGGGTATACGCGGCTTTGTCACCGATGCAATGACGGGACTTGATTACACCTACTTTTACACATGCGGCCCCGAGCCTATGCTCAAGGCTGTATACGACAAGTCCTACACCTCGGGCGAATTCAGCTTTGAGGAGAGGATGGGCTGCGGCTTTGGCGCATGTATGGGCTGCACGTGTGAAACAAAATACGGTAACAAGCGTATTTGCCGTGACGGTCCGGTGCTCGTTAAGGAGGAAATCATATGGTAAACACAAAGGTAAAGCTCTGTGGAATAGAGCTCGACAATCCCGTAATACCTGCAAGCGGCACCTTCGGCTTCGGCTATGAATTTGCAGAATTGTATGATATAAATATTCTCGGCACCCTGTCATTCAAGGGCACGACTCTCAATCCGAGATTTGGAAATCCTACGCCGAGAATAGCGGAATGTCCCTCGGGAATGCTCAACGCAGTAGGTCTGCAGAATCCCGGCGTTGACAAGGTAATCTCCGAGGAATTGCCAAGACTCAGGCGTGTATTCAACAAGCCCGTAATGGCAAACGTATCCGGCTTTTCGCTTGAGGAATACGTTGAAACCGTAAGAAAACTCAACACGCAGCCCGACATCGGCTGGTTTGAAGTAAATATTTCCTGCCCTAACGTACACGGCGGTGGAATGAGTTTCGGCACGTCGGCAGATATGGCAAAGGAGGTCACAAGTGCCGTAAGGCGTGTGACAGAAAAGCCGATAATAATAAAACTCTCGCCCAACGTCACAGACATAGCATCAATAGCCGCGGCGTGTGAGGAGGGCGGAGCCGACGGCATAAGCCTCATCAACACTCTTATGGGTATGAGAATAGACCTGAGAACAAGAAAGCCGGTGCTTGCCAACAAGACGGGCGGTCACTCCGGCCCGGCAATCAAGCCCGTAGCAATCAGAATGGTATACCAGGTGTATGAGGCGGTAAAGATCCCGATCGTAGGCATGGGCGGTATCAGCACAGCCGAGGACGTGATAGAATTTATGCTGGCAGGAGCATGCGCTACCGAAATAGGCGCAGAAAACCTTGTAAACCCCTACGCGTGCAGAGATATCATATCCGATCTTCCGCGCGTTATGGAAAAATACAGAATCAACTCACTCGAAGAAATAATAGGAGGCGCACACTGAAATGGGAAAAGACGTAATTATTGCTTGCGACTTTGCAAGTGCTGAGGAAACGCTTAAATTTCTCGACAAATTTGAGGGAAAGAAGCCTTTTGTAAAGATAGGAATGGAGCTCTTCTATGCAGAGGGCCCGTCTATTGTAAAGGAAATAAAGAGGAGAGGTCACAAGATATTCCTCGACCTCAAGCTCCATGACATACCCAACACCGTAAAAAAAGCGATGTCCGTGCTCTCAAGACTCGACGTCGATATGACAAATCTTCACGCAGGCGGCACCGTGACAATGATGGAGGCGGCGCTGGAAGGCCTTACACGTCCCGACGGCACACGTCCCTTGCTTATTGCGGTAACACAGCTCACCTCTACCAGCCAGGAGAGAATGGAGAGCGATTTGCTTATAAACGCGCCCATAGATGAGGTTGTGCTTCACTACGCCCACGGGGCAAAGCTCGCAGGCCTTGATGGAGTTGTATGCGCGCCTCTCGAGTCGGGCAAGGTGCATGACAGATGCGGTAAATCATTTATCACGGTAACCCCCGGAGTAAGATTCGCAAACGGTGATAAGGGCGACCAGGTGCGCGTAACCACACCCGAGGGCGCAAAGGCGCTCGGCTCGGATTACATAGTAGTCGGCAGACCTATCACCGCAGCAGAGGACCCCGTCGCAGCATACGAAAGATGCTGCCGCGAATTCATTGGTTAAGGAGATTAAAATGGAAAGCTACAAGAGAGAATTTATAAAGTTTCTTGAGGGCGCAGGCGTTCTCAAATTCGGCGACTTCACCGCCAAGAGCGGCAGAAAGATTCCCTATTTCATCAACGCCGGCGACATCAAGACGGGCGATCAGATATCAAAGCTCGGCGAATTCTACGCAAGAGCATACAAGGAAAAGCTCGGTGATACAAGAGCCGTGCTCTACGGCCCTGCTTACAAGGGAATATCCATAGCTGTATCCTCTGCAGTTGCACTTGCCAAGGACGGTCTTGACCTCCCCTTCTTCTTCAACAGAAAAGAGGCAAAGGACCATGGTGAGGGCGGCATCTTTGTCGGATACACACCCAAGGCAGGAGAGAACATTGTAATTGTAGAGGACGTTATCACCGCAGGCACTGCAATCCGCGAGAGCATGGAAATTCTTTCCTCTCTCAAGGATACCAAGGTTATCGCAACGTTCGTAATGGTGGACCGCAAGGAAAAGGGCAAGGGCGAAAAATCCGCGATGGCAGAGGTCGGAGAGGAATTCGGCTTCCCTGTATATTCCGTAGTTGACGTATACGACATCATAGAATATCTCGAGGAGGATGAGTCCAACCGTGAAAACGTTGAGCGCATAAAGAAATACCTCGAGGTAAACGGAGCTCGCGCGTAATGAGAAACCTTATAGATATACTCGACCTTACCAAGGAAGAGATTGATTCGCTGATAGACGTTGCATCCGACATAATCGACAACCCCGACAAATATAAGGAGGTATGCCGTGGTAAAATTCTCGGCACTCTGTTCTTTGAGCCGTCGACAAGGACCAGGCTCAGCTTTACCTCCGCGATGATGTCACTCGGCGGCAACGTGCTCGGCTTTGACAATGCGGCATCCTCATCGACCGCAAAAGGAGAAACGGTTGCGGATACAGTACGTATGGTAAGCGCATATTCCGACATAATAGCTATGCGCCACCCGAAAGAGGGCGCACCCATTGCCGCGGCAAAGGTCGCCACGGTACCCATCATCAACGCAGGTGACGGCGGTCACTATCATCCCACCCAGACCTTGACAGACCTCATCACCATAAAGCGCAAGTGCAACAGACTCGATAACCTCACCATAGGTGTCTGCGGAGATCTGAAATACGGCCGCACAGTACACTCTCTCATCGCAGCCATGTCAAGATATGACAACGTCAGATTTGTACTGATATGCCCCGATGAATTAAAGCTGCCCGAGTACGTAAAGAATGAATTCCTGAGTGACGGCAGCTATGAGGAGATAAGCAGTCTGGAAGAGGCTATTCCGAGCCTCGATATCCTGTATATGACAAGAATACAGGCGGAGAGATTCCCGAGCCGCGACGACTATGAGAGGCTCAAGGACAGCTACGTGTTAAATAAGGATAAGCTGACCTATGCAAAAAGCACACTCTCCATAATGCATCCGCTCCCAAGAGTTAACGAGATCGACGTTGACGTCGATGACGACAGCCGTGCGCACTATTTTGAGCAGGCGGCACTAGGCAGATACATCAGAATGGCACTCATCCTCATGCTCCTTGACAGTAAGGGCGTGGATGACCGTAGTCTGTGCGGAGTAGAGGACCCCACGCTTGAATGTGTAAATCCGCACTGTCTGTCAATAAGCGAAAGAGGAATAAAAAAGCTCTTCCGCGACGGCAAATGCATATACTGCGATCAAAAGGCGAATAAAAAATAACAAAAAGAGCAAGCATACAAGATTTGATACACTCCCGTCGGCAGTTACTCGATAGGTAAATACCTCGAGAACATACTGTGAGTGATATCGTTTTCTTACATGCTTGCTCATTTTATACCTTTATTTTAACCTGATGTTGCGCTTATTAATTGATAGAATCAATGGTTACCACCGTGCTTGTCATTGCGATCAAGCAGTTCTCGGTAATCATATAATGACTTTTCGCATTAAAAACATTTTCTATAAAGAATCTCGGATCTTTATCCTTTGCTTCATAATATACCATATAGCTGTGTTTGCATCGTTCATTATTAGGGTAAAACAATTCTACGCTTGGTTTATCGACTATCTTACCGCGCAGTATCGTACCCATAACAATACCGTGCTTGTGTGAGCATACTATATCTCGGTCACTTATCCTGTGGCATGAGCAGATCAGCCGAGGCGGACAAGCAACGTAACGTGTGTATTTTTTACTATGATTTCTTTTTTGCTCCGGGACGTTTTGCTGAAGATTTGAACTCGTTATGCGTAGTTATGTAAAGATTTATTGTCGTTTCAAGCGTTTCGCGCAGAGCCGAGCGCATATACTCGGGCATAGATCTTGACTTCCTATACAGCTTGAGTATTTTCAGCTCGTCATCGGACAACTCGGAGGTGTCGTGCCTCAACGGCATATCCATAAGCTCGCTTATATTGACCTTAAACTCCTCGGAGAGCCTCGGCAATATTTTCATAAATGAGGAGGAGCGTCCTCGACGCCAGTTGTTTACCGTCTTATCGGCAAGCCCCAGAGCGCGCTCAAATGCGGCATCACTCTCAAATTCCGACTCTATAAGAGCGAGTATCCTCAATCTGATTTTTTCAGTGCTGTCGGTCTTCATCGTTTACCTCCTCTTGCACTTGTCTTTTTCTTCGTCCTTGATTTACCCCTCGGAGCATCGAGATAAAATGGCCTCTTCTCCATCTTTTGAGCGGATGTATTTTCACTCTCGGAGTGTTTTTTTTCGCTGTGTTGTGCCGCGCTGTCAGACTTGACAGGGTTCTTCGTCGCGGACTGTGATGTGCTACCCGACTTGATAGGCTTCTTCGTCGCGGACTGTGATGCGCTACCCGACTTGATAGGCTTCTTTGCCTTACCATCCTTCTTGGTGCTGAAGCCAAACGAGCCGAGTTTCTCTCCGAGCGCGAAATACTCTCCGTGAGCGTATGCAAGCAGATTTGCTTTATCGAGGCGAATTTTACCGTCCTTATCAATTATGCTCTCGTCGCAAGAAACACTGACTATATCGGAGATAAAGACGTCGTGTGTGCCCATAGGTATCACCTCAACCACACGGCACTCAAGTGCCAGTGGGGACTCTCCGATTGTAGGCGGCGACACCTCTCGGCTCTCCACCTTGGTAAGACCCGTTGCGGCAAATTTATCCACCTTTGCGCCTGTATAGATTCCGGCATAGTCAACGGCTCTCGCCTGTTCCCGTGTTGTGAGGTTGATAACAAACTCGCCATTCTCCTTCAAGAGCTTGTATGAATAACGCTCCGGTCTTACAGAGATATACGTTCTCGGCGGTATAGTGGATAAAATTCCCGTCCAGCCGATTGTTATTATGTTGGAGCTTTCCATATCACCGACAGTTACCATAACAGGCGGAAGCGGTGCTGTCAGTGCCCCTGCCTTAAAGCTGCGCCTTGCCATTACTTATCTGCCTCCTCGGTTTTCTTGGTCAGCATACCGAGCCACGTGCATGTGAGTATTGAATCGGGCAATATCTTGAATAAGAGATGCTGAAGCTTTGTATACCAGTTGGTAACGTACATTGCTCTGCCCTTGACAGATGCCTTAACACAGCCCCTCACTACCTTCTCACAGGATAAGAGAGGCTTCATAGCCTTGGGATGAGTAACGCCTCTGGACACCGCCTTATCAAGAAATTCGGTCTCCACCCATCCGGGACAGAAGCAGGTCGCGCGGATTCCGTATTTTTTCAGCTCGTAGTTGAGCGACTTTGTATAATGAAGCACAAATACCTTACTCGACGAGTAGATATTAAAGTACGGTAGCGGAGTAAAGCACGATCCGCTGCCAAGCTGAATTATTCTGCCTCCCCTCTCCATATAGGGAACTATCATATGCGTGAGAACGACAAGTGCCTTGACGTTGAGGTCTATCATCTTCACAACCTCATCTTCACTCAACTCATCAAATGCACCGAAGTTGCCAAATCCCGAGGAATTAACGAGAAATTTCACCACGGGTCGCTCGCTGACGAGTGCATCTCTCACCTTATTTATTCCTTCCTCGGTAGTAAGATCGGTGGATATCACCTTAGCCTTAACGCCAAGCTCGTCGCGCAGCTTGATCATTCTTTCCTCTCGTCTTGCTATAAACCAGAACTCGTCTATACCGAGCATCTTGTTAAGCTGACGGGCAAACTCGCTTCCTATTCCACCGGATGCACCGGTTATAATTGCAACAGACATAGCTGTCTCCTTTCAAAGTATTATTAAAGAGAAAAGTTTACAAGGCACTCAGCCGTTCACTTAGGATATATTCTCTTGTTCTATTAGTTTTCATTTTTTAATGCCTCAATGAGTATCCTTTCAATTTCACCGTATGTCAGGGCGCGATTGATCTCTGCACGCAATGTCGCTGCGCCCCTAAAGGAGCGCAGATAAAGAGCAATTTGCTTCCTCGCCTCGGGTACTGCAACTCGCTCACCCTTGTCCTCTATAGACAGCCTTAGCTGCCACAGGGCAACATTGATCTTTTCATCAAGGCTCGGTACTTTGTATTCGTTGTCTCCCAGTGCCGCGGTAATCTCTTTAAACAAAAACGGATTGCCTACCGCACCTCTGCCAATAGCAATACCATCAGCACCCGTATCACTTAGCATTGATAAAGCATCATCTGCAGAGAGTATATCTCCATTAGCAATAACAGGTATATGTACACTTTGTTTTACTTTTTTAATAGTTTCTCGGTCTACACTTCCCGAATACATCTGCACCTTAGTTCTGCCGTGAACTGTAATAAGAGATGCTCCGCCTTGCTCTGCCGCTTGTGCGCACTCTACCGCATTTATATGCTCCGAGTCTATTCCGG
>JAZNHE010000105.1:0-5632 GCA_045576795.1 Eubacteriales bacterium | reverse complement strand
AAATTGCTGAAAGTGTTCTAATAATAACCTTTTTCATTTTTTACTCCTATATCATAATAGATTTATTGATTTGGCAGTGTTGTAAATATAAACACTTGCCGTGTATTCTTGATGTAAATCTATGATATATAAAGTTATTATCAATCTTATTATATCACATATTTATAATCAAGTCAAGAATTACGTATTATGGCGTTATCTATGCATTGGAGTACCCTCCTTGTAGTTCTATATATTAATACATTATTTTTTCAGAAAATTTTTCAAAATTTAGAAAAAATTACAAAAATATTTTTGTTTTCGTCATTTATATAGTTTTATCTTCGGAAAATCTTCAGATTTCTGAATTTTATATTTTGTCACCCTACGAGTTACAAGCATCAATTATAGATCGCGCTTAATTATTTCCTCCACACTATCGACAGAGCCGTCACTACCGGTAATAGTAAGAGTTATCGTAGCTCTGTATCTGCCGCTGCCGTCGAGAGCAAATATGTGACTTAAAGTATCGCTTTGGTTAGTGGATGATGCGCTCCACTCGCCAACGTCATTCCAGAATGCGAGAAGAAATCTCTTCTCCAACTTAACGTGTACGTCAGCTCTGGCAAAAGTTGATTCACCGGTATATTTAGCTAGTACGATTCCGTTATTTCCTGATATTGTAAAAGTCAATGAATGTTTATTTGTATTTCCAAGACGCGGAATAACAGACGTTTCACTGGCAGAAGCTACAATACCGGTGAATAGCATGGTCATCACCATAAGGACTGCGATAATTGTCTTTGCTAACTTTTTCACTTTTTCACCCTCTTTCTTTTTTAATTTTATGTTTATTATATATTAGTGTTTTTTTTGGAAAAATTCTTCAAATTTTCGAAAAAAATTCAAAATTTTATTTTTTCGTTATTTCGCCCTATTTGAGCAAAAAGAAACACCTCAAAAGCCAAAGCTTTCGAGGTGTTTATGAGTTAAGGAGTAGTGTTTTCTATTTGTTCGATCGGTTTTACAACTAATCCGTCTATAAACAAAGTTAATTCTTCTTTTGATAGTTCTTCAGGCGAGGACACTGATAGGTGATATTTACCATCATTCCATACATACATATACCTTTGTTTATTATGATCGGCACAAATTATTTCATACTCGTATATATACATTTTGGTTATTACCGATTCCGAGTTTATGGCATGTATACCACTTATAACTTCCTGATCGAAAATAAATGAATTTTCACCGCTTTCGTCATAATATACGTACCTTGCACCTAAATTAAATTCTTCCGGTTCAAATCCTTGATGTAACGTATATCCCTCAGGGATATATGACGGCTCGTATACCTCTTCCAAGAGCTGATTTTCATCATATCCGGGATAAACAAATATGTAGTCACCACCACGGAGCTTTAAGAACACGTCACGTATCTCATCACGGAAAGCAATACCACAGCCGGTAAGGAGAAGGGCGGCGGCAACAAATATGGCTATTACCCGTCTTATTCGTGGGGATAGAAGACGTTTGGGAGCAGCCTTGCCGTACACTATAGCTCTTATAGCCAGTCTGTGCTTCTCGGAGCAGACAATTTCACCCGAGTAGCTATTTGAGATGGCGTCAAAGCTCTCGCTAAGTCCCTCACTGATAGCCTGCTTTAAGAGTGCTAAGTTGGTTTTATCCATTAATTTTCTCCTTTAAGGATTCGAGCAAGAGCTTTTTACCTCTTGCGAGTCTTGTATAAACGGTTTTTGTAGAAATGCCCATCATATCCGCTATTTCATTTACAGTCTTTTCTTCACATAGGGCGAGATATAGGGTAATGCTGTATCTCTCGTCCATCGTCTTGATAGTTTCTACAACCTCTCGGTATTTTTCCTTAATTTCAATTTCTTCTATAAGTGTATTATACTTATTCTCTTGCAACAATTCTTCATTAAGCTCGTAAAAATCTTCATTGTTGTCCAACAAGTTGGAAATTTCGTTATACAATATGGATAAACAATAGTTTTTTACATCTTTTTCACCACGAGAAAAATTTATGCTGTCAATGTATTTTGTGATTTGCATAAACGCGTTTTGAACAGCATCTTCGGCAAGGTGGATGAAATCCGATTTTCCTGAGCTGCTAAGCTTACTTATCGCATACCTCATCATATAGTCATAGTATGTGTTGTATATGTGCTCGATTTTAGCACGATTGGATTCATCAGTAAGTGTTAAAAGGAACGGTAACATATATCCCTCCAAGGTGTCTTTATGCTATTGTACCACATTTCCATTGTTTTTTCAAGGTGGATAGGATGATAAGAAGCATATGGATTTTAACAAGATAAACGTATTGGGAGATGTAAACAAATTGAAGATTTTATTGCTCTATATATAATAGTGTTTTTTTTGCAAAAATTCTTCAAATTTTCAAAATTTTTAAAAAATATTTTTTTCGTGATTTCGCCCTATTTGAGCAGAAAAGCACCCCTGAGGTTGTTTTATCGGGCCGCCGGGGACGTCGACTCCTACGGTTGTTGTTTTGATTTTCTACATTAACCGCACGATTATAGCGTGGTTTTCGTTATAAAAAAGTGCTTATGAGATCAACCTCACAAGCACTTGTATTTATTATTTGCTTATATGCTTTTTCAGAGCCTCAAAAGAGTCATCGGAGATGTGATGCTCTATTTTGCAGGCATCTGCTGCGGCAATATCCTCCGATACTCCGAGAGATACGAGAAAGTCCGTCAGGAGCTTGTGCCTATCATACATTTTTACCGCAACCTCGCGTCCGACGTCCGTCAGTGTGATATATCCGTCACCGTCGACGCTTATATATCCGCCGTTCTTGAGCAGACCTATCGCGCGGCTGACGCTCGGCTTGGAAAAGCCCATATGCTCACATACGTCAATGGAGCGCACGTGGGGATTCTGCTCGGTTAGTATGAATATTGTTTCGAGATACATCTCGCCTGATTCCTGTAAATGCATAATTCCTCGCTTTGCGGCCGGTAAATCAGCAGAAGTTCTCCTTGTAATTTACGATTGCCGCCTGTATTATTTTTATTGCTTCCTCTCTGCCGCACACCTCGTCGACTGCCGTTTCCTTATGCTCGAGATTCTTGTAGACGGAGAAGAAGTGGCACATTTCATCAAAGAGGTGCTTGGGAAGCTCGTCTATGTTCTTGTAGTGATTGTAGTTTGGATCGTTGAAGGGAATTGCAATTATTTTTTCATCGTTTCTGCCGTTGTCTATCATATTGATGACTCCAACGGGATATGCTCTTACGAGTGACATGGGTTCAAGTGACTCCGCACATATGAGCAAGACGTCGAGTGGGTCGCCGTCATCACCGTATGTCCTCGGAATAAATCCGTAGTTAGCAGGGTAATGCGTTGACGTATATAGTATTCTGTCGAGCATAATAAAGCCCGTTTCCTTATCGAGCTCGTATTTTTTCTTGCTGCCCTTTGAGATCTCTATCACGCAGATGAAGTCCTCGGGCGATATTCTTTTGGGTGATATATCATGCCAGATATTTGACATAAAATCTACCTCCTTTTTTTATGTGAAGCTATAGAGTAGTTTTTATATTATACAATGTTTTTCGCTGAAAGTCAAGTGCTTGTCCATTTAGCTGACTTTTAAGTAGCAGAAGCAAGGTGCGCTTAACGAATCATCTCGCTCTTTGGTCCTGTTGAGGTGTGAGCCTTTATAATTCTGTCAACCTCCTGAAGATCCGACACTATCATATCGCCGACAATTGTATTTTTCAGCGCCGCCATAGCATTACCGTATTTTACCGCATTTTCAATATTGCCGTGCTTGATAAGTCCGTACAGAGCGCCCGCTACGTATGCGTCACCCGAGCCTATCCTGTCTATTACGTCGATGTTATCATACGGCGCCTCCTCATAATGACGCTTTTCCTTGCAGTCATATATGAGAGATGTAAAGCTGTGCTTGGTAGGTGATATTACGGTGCGGCTGGTGGATGCGATTATTGATATGTTTGGATAGCGCAATGAGAATTCCGCGTGTATCTCGCGGAGAGTGCCCTTCATACCAAACATACGGCGCAAGGTCTCCTCGGAAATGAAGAGTATATCTATCATCGGCAGGAGCTTTGTAATAGATGATCTTGCCGCCTCCTCGCTCCATAGGGAAGCACGGTAGTTTACGTCAAAGGATATTGCAGTGCCTGTCATATGACACTCGCGCACCATCTTTGTTACCTCGCGGCGTATCTCATGGCTGAGTGCGAGGGTTATACCGCTTGTGTGGAATATTTTGGCTGAATTGTAAATATTTCTTGGCAATTCTTCCTCTTTGAAGGTGTTGAATGAAGAAAGCTTTCTGTCGTATGATACTATGGGAAGTCGAGGATATGCACCGCTCTCATAGTAGTAGATACCGAGTCGCTTGTCCTCGGAGTCGTCATATACGATGAAGTCGTCGCTCGTTCCTGCGAAGCGTATCTTATGCTTTATGAACTTGCCTATCTCACTCTTTGGCAGCTTGGTTATCATTCCTGTGCGTAGTCCGAGCATCGAAATTCCCGAAACAACGTTGAGCTCCGAGCCGCCTGCCATCTTCTCAAAGGTTTCACAGTATGAAATTCTTTCCTTGCCTTCAGGTGACAGTCTTAGCATTACCTCACCTATTCCGAGCGCATCAAATTCACGGTCATTTTTGAACTCTATCATTTTGAATCTCCTTTGAGCTTTTCTTGTAACTTACATTATAATTATACATTTTATTCATTTATATGTCAACGATATAGATGAAAAACTATTCATTTTTGAAAATATATTGCAAAATGTTCGAATTTGTGCTACCATATACGTAAAATATTGAGAGGTGATATTATGTACGACGAGCTTACAGAGGTTGACATAAAAAAGATGGAAGAGGAGATGCATTATCGCAGAGTCGAGCTTGCTCCCAAGCTTATGGCGGAGATGAAGCGCACGCGTGAATTTGGCGACCTGTCCGAAAATGCAGAATACAAAGAGGCGAAGCGTGAGAAGAGGAGAAATGAGGCACGTATCCGCTATCTTGATAATATGATAAGAACTGCCAGAGTTATAGAAATAGATAAAACTACCGATGCCATTGCGCTTTTTGACCGAGTGCTGATATATAACGAAAAGGCAGGTAAGGAGCGCGAGATACAGATAGTCACAACCCTGAGGCAGAATGCGCTTGAGGGATATATAAGCAAGGAGTCGCCGCTTGGCTCGGCACTTATGGGGCATAAGGAAGGGGACCGTGTATTAGTTGACGTTAGCCCGACTATGCAGTATTATGTTAAAATATTGAAAGTGCAAAAGGGTGTAGACAACGAAGATCTTCCCATCAGCGGATACTGATTTTTTTGGGTAGCTTGTGTGTTTTCTTGCCTCGACGTATGCGTATACGCCTATCGACAAGAAGAACCCTCAATCTACCACAAAAAAATACGGTTTAAGGTAGCTTGTATGTTTTTTTGCCTCGACGCATGTATATACGCCTATCGACAAGAAGAACCCTCAATCTACCACAAAAAATACGGTTTAAGGTAGTTTTTGTGTTTTCTTGCCTCGACGTATGCATATACGCCTATCGACAAGGAGAACCCTCAATCTACCACAAAAAAATACGGTTTAAGGT
>JAZNHE010000104.1:0-2314 GCA_045576795.1 Eubacteriales bacterium | reverse complement strand
CAATATTTGAAGACGGTGGCGAAGATCGTGCCTTTCACAGCTGACACGCCTATCCGATTCGGCAAACTGTGCAATCTGACGTTGCATATGAGAGGATTGAATCCGCCACAGTTCCTGCTCGCGCTGGGCAGTATGGAGCTTATTTTGATGGTTGAGTATTTGAAAAATATTCAGATACATCAGCGGCATCAAAACCATCAGTATCAGCAGAATAGGCATATCCTCGGGACGTTCGGTAATTACCGTTGGAAAAGCAACCATTACAAGGATCAGCACATAGAACACAACGGATACAAGGGAGAACATCCCCCAGCCCTTTTTCACACGGTCTTGAATTTCATAATACGGGTTTCGCAGTTTCTTAACGGCATAATACTCTACAACAGGAAAAGCAAGGATACGGATTATAAACATTACAATATTGGTGTCAGGTGTAAAATACTGATTCAGTATCATAGACAAAATAACGATCTCCGCCGATAGGGTGTCTACTAAACAAAAGGTGAAAACAAAGCGGAAATCCCTGTGCTTTGCAAGGAAAAAGAAAAATGCAAAGCTGGGAATGACAAGCAAAAACAGTATCATCTTTCCGTAAATGTCCTGCCCCAGTACACCAAGCAGTACCGCGTTGAGGATAATCAGCGGAATCATCGTGGCGCAGGATATGATTGCAACCTTTTTCTTTGAGTATCTTGGTTGATAGACGAATAAAAACAAAAGCAGGATATGAAGCAACGACCACGCTGCTGAAGATAATCTTAGTATTTCGTTCATACGTTGTTTCCTCTCTCCATCCAATAATCAAGCCAAATCGGCATCAATGAGTTGCTCGCCGCTCTCGGCAAATACAAGGTCTTATCCGTATTTCTGAACCGTATATAATCCTTTTCAACGGCAGATATGTAAAACAGGTTGAGCACAAAACTGGCACCGCAACGGCAAAACCTGCCATCCTTCAGCAAGGGAGACATGCTTTCGGAAAAGGAAGCATGAAGCTGATTCCCGATTACAACATTGCTGTCTTTCAGATGATAATGACAGCAACGGTCGGCAAACTCAACGTACATGATACTGTCAAATAGAATCTGTATCGTGCCGTCCTTTGTTTTGACAGAGATAGCTTTTGTGTGCCGATCCTTCAAAATAGCGGTTGCTTTATCCAGCACTGCAAAAAGACTATCTTTTTCCACCGGCTTTATCAGGTAGTGAAACGGCTGCACCGAATAAGCGTCAAGAGCAAAATCCTTCGAGGTGGTGAGATAAACAATAAGACCGCGTTTTTCCGCTGCTCGAAGTTTTTCACCCACTTGAATACCGGTCATCTCCGGCATCATTACATCCAGAATATATAAATCAAATCCGGCACTCTCATCAACACACTCTACAAGATCATGGGCGGACTGAAAGGTATGGATTTTTGCGGCAATATCATCGTGCTTGCGATAATATTCGTTCAGTAGCTCCGCAGTATTTTCAAGCCACAGTTTTTCGTCATCGCAGATGGCTATATTTAGCACAGTAAGTACCTTCTTTCTGTCGTGAACAAGGGAACATCCCCTTAATGACTTTTATTTTACAGATTTTCATCTGCCGAGATAAATTCGACAATGTTTTTATGAATTACCCCGTCCCGCTTTTGGAGCAGAGTATCGATCGTAAGCAGATATTTGGGGTAGTTATCCCGTATCATTGTAAACGGCTTGTATTCGCGTTTCTCTGTTTCGGGACTCATGATCGTCATCGCCACTTGAATATATCTGTACTCGTCGCTGACGCGGGTAATAAAATCGCACTCCAGCTTACCGATGCGTCCAACGCTCATCTTGTAGTTCTTTGCCGACAGATAGGTATATACGATATTTTCAAGCACGGGACCGTAGTTAATACGGGCATCCACATTGCGAGAGAAATAGATACCGAGGTCGGCGAGATAGTATTTTTGCTCACCGCGTAAAGACTTTTTAGATTTAACGTCAAAGCGCGAGCATTTGTATATGATCTTAGCGTTTTCAAGTATCTGCAAATAATTGTTGAGGGTTTCGGTTCGGATGCTAATATGCTCCTGTTTGTCAAAATATTCAGCGATACTCGACAGACTCATCGTTGCTCCGAAATTATTGATAACGTAAGTCATTACCTTATCAAACACCGAGCGATTGCGGATCTTCTTGTGCTTTACAACGTCTTTTTCGAGAATTTGGGAAATAACCTCCGCAATGTAGGTATCTTTGTCATTCGGATCATCAAATTCAAGAACCTTCGGAAATCCACCAAAACGGATATATTCGTTAAATTCCTCGACCTTGTTTTCTTT
>JAZNHE010000103.1:0-4059 GCA_045576795.1 Eubacteriales bacterium | reverse complement strand
GACTTGTGTATCATTGTCCAAACTCATTTCCATATCTTCCTCTATGATCGGCAGCTTGAATTTTATGGATTTCAGCCACTGTCCATTCGGTTTGCGTTCTTCAAAAATATGGATTTCGGAGATCAGCGATTCCATAAGCTGTCGGCGTTCCTGTTCATCCATTACGGCGTACAGCTTGTCAAAATAAATCAATACCTTATAGATATTATCGGCTGTTAACTTTTCCGCTTCGATTACCGTTTTCTTTGCTCGGGCTTCAATCAGTAAAGACTCCGTATCCTCGATCTTATCATACATCTTGTATAGGCGATCATCGAGGTCTGCCTTTCGTTTGATGTAGTGTTTATCGTCAGGATCGAGGGAGTCAATTTCTTCAAACAGTCTTGATTTAGTAGAATAGCACTGTCGAAGCTGCTTTTCGTAGTTGGCGATCTCTTGCTCGATTGCAGCGGTATCCACCTTCATACTGATTTTCTGTTGCATCAATGCCGCGAACTTTGGATTGCTGACCAATTTGGTGATAACCTCTGCCACGGCAGTTTCCAAAAGTTCTTCGTGAATTTGCTTCTTATAATCGCATTTATGCCCACGCGTCATTGTGCGGTGCTTGCAGCCATAGTAATAGAAGTCCTTGTATTTCGTGCCATCTGCTTTGTGCTTGACGCTCTTGTTACCGTACATACCGGCTCCGCAGATTGGACATTTGAGCAAACCTGTCAACAGATGCACCTTATTGTCTTTACCGTGATTGACTTTTTCATATTTTCTTGCCTGTGCCAATAGCTTCACCTGTGCGTCGTGCCAGAGTTCTTCGGAAACAAGAGCTTCATGCAGACCATCGACCAACAAGTAATTGTCCTGTTCTACAAGGCGATAGTCATTTCTTGTACCGTGCACCTTTTCCGTTCTGCGTCTGCCATAGGCAATTTTACCACAATAAACAGGATTTTTCAATATCCTACGAATAAGAGCCGCATCAAATAGAGGATTCTTTCCGTTTTGACGTTGGATTTTACCGATGCCATGATTGGCAAGGTATCGGGCAAGTCCATTTGCACCCATATCGGTATGCACATATTTGTCAAAAATGATACGAATTGCTTCGGCTTCTTCCTCATTGACGAACAGATTGCCTTTTTCAAGCGTGTATCCGTAGGGGGCAAAGCCGCCGTTCCATTTACCCTCGCGAGCTTTCTGGATTCTGCCCTCCATCGTCTGAACACGGATATTTTCACGCTCAATCTCGGCGACCGCTGACAAAACGGAGATCATCAGCTTTCCTGCATCCTTGGAGGAATCGATTCCGTCCTCAACACAGATCAAATTGACACCAAAATCCTGCATTACCTGCAAGGTGGATAAAACATCTGCCGCATTTCTGCCAAAACGAGAGAGTTTGAATACTAATACATAGGAAACACCGTCCTTGCCAGATTTGATGTCTTCCATCATACTGTTGAACTCTAATCTTCCCTCGATGGACTTACCGGATTTACCGGCATCCTCATACTCACCTACAATCTCATAGTCATTGTACTCGGCAAATGCTTTCATTCTGGCTTTTTGAGCATCCAGAGAGTATCCATCCACTTGTATCGTGGTGGATACTCTCGTGTAAATATATACTTTTATCTTGTCTTTTTTCATATCGTCTTCCTCATTAGTGCTGCCGTATGTAACACCGCTATATACTTTCGCACCGAAATTGCTTTCAGAATAGGTTTGGACACTCATCACACGCATATTATATCATATAATATCGGTCTTTTCAATAGATTCCTCGAAAAGTTTGGAATTATTTACATTTTCTTTGAACTGTCCAAACAAACCGACGGTTCGGGAAGATTTTCAATATCCAGAACCCCCGCGTATTTTTCAATTAAGTTTGCCAATAAATCAGCAAAGCCGCTCCATTCATCCTTTTTTCTATTATCTATAAAGGCGTACCTCCTGCGCTTTGCTGTGACGATATGTATATGCTCTCAGACCAATTAAATAATTTTCGGTTTGCTTATCGTAAATTTCGCTTTTTTCTCTTATCAAATCATTCCTCCCTTCGTTTTGATAATTTCTTTGGTTAACAACTCCGCTATTACAGTTTAACTCCGCCACATCGAGCCATTTCCTTTGCTCGCCTTTCGACCAAGTATATCAGGCAGTACTGTGTACGCTTTCAGCCATGGGTGCGCTCATATCATCGCACACTATCCATAACGCCTGTATAACTCTCGACTGGGGCTATTCAATTTGATAAAGGACATTTTTGGTCTCTTCACCTAATAAAAACGCTCGAGGGTGGTGTTTTTCTGCAAAAAAGTTGAAATGTTCAAAAAAAATTAAAAAACGCACCTTGTTTTGCGGTGAAATTCCGCATTCAAAGTGCGTTTATTGAATTATATAAAAAGTGATATCTCGATTTAGTCTCTGATTCTTAATTTCTTTACATCAAGCGTTTGTAAGGATCCCGAAAGCTCCACAAGCTCGGTTTGTAAGCAGAACAGATTAACAGCCGTTGCAACAAATTCAAGAATAACATTCAATGCGATAACAACAGCAATCGCCTCTGTGGGAATGCCAAGCTGCATAAACAAAATCGTGTAGCATGTAAGTGCAGCTCCGGGAACAGGCGGTGCTGCTATCGCCAGAATCACGCTGATAATAAATACGGTGAGCATCCAGATCGGTGTAATAGCGACACCGTATGTTTCGGCCATGCCAAATGCGGCGGCTACGAACAGAACGATTGCACCAGGCATGAAGATGACTTGTCCGAGAGGTATTCCGATATCAATAAGTTTTTTATCAATGCCGAGTTTCTTTTCACAGGTCGAAATGTTCGTTTGATATGCCGCTACTGCCGATGCGGTAGTAAGACCGATAATATAAGTCGGCATCAGTTTTTTGAGAAGCGTAAACGGTGCCACCTTTTTTCTGAAGGACACAAGGAATAAGTATGCCGCCATCAAAACCAGATCACCGAGAAGCATCACGACTATCAGCTTATACGATTTTGCAACAGAAAGAAGATTGCCTCCGACGATCATATTAAAAATGCTGCCGAACACAAAAAACGGGATAAAGGAACTAACCGCACTCATAATGGTTTGCATCACCATATTTAATTGATCTATGGCGCTCATCATTATCGGAATTCGGTTGCCAAGGAACAGCATCGTCAGCCCAACGATAATCGCAATAAAAATAATCTGTAAAGAGTTTCCTTCAATAAAGGGGGAAAAAAGGTTGTCCGGAATAATGTCCAGTATCATTTCGTATAGGTCAGAGAACTCAAATGCCGCTCCGCCAGATGCAGATGTTTTGAAAAACAGAGCAAACAGAACTGTCATCACCGCTCCGACGATCACCGAAACAAGGAGAAACCGCCCAATCATTTTTTTACCGATTTTACCAAAGGTGGCCATATCGCCAATACCGCAGATGCCCCAAGCCACCGATAAGAAGATGATGGGTCCTGCAATTGCAGACAGCAGTCCCATAAAAGTATCGAACAGGGGAGTAACGACCGAGGCAGATATAAAAGTGGACACCTTATCGGGCAGCATCAGACAGATGCAGCCAAGAGCAATCGCAGCAAGAATTGCAATGCCGAGCTGCGATATCTGGGACATCTTTCTCTGCTTCTTTGCGGTAAAGGTTATGATATTCTTGCCATTTCTATATCTCCACGTTGGTGCAAGACCAAGATTGGCAAGAAGGTTGTTCAGAATAGTTCCTTCTCCATCGCCATCGGCAAAGGGGTCTATGCTGTCGCCAGCCACCGCAAGTTCAATTTTCAATGTGCGAAAGCGCTTTGATGTGATAACTTCAAAATTTACACCATTACCTGCGGCATCAAAATACTTCAGCAGGATCTCCTCAACGGAAAGGCGTATCCTCTGTACCTCTTTGGGAGCAACCTTTTCGTTTGAGAGAAAGTCGGTAACAGTTTGACTTGCTTTGTCTATGTTGGTAAGGTTCAATTCAAATTTAGCCATTATCATTCTCCCCCCGCAATGCGCATATTAAGCCGAAGCATAGAAAGCGCCTTCGTGTGTATGA
>JAZNHE010000102.1:0-35197 GCA_045576795.1 Eubacteriales bacterium | reverse complement strand
AGTAAATGCGCCCATGGTAACCGGAGGTGTCACAAGTCCTCTCTCGGTATACCAGCCTGCAAATACGTAACCCTCCTTCTCGGGAGGAACAGGGATAGAATATCCCGAATAGTAGAAGTTGGAATTCTCTCTTATCTGACGGACAACGGTGGTTTCATTATCATCGTCAGTATCATCAAAGTGGAAGGTAACTCTGTACTTTGTAACGTCGCTGTAGTCCACCTTAAGATTTGCCACCTGTACCCAGGAAACCTCACCGTTTTCAAGGTATTCCTTGTGCCAGATTATCTTGAGTGTATCATCAAATGCAAAGTCACCGATCTTGCCTGTGAATGCAGAGGGACCGTCAGAGCCGAAGTAATCATATATCCACTGATTGGGACGCTCGATCCAGAACTCATCCGTGACGTTGTTACCCTCTTCATCAAGAGTGGTGTATATAATTGTCATCTTATAATCGCCGTTGTGATCGGGATCCGGCACGCAGTCAACATCCAGCACACCGGGAGCCGTGGGAACTGTAACCTCGAAGGTTGATCCGTCATCCATACGGAACTCCCAAACGGCAGAGAAATCGTCATTCACCTGAATACACGTTGCGCCAACTATCTTTGCGCCGTCCTTACCGTCCTTACCGTTCTCGGGTATGTCGATGGGGTATCTTTCGGCAATAACACCGTTTGAATCGGTAGTAGTATAAACAACCTCAAAGAAGAGCTGTCCTGACACCTCGTCCTTAACGTAGCCCATATTCTCAATGGTTGCGCTGTCGGGAATCTCAAACGTATATACCTCACCGTCGGTGTAGGTTATAGTCACAACGGTAAGATTCTTCTCCTTGTTGTGTAGGGGAACGATGCTCTCAATTCCCTTACCCGTTGCACCTACGTCGCCCTGGGGACCCTGGTTAAGAACAAACACGTCGGGCTCCTTGACGTCATCCTGATAGGTGATTATAAGCTGCACAGAGCCGTCCTCAAGACGCTTGTGCGTAACGGAGCTGATTATAAGCTCCTCCTCGGCAAAGAAGCCGCCGCATCCGGTAAGTGTAAGAACCATTATGGATGCAAGGCAGATTGCCGCTACTATTTTAACAATCGTATTTTTCATTTAATACTCTATTCTCCTTTTGCATTATCTTTAAGATCGGTTATCTGAGGTGCCTCACCGTACAGATATCCATCAGTAACAAAGGCAAACTTGAACGGCTCAAAGCCCGTAACCGTGGGAACTGTTTTATAAACTATACCCTTTATGGCTGCAAGCGGATCATCCGACTGTGAGGAGTTGCCCTTGAGTCCGAGGTAGGAATCAAGCAGGTCGACCTCTACGGATGCGCTGACGTGATTGTCCTCATCGTCGAGCTTGAAGGAAATCTTAGACAGATTTACGCCTCCTCCGTAAAACGTTACGGGTACGTTGACGTAGGTAAGCTCACTCTCGGAATCGGTATGAGTGAACTTCTTGTTGGACTTTGCCTTCTGCATCAGCATCGTGCGGAGTGGGAACACCGTATCTATGCCGATCTCTCCGTCATAGAAGCCCGCTACCTTCTCGGTCATGTGCTGCTCAATAAGACCGTCGAGCTCAATCTTGTCCGGCTCCTTGTAATCATAGAAGCGTGTCGAGCCGGTCACCGTCACCTCGACGGGATATGCCACACCGGAAACCTGAGTGGCAACGTAAGGAACAAGAGATTTCGAATCCTGATCTATAGAGTCTATCGTCTCGAAGATGTCGCTGATGAGCGAGGGAGACGAGGAATCAAGGAACGGGCTGTTGAATAGCGTTTCAAGGCAAATCGACGAAATTCCGCTGCGGTAGAAGTACGTATCGTTTATCACGGTACTGCCCTTATAAGGCAATCCACCGTCGGCACCGCTGTTGAGCGCCTTCTGTATCGACTCGAGTGCGGCTCTCATTGCGCGTCTGTCGTCCTGGTTCTGACAATAGTTCTTTATAAACGTGTTGAGGACCTCGTCACCGTCACCGTCGGGACCAAGGAACGTCTTGATAGCCTCATTCTGTGTTTGACCGTCGAGGAGCTTGAAGGTATTCAGGGACTCTCTGTTAACGGGCACGTATTCATTTGAGCCTGTCAGGAAGAGGAAGTTGCGTGAGTTACTGAGTATACAGTTATCTATGAGAAGATCGTTGGATGAGAAGCTGCGAACCACGTTCTTTCCGTTGGATATTTTTGAATTCTTTATAGTGACACCGTCGCCGTAAATCTCAAGAACGGTTCCCACGGTATCGAGATTTGCCACTCTGTCACCGAAATCACAGTTCTTCAGATTGACGTCGTTAACAACTATGCCGTTACCCTCAACGTACATACCGATGTTATCCTGTCCGTAGAGAGATACAAGAGGCGAATTGTTAGGATCGCCGAGAGAGTACATCTTGAGCGGACCTCTGAAGAGGTTATCGTCGGTCAGACGCGGAATGGTCGTGCCGTTGTAGGTGCTGTATGGGTAAGTAAGGTTATGCATATTGATAGTGTAACCATTGCCGTAGAAGTCCTTTCTGACACGAAGACCTACCCAGACGTGGTCGGGAATTTCCGAATAATCGCTGTCAGTCTTACTGAACTGGTTCCACTGATCGATAAAGTTGGTGCTGGCTCTGTACGTCGTTCTGAAATCGTAGACCTCATCCCCGAAGGAATACTTTCCTGTGGATAAGTCGTAGTGACCGAAGAGCTCCGTGTTTTCCGAAAGCCTGATAGGCTTGCCGAAGGAAATCTGCGGTTCACCGTTGCCGTCAAGCACGTAAGTATTTCCGAGCGACTCAAAGTTTCTCTGCAATACGACTATCTCGCCGTACTTGCTATTATTGGTACAGTTGAGCAAATCGTCGTAGGTGTATACGTTCACACCCTTTTCAACTATGCTGAAATTATAGGTATACGGTGTCGCTATGCCGTCATTGGAAACGATGGTTAAATACGCCTCCTCAACACCGGTCACGTCCTGATTTATCTTAACCGTACGTGTTTCTTTATCATAGGTTACGTTGTCACTGTGAAGTATTGTAACCTTGTTTGCCATCTCCTCGGGAGCAACCTTGACCTGAATCTCAAACTGTGCGGGATTATCTCTCGTGTGGTCGTACTGCCCGAAATAAACCATGGGGTCTATGTTAGCCTGTGACGAGCCCTTTACGTACAGACCGAGAAAGGCGTCCTTGTATATGATTGCATTGAGGGAACGATGCACGTTACCCTTTTCATTTGTACAGGTGATGACGACCTCGCCGGGAGAGATTGCACGCAGGTAGTATGCACCCTTCTCAAAATACACCTCGGCGTGAGGCTCTTCATCTCTGTTTTTATTGACTACACTCCATATAAGAGTCTCGCCTCCGGATACCTTTGAATGTCGCTGGTTAACTCCCACGGCTGTCAGCTTGTGTGGCTCACTGCCTATCTGGAAGTCCTCAAGCTCCTCGTAATCCCAATCTATAAACGAGATGTCCACGTCTATCATATTGTACGTGGTGTTTATAGTAGCGATACAGAAAACAGATATCAGGAACGGGAACATCAACAGGATGATAAGATTTTTCTTTTTCATCAGTAAACAGTCTCCAATTCCATAAACCAATCGCCCATATTACGCTTTAAGCCGAGTACAGACGGCAAGCCGAGAAGAGCGAATATAATTATACCGATAGAATATATGAGCCAGGACTTAAATCCGAGGAATGAGAATGCGAGGCTCAATACCGCAAAGGTTATCGGCAACAGATATGCATAAAGAGTGGAGAGGAACGTAGAACGCGGCTTGGCGTGTCTGATTTTTAGCTCCTCTGTGAGAGAAATGATGTCGAACACCGCAAGTGCCACGGTTGATATAAGGAATGCAAACAGGCAGGATAACGGTGACATCGCACCCGTGATAAGAATTACAAGCATGGCGATTGTCAAGGACGCCTCGGACATAATGAACGGAATAGCGATTTTGACAAGCAGCTGCTTCCTGTAATCTATGGGTATGGTCTTCATATTCTTTATCGTTCTCTCCTCCATGGAGATATAGTGGTTTGCGCCCGATGCGATGATCAGGGTTACCATAATGACAACGAATATGTTAACGGTCGAAATCATACTCGGGAACAGGGTTGCGTAGATGAGGAACGTTCCCGACGAGAATATCGTGCTCATGGCAACGACTATGAGATAGAGTAAGAACGGCTGTACAACAAGCAATCCCGTGAATGAGAATATAAAGTCGGGATTCTTGCTGATAAGAGCTACTTCCTTATAGATGAGTGAGAGCGTTACGCTACGGTTCTTGAACGTGAACTCGCGCTCGGGGTTAGACTTGCGCGCGACGGATACCGTACGAACGTAGGTGAACATAAATACCGTAATTGCAAGGCCGAGAATAAACACGCCGAGAGCGATGCAGAGATACGGTAAAAGCTCTCTTGTGGAATTAACGAGGAATATGTCGACGAGGAAGTTAATGGGATAGAGTCTTGAGCAGATGCCCGTAAGACGCGTCATAGACTTCTCGGTAAATATCAAATCAAGATTGTTGTTGGCAACCATGTCAACAAACGTTTTAAGTATGCGGGAATAAAGAAGCGAGAACCCGAACAGAAGCACTGCCGACACGATAAACTCGATGAGCACGTGCTTTTTCAAATACTCAATAAGAAGCCACACGGGATAGACGAATATCAATGCTACACCGACCTCAAAGAAGAATGATAGAACGGGATAGAACAGTGCCGTGTAGAAATACATCGGGTTATTGGCAAAGGTAACGCCGTAAGCAACAAATACGGGATAAAGGAAAATAAACGACGTCACGTAATGGTTGAAGAATAGGAAAATAAGCTTTGATCCTATCAATGCACCGTCGTCAATCGGGTGATTGGAGAGCTGCTCTATATCCTTGCGGTCGAAGAACAGCTTCTGCGCCTTGGAAATGGCGTTGATTATCATCAACAATGACACGATAGCCACGAAAATGCAGGTGAATGCAACGGGAGCATCGCGGTAATCTTTTATTTTATTCAATATTTTTGAGTAAAGAAAGATCTCAATCGCTATAAAGCAGGCGGCAAAAATCGTGCTGAACAGAGCGTTCAGAATTCTTTTTGCAAGTGTCTTTTCACCGGCAAACATCAGCTTGAAATCCTTGGTAAGCAAGGTAAGCATTGGCAAGCTCCTATATCTTTAAGTGGTATACGTGTAAGTTTTTCGGGGCTCCGACCGTCAAGCTGTGTGACGGTCGGATATATCCCCTGTTATGCGGTAGGCTGCGTCTTGTAGACGTCCATAAATATCTTGGCGAGCTGAATTCTTCTGTTCGGCTCTTTCTTTAAGTCGTAAAGCGCTGCAACCTTGCCGTGATTTATAATGGCAACTCTGTCACACAGCTTTGCAACCAGGTCGATGTTGTGAGAGGTGATGAATACTGTGTGGCCGTGATTTGCATACTCGCGCATCATCAGCTTGAGCTCCTCAACCGCCATAATGTCAAGACCAACGGTCGGCTCGTCAAGTATCCATACCTTCGGATTGTGGAGCAGGCTGGCGATGAGGCACAGCTTCTGCTTCATACCGTGAGAGTAGTCACTGGCAGGGTTCTGCAATTCCTTCTCGTCAAGGCTGAGTCTTTTGCAAAGATAACGGTAGTTATTCTTGAATTCACCCTCGGAGATGCCGTATATGCTGGCTACAAATTCGAGATAATCGTAGCCCGACATAACCTCGTAGCACGCAGGCTCACTCGCTACGTATCCAAACGACGCCTTGGCATCCAATGCCTCCGTCTTAACGTCAAAGCCATTGAGGGTGATGTTGCCCGCGTCAAACTTTTTCGAGCCTATTACGCAGTCTATGGTGGTGGACTTACCAATACCGTTCTTACCGATGAAGCCGAAAAGCTCTCCCTCGTATACGTCGAGGTCAAGTCCCTTCAATACCTGCTTCGGACCGTATGCCTTATGTAATCCCCTTATAGATATCATAGGCTCGCGGTCATCCTTGGGTAAGGTTTTTCCTGCGTTTTTTTGTGTTGCTTCGGCAGGGGCAGCCTCTTTTGCTTCGGTATTTTCTACTTCAGCCTCGGGCTTTGCCTTTTTCCAGAATTTTAACACGGTGCTTATCCTACTTTCTTATTTTGCGGAACCAGACGTTGCCGAGCTGGCCCCTCTCTACAAATACGTACTCCGAGGTGCAGTTGCCGCACATATGCATCTCATCGTCCTCGGAAACTACGTTACGGCTACGGCATACAGGACAGTATTTGCCGTAAATATCCTGGCGGAGCTTGGTAATTCTGAGCTTGGAATCTATCCAGGTCCTGACGAGGTTCTTCTCGGAGGCGCACGTGCGCTCCTGCTCTCTGTCGAGAGTCGAGAGTCCCCAGAGTGAGAGTGCCTCCTCGGTGGTCGTCTTGACGCCTCCGATCGCCTTGTCCTCTCTGTCGTCAAGGCTGACGTACAGAACGTGTGTGGCAATCTCCCTGCCCGCTGTGGATACGGTCATGATTATTTCGTTAACGCCCGAAAGCTCAAGCGTCAAATCAAAGTTGTGAGTCTTGAAGCTTATCACGTCACCGTCAGTGTCGCCAACCAGATCAAAGCCGCGTCCCTTGAGCGCCCTGAGGATGAGAAGCACGTAGTACTTGCGCAAATCTATCTTGATAGCGTCGGTATCCTCATAGCGTATATAATTGCGGTAGAACTTGAAGCAATGTCTGTAAAGACGGTCGTGCATAAGTATATTAGTCGGTCTTATCTTCCCTGTGAGGGGCTTACCCTCGGAAACAACCTTGTAGAAGTAGGTGCTCTTGATAAACTGCACTCTCCTCTTGAGGCGGTCGATGGTGACTATAAGTCCTCCAACCTCGTCACGCGGCAATGCCGCAGAGCGTGAGTCAAAGGTCGGGAGCTTTGACACGTAAAAGCTATTGTATTTTGTCAATTCTCTGTCAATAAGGTTGACAAGAAGAACTATAAACCTGTTCTCATAAATCTTCAGCTCATCTATGTGCTGGCGATAGTGAACCTCCTCGGGAATCATCGTCGCGCCGTGTCTTTTCCATAGCTGAGTGTCAAGAAGGATCTGACGGAATTCATCCGAGCCGAGGCTGCCAACCTGCTCGACACGAAGAATGACGTCCTCCGTCTTGTTAGAGATATGGGGATGATAAATTATAGAAAGAATGGCGTTGAGGAGGGAGGATATCTCTCTCAAATACTCGGCATCCTTCTCAAAAGACGCCTTCTGCAAGGATATGATATCCTGATCCTCAATGTCGCCGTACATATCCGCGATCGACTGCGAGTCGGAATATGCTTCTCTAATAAAGTCGTTAAGCTGCGCTGTTTCGATGAATCTCATAGCTTAAAGGTTTCTCATTATAATCTTGGCAGTTCTTATTGTTCTGGTCATTACGCCCGGGCCGTAGAGCTTATCAACAAGTGCGATAAGTCCGTTGAGAGAGTCCTTGATGTGCTCCTCAAATCTACCCTCTACTTTGGAAACAAGCTTCTTTGCGATCATGAAGTCAACAGCAGCCTCTTTGGTGCCGCCTGCCGCAACGAATGCGGGAGTAACGTTAGCTATCTGATTAAGGATACGGTTACCGATTGCGATGTCAAATGCATCGTAAGCATAGTCAAACACCTGACGGATCTTCTTCATATCATCGTCGTTAAGACGGTAATCCTCGTTTGCCTGAGCCTCATCAAAGAGGTTACGGAGTGTAGCGTGGCTGAGGGTGATAGTAGGAGTCTCCTCATCAACGGTGAAGGGACGGTTGTCGGATACGAACTCGATAGTAATAGCACGGTCGTAAACCTTATCGGTAATTGTGAAGGTCGAGTCGTCCTTGTTAGCTGTACCAACGAAGTAGCAGTTCTCGGGGATCTTAACAAATCCCTCGTCTATCTTCATCGGAGGAACGAAGTTATAAGGAAGTGTCATAACCTTAAGACGCCACTCGTCCTTAGGATACTCAAGGACGGAAAGAAGGTCTGCGAAGTAGTATTCAACACGTGAGATGTTCATCTCGTCGAGAACGAAGAAGGTGATAACATCGGGGTTGTAGTTTGCTCTGTAAAGCTCGCAGAGGAAGTCGGTCTCCGAATAAGTCTTTGAGAACTCGTTGAAGAAGCCGAGTATGTTGGTCTTATCACGCCATGTTGCCTGAACGGGCATGAAAAGTACATTACCGTTTACATATTTTGCGAAATATCTGGGAAGTGAGGACTTACCTGTACCGGAAAGTCCCTCAAGGATCTCGAAGTGAGATGCTGCAAGACCGCTGATAAAGAAGCGGATAACGTCAGGCTCGAAGTAGAGCTTCTCAACCTTACAAAGATAGTTACGGAAGCCTGTTGCAAGCTGCTCGAGAGTGAGATCTGTGGTGGGGATAAGGTCGTTTACAAATCCATCGTATTCAAGGTCTATCTTGCAGAGCGTGGGGAACACCTTTTCTCTGTCCTCAAGCTGCTCAAGACCGGATACAACAGCATCGCCTGAGCCGCCGTCGCCACCCTGACCGCCGCCTGAGCCGCCAAAGCCGCCGTTGCCGTTACCGGAGCTGCTTACGTCATCAGCATCAACGTCAAAGGAATTCTTGAGATCGAGGTCTGCCTCGATGTCATCTGCAAGTACGGGAGCCTCGTCCTCGTCAAAGAACTTATAAGGCTTGTCGATGAGGATAAAGTTAACCACGAACATTATAACCGCACCGATAACCGCAAAGAGTGCAACGTAGATAATAGTACCTATTGCGAGTGACTGACCTATGTAGTTAAGAGTTACGCCTATGTCCTGCGCGCTCCAAGGCTTGTGGAAGAGGAGGCCAAGACCGAATGAAAGCACTGTGCATACAACAAAGGTTGCAGCATAGATAAGAAGCATTTTGGGTGCGGTGGGCTTCTGGCCGTTTACTATCGCGTATCTTCTCTCATAGCAGATAGCCGCTACGAAGATAATAACGTATATAGAAATGAGCAGCAGAATTATGAATGCCGACGTACCTGCGCTGATCTTATCAAAACCGATTGCCTCGGCAAGCATAGCTATCGGGTTCTTTTTATTTACAAATCCCGATCCTGTGTTAAGGCACATTCCCGTAAAGAGAAGCACCACCGCATAGAATACGGACAAGGATATCGATATTAAATTCTTTCTTGTTATTACTGTTTGAAACATTGTTTTCTCCATTTACTCCGCCACGGGAGCTTAGTCGATTATTTTTTGTGGGAGCCGCGCCCCCGGGATCGTTACCGAACTTAGTTCGACGGAGTTTCGCTGTCATTTATTTGCTCACCGTCATCGGAGCTGTTCTCCGCGGCAAGCTCTTCGTCATCAAGAACGGTCTTGTCAACAAATCCGTTCTCATCAAAGGTGTATATGATATTTCGGAACCGAATTGTTTCCACAAAGGAGCTCGTTATATCTCCTCCGGTCTCGGTTTCTTTCTTAAAGTCAATGGAATCCTGCAGTATTTCAAGTCGTGCCATGCGCGCCTTATATATTTTATCTCCGACCCACTCTATCATGAGCAGACAGTAGATTACCGCAGCTATTGTAACTATGCCGGAATAGGACTGTAAGAACATTATAAACAATCCCACAAACGGAATACTCTTGCCCGTGTAACGACCTATAACATCGTCTATCGTGGGCTTGTACTTATCGTCGGCATTGTTGGAGTCGCCTCGGGTAGTAAACTTCATACCGTCGGCGGTGTATTCAATATTTACTATACGGTGTATGATATTTGTTCCCTCGTCGTTGACGTAGGCGATTGTATCATATTTTTTCAAATCGGCGGGGCTGCTCACCCTCTCTATGACAATCATATCATAGGTAGGGATCTGATCGTCGAGGCCTGCAAGGTAAGACATATTATCGGGATGCTTCTCGCTCATCGAGCCGGAAGCTACCGCGATTACGCCCTTGCCGCCAATCATAACCACTCCGTCCCTGAATTTGCTCACGATGGCTATCGCCATCAGAGGAACGAGCAGTATAATCAGCACATAGAAGAGCACCTGCTTTACCCTTTTGAAAATACGCCGTGATAATTTTGTGTTTTTGTAATTTTCGTAGATTGTTTCTTCAATTAACTCTACGTCATTTTGCCCGTTATCGACCTCGGTGATAACCGAGTTGGCGTAGGAACGATATAAAAGTGTAAATATCGCCGCAAAGCTCACTACGCCAACTGCGGATACAACGAGGGCAATGATTTCCATAGAATTCATTTTATGCCCTTTCCCCTTTGGGAATTAGTGTATTTTCTGTTTTGCTGAAATTATTCAGCGGTGTTCTTAGCCTCGATTGTAAGTTTGTACTGAGGACCTGCAACACTTGCCCACGCGTCGGTGAACTCGCCGAACTCATCTTTGTACTGATCAAGATCGGTTACACCGTAAACGGTAGCTCTTAAGTCATCAAGAGTACTGATAACGGTCTCGTTATCTACCTCTGCGCCTGCGCCCTCGGTATCATAGTAAATAGAGGGGTTCATTCCGCCGAATGCACTGCCCCAAGCGAATGTAACTCCGCCGGAGAAGGTTGCAATATTGCTGCCTGCATCTCTCGTAAGAGTGAAGCCTGCTGCGGAAAGTGTGGTCCAGTTATCGGTTACAGCGAAGGTTGCAACGTAGTTGTAGCCCTTGAGCGTAACTGTGTCATCGCCCTCACCGAAGGTCTCTTCAACGAGCTCTTCGCCCTTTACCCAACCGTCACCAACGAGTGTGATGTAGTTCTTGGAGATAGCTGCATCAACGCCCTGTGGAACGAAGAGGGTTACTGTCATGGTTCTGATGTTCTTTGCACCGCGTACGGAAACGTCGGTAAAGGTTGCGGAGAGGCTCTCAACGAGAGGCTCGATAACGCCGCCATCGCCGTCACTCTTCTGCTTATCTGCCTGAACACGGCCCTCATAGTCGTCCTTTGCAGGCTCGAAGAGGATGTCGGGGTTGCTGAGTGTGATATCACCAAAGGTGATGGTTGCGTCCTCGGTAACACCTACGCTGATGTTGCCCTGCTCTACCTTCTTTGCATTAGCGGAAATAATCCAGGTAGCAAAACCGGTAGCGGTAAGTGCAACTGCTGCGAAAATGGAAACACCGAAGATAACTAACTTTCTTTTGAAAGTGCTTCTTGTTAATTTAGTTGTCTTTTTCATTTTGTACTACCTCCGTATTACTTGTTGGTGGTATTGATGGTAAGCTTGTAGGTGGTGTTCTCTACAGCCTTGATTGCAGTAAGCGCAGTGGTTGCTGCTGTCGCATTAGATGCAGAATAATCAAGATTGTTGAAGTAGCTGTAGGGGTTCTGGTTACCAAGCGCTGAGCCCCAACCGAAGGTAACTGTTACCTTAACGGTAACCTCGGTATCGGTATCGCTAAGACCAAGTGTGCTGATAAGAATCTTATCATCCGCATAAGTGCCCTTGTCAACTGTTACAACCGCGTCCTTAAGGTATCCTGCATCAACTGCATCTTCAAAAGCGGTTGCATTTGCATCAAGAGCATACGCGATATCAATGCTGGAAAGAACCTTGGTAAGAGGAAGACCTGCATCGCCGTTGCTCTTAACAGACTTAACGGTTACGTCAAATACCGCTGTAAGTGCCTGGGGGCTAACTCCGTCGTACTGGAGCCATGCGCCGTTCTGAGTAGAACCGTCGTGACCGAAGACGATCTTATTAGCTTCTGCGGGTGAAACGGCAATCTCAATGTTGTTGTCCTCAACCGAGTAAACGGTGAAGGAGCCGGATACTGTCTTTGTTTCTGCGGGTTTAAGTATCAACCAAGATGCAAAACCAACTGCAGTAAGTGCAAGACAGGTAAGAATGCTGGCGATTTTCACGCCAAGGGACATTTTACTGTTTTTGCGTGTCATTTTAATTTCCTCGCTTTCTTGCTTGGAGTCCTGACCTTTGCGCTGTCGTGACTCCGTTTTTTAATAAATTTTTGTTTGTTTTTTTGTTTGTTAATGGGTTTTTGCTAACGTTTGTTTGCGTTTTCACGCTTAAGTAAATTTGCTGAACTGTTTTTTGCTGTTTGTTGTGTCGTGTCTTGAAATGTCTTGATTTATATGTTTTTTTATCGGTTGCGAACACAGGCGGGCAATCCTGCGCCGCTCCCGGTTGTTAAAGAGAAATGTGCTTTTTGCCCTATGGGTTTTAGCATCCCTCTCGGCGAGGCGTTATCGCGCTCGCCAAGGGGGTAAATTTTGCTTAAAATCGCATTTTCCTGTGTCGCTATACAAAGCCGTGTCCGACGATATAACGCTCAATCAAGGCGAGAATTTCGTCAAACGTGATATAGCCCTTCTCAACTGAAATCTTGAGATACTGTGCCTGGAATATGTGGAATATTTCCTCGGGAACGTACTCCTCGAAGTCCTCATACGTGTACAGACCGTATTTCTCAATATCCTCCTTCATCTTCTGCTCGTCGTACTTGTAACCCTCTCCGTATTCGAAGATGTTGAACAAGCCGTCGATACCGCCGGGTATAGACATCAAGCCGTCGATGAAATAATTGAGATGGTAAGCGGTTACCAAGCTGTAGCATCCGGTGTACTCGTAGGTTACGTAAGCCTCGTCAAGAGTTACCGTCTCCGTTACACCGTTATTTACTATCACGAACTCATGTCCGACATAGTCGGAATAGTTATACTCTCTGATGTAAACGTACTTGTTAAGCGTTGCATCAAACAGAGCGTGCTCGTAAATAAGTCTGGTTATGGTTCCATCGGAGAACTTAAGATTGATTACGTTGTAGTAGTCGTATCCCTCGTCCTCTATGAAGATGATTCCCGCCTCAACGAACTTACCTGTTTCGTGGTCGAATACAAGAAGTATATCGGTTTCAAGCAGGTCCTCAACCTTCTTCTGAGTTCCGTCTGCAAGTGTTATAAGCGTTCCTGCTGCGACACAGCTGGAGCTGCTTGCGGCGAACGCAATCTTGCTTGTTCCTACGGTGACCTCCGTATTTGCGGTATAGGACTGGCCGTCCTTAGTGAACGTCCTGTCATCGCTCTGGGTGTAGCTTACCGACGCCTTGATGGTGTCTCCAACCTTTGCATATCCGTTCGCAGTGTACGTTGCGTTATTATTACTGATATGAGTAATGGTAATTGTGGAGTTACTGTTGGACACCGTAATCTCGGTCTTAGTACCCCAGGTGATGGCAATCTCGGTATTTGCGTTCAACGTGTAAGAGGTAGCGGTAAGACTGAGTTCCGTACCGTTAGCCGTCCAGGATGTGAGATAGTACTGTTTAGACCAGTTGTTATCAAATCCTGTTATTGCAGGCAACGTGACCGTAGTACCGGGCTTGTGGTAGATATTTGTACTGTAGGTTACAATATCCGAATTAGCCTTGGTATTGTTTGAGGTATACTTGACGTAAACCTTATTTGCCCAGCTCGGAATGAGCGTCAGCGACTTGGTCGTCGCATTGAAGCTTGCCGTCGTCAGTGACGTTACCGTCGACGTGCCGTCGCTCCATCCTGTGAAGTACTTGTTAACTGACATGTCGCCGTCATACTGCTTTGCCTTGGTGTCATACGTTGTGAAGTATTCGGCGATCTGCGTGTCATCATAGAGGTAAATATGCTCGTTGAACGTTATAGCCGTGTTACCGCCCGATGATACGTTATTTATAATAAGCTCGTATTTCTGAGCCCATTTAGGAGTAAGAGTATACGCGGTATTATCCGTATCGTTTACGTCAATGAAGCTGTAATCGGTAACAAGCGTATCACCGAGATACCAGCCCAAGAAGTAATACTGCTTGGATATATCCTTCATATAATCCTTGACTGTGGGAAGAGTTGCATCTGCAAGCTGCTCCTCTGTGAATGCAATAGTGTCATTCTGATAGGTGACGTCACCATACTTATCATCCTCAAAGGTGACTGTATACTGTACGGATACCCACTTACCGTAGAGGACTCTGTTATTACCAAGAAGATCGCTACCGCTGATTGCCGCGGTGGTGACTCTGTTGGTACAAGCCTCATCGAGATACCAGCCGTTGAACGTAAGCTCTGACTCGGGAGTGCTCGGTAAGGTTACCTCGCCCTCAACGTTAAACTCAACGTTTGTGGGAAGTGCGGGCCTATCTGCCTCGTCAACTCCGTCAAGTCCCACGTATCTGAAATCGGTGGTGTATGTCGTGGGAGTCCATTTTGCATAGAGTGTCGTACTTGCATAAATCGCTGCTCCGTCAGCAGGCTTGGTAAGAGCTGAATCCAAATACCAGCCTAAGAATGTGTAATAGGTTCTCGTTGTGTCGGGTAAGTACGTGCTGCCCGTCAAGGTCACTCCGACGTCGGAGTAAACTCCGGAATCGGTCTTGCTGCTCGGCGTTGTACCGCCGTTTGCATTGTAGGTGATAGTTATATTGTCAAGAACGTACTTCCAGCCGATCTTTCCATCCTTTTCGGCTGCCGTGTACGTCTTTTTAGCAAAGTTCTCATTTGCCACGGTTCCCTTGTTTGCCGTAGGACCGTTAGCATACTGTTTTTCTGTGTATATTTCGGTGAAGTTTCCTGAAGTTCCTGAGAAACCACCGTTTCCTTCGGTAATACTGAGCGTTGTACCGGTTGCGCCGGCAAGATTAAGTGTTGCGCCGGCGGCAGTAGGAGTGATAAGTCCTGCGAGGTCTCCGCTGACCGTTACGCTTCCCGAAACGCTCAGCTCCGCAGGTACGTTGCGGAAGTCTGTGGGATAGTAGTTCTTGATCTCCGTTATCGACGTCGCATAATCTGTTGTGCCGTCGGTAAAGTCGTCAAAGAATATCAGACTTGAGCCGGAGTTAACCGTCAGGCTTGCGGAGTCTCCCACGTTAAGCCTCGAGCCCGGCAAGAACTTGAAGTCAGTTGTAAAGGTATAAGAGTAGCTTCCCGTTAAGGAAAGATTTATCTTATAGGAAACCGGGAAGAATACAGTAGCAAGGTCTACGTCCCTTTCTACAAGACCTTTAACTATTGTGAGATGCATCTTCAGTGCACCCGACGTAACCTTACCTGCGAGAGTTATATCTGTCTTTGCCTTCTTGTCGGGACGGCAGTTGCCTCCGTCGGCAAAGTTTGCCTGATAGGTGCCCGCCGCATCATAGTTGAATACAGCCTCACCCGATTCCATAATAAAGAGTGCCTCATCGTTTTTACTTGTGTTGCTGTCAGCAGGAGCAAGAATTGTCATTTCCGTGGCGTTGTATGATGGCCACGACTCATAAGTGGTGATATAAAGATTTATCGACTTATATCCCGTGAACAAGCTTGCAAGTCCGATTATCTTCGCTCCGTACTTACAGGTAAGCTCGGATTGAATATTCGGCATATCAAAAATGTTGAAAGGAGTTGATCCGCCGGGATCATACAAGCCTACCGTCGCCGAGCCTCCGCCGTAGTCGTATATTACGAACGGCATATAAATCACGCCCGTCGCGGTCGCAGTAACAGTGGTGGTATTGTTGGTCACCTCCGTGATATATCCGTAGGCGTTAAGAGTGCCTCCAATAGATACACTCGAGCCCTCCTGCATCTCAAGCTTTGCAAACTTGCCCGAGGTTACTCCTGCAGGACCGCTTGTAGTTACCGGATTTGTGCCGTATGCCTTGCCGTCCGATGTGAGTGAATAGCCCTGACCGTTGATACCGAGCACGCCACCTATCGTGAGCGTTCCCTCAACTGTGAGTGTAACGTCACTTGCGAGAACGACCTTGTTAGTCAATTCCGGCTCATACGTACCGTTCTTTTCTCCGCCGTCGGCAACCTTCTTATCAAAGTTGTTTGCCTCGGTGGAAAGAGCATTGACCTTATCGGAGGCGGATATTCCGTTACCGGAGCTGTGTCCGCCGACTCGGTTAATCACGTTACCCGCCGCATCGTACGGTATAAGAAGCGTATCTCCGCTCTTTATCGTCACATCCGAGCTTATAACGTGTGAGTAATTTGTAAGTGCGTTATATGTCGTCGCTCCGTCGGTGAACGATTGCAACGCCGTAATTGTTTCTCCTGTTGTATTACTGCTTGCCTTTGCAAGTGCCGTATTCAGATCGGCATAGTAATTTGAGCCTATCGTGGTTGTGCCGTAGAGGGTGTAAGAGAGGTTAATGTTAAGCACGTATGCACTTCCGCTCTTCGTCACACCGTCCAGCGCATTGTTGTTAAAGAATCCCGTCGAGCCCGTGAAGGTGTGCGTGTATGGCACGTTGCCCGAGCCGGCGTACTTGATTGCGGTGTGGACACCGTCTGTGCCGAAGTGACTCGGCTCTGCCGTCTTTTTGAATTCGGTAGGCAGGACGAGGTCTATAACTCCGGGCGATGTGGTCGTGTCCTTGAGGACAATGGAAACTCCCGTCCACTTCATCTCCTTGCCGATGAACGTTGCCGAGCCGGCAGTAGTTTTCAGCTCGACCTCACGCCTGCTTATCGTCAGCACGTGATCGGCGCAGACAAGCTGTCCTGTAGCCGTTTCCACTATCTTGTAGTGGTATTCTCCGGCGTAGATGCCTGCCGCACTGATCCAGGTGTTCGTACCGAGATCCGCTTTCTTACGTCCGTCATATAGGTGAGAATTATTGGTTTCACCGCTGTCTCCGTCGAGGAGAGTTATGGTAAACTGTGATAAATCGGTATTACTGTCTGCTCCGAACAAGGTCTTTCCCGCATCTGTCAGAGCAAGTCTGCCATATCCGTTCTTGTTTGATGATAAGTCCTTATCTTCGTAAGTCAGGCTTGTTATAAAGGATTGGCACTCACATGCAGCAATTACGTCTGTGGTAGCCGCCTTCTCATTCTTTCGCGTGACGATCAGCCATGAAGAATAGCCGATTATCGATATAATGAGTACGGATACTACACAGATGAAGAGAGACCAAAACCTTGGCTTTCTCATAGCTGACCTCCTTTCTTAAAGATTTGAAGGCTTGGCAACCGTCGGTCGCCGTTAATAGTTTGCCGTATTACTGCCGCCCGGCAGCCATACGCTTATCGCATCGATCCTACGTATTGGATCTGAATTAATTTTCTTTGACCCACGCGGTAGTGACGAACTCGGTCTGTGAATCCGCCCTTACATCGAGATATTTACCGAAGCACTCGCGGAAGTTAAGGGGCAAGGTGTTGCCGCCCGAGTCTGTCATATCTCTCGGGATATTGAACATATAGATTACGTTAAAGGTCTTGACACCCGAGCCCGGAGTAACGGTCATATTCACCGATGCGTCAAGATACGTGCCTCCGTTGGTGAGCGTAATATCTCCCGAAGTCTTGGTCTCATCCTTGGCGGCGGCGAGATTCTCTACCTTTAGATCCGCAACCTCATCACCGTCGGTATCAATGCCGAAGGTAATGGTGTAGCTATACGTATATCCGTCGGTGCGTGCCGCAGGCTTTACGAACAAGCCGTTCTCGTTGCTCACCGCAAGTCCGTCGTATGACAGTGAGAGATTTACGGTAATGCTACTCGACGTGCATTTTGTAAGGTCTATAGAGTACGGCACGATTATTGAGCCGTAATCCTGCTTTTTACCATGTTCATCAACAAAGCTCTCCGCCTTGATTGAGAATATCTGCGGTCCGCTGGTTGTTATAACGCTCGTAGAGTCTATAACACCGTAGCTCTCAAATCCTCCGCTAACCTGTGCGGCAGAGTTATATACACTAACCCAGCCTGCAAGGCCTGTGCTCATAAGACAAATAGCCATCAGAAGCGGCAGGATTGCCATCAGTATTCTTATTCTTTTCATAATCCGCTCCTTTCCGGTTTATCTGCGGTGCAGAGTTATTTTGCGCGCAAAAGACATATTACACGCGTATATATTATTCGATACGTAGCATTTTACCACACATTAGTACAATAATCAAGGCTTTTCGACAAAAAATAGCAAGTTGCACAAGTTTCGTACGCGCGCGTTTGATTTATTTTGGTGCGTGTGTATATTATTTTGTAATTATTTACCAAAACCGCACTGAATAGTCAATTTACCTTCATCAAAAAACTACGAACGGATAACTCAAGGACACACAAAGGGCATTAACCACTCGTTATATAACCCCACACGTCGAGAGTGACGCAGGCAGTGCGCGTGAATTTCAGTTACCGACGGCATGACGCCGCCTCGTTTTGCATAAATGACAAAGACACAGTATCACTACGCGTCAAGTGAATGGCAGCTGTATCGTATGCATCGCTTCACACAGATAGCGGCACAGTGCTACTCCGCGTCAAGCAGCAAAGATTGGCGCCGCTTTATCTAACACAGACGTCTTGGGAGTATCCGTAGGAATTGGCAGATAGTGAGCATATCATCGCTCTGTTACGCCTATATGTATATCTCAAGGCAACTCCGATATCGTTCAGATTGGTCTGCTCTATGTAGATGACTACATATTTCGGTATAGCTCCTCCACGCTTTTTTCTGCATTTTACTCTGTTTTTTGATATTTTTATCCCCTTAAAATGTAAACAATAATTGGCAATTGATTGAAACATAAAATATTTTAAATAATATAAGGGCTTTTCCGGTGTTTTTCGCACTTTTTTCGTGCAAACGACAGTCTTTCTTATTCTATGCCTCCGCACCGTATTCTGCGCCTCTCACGCGTACGCGCGTTATATTATTAATAGATAGTAACATATATTATTTACTTACTACTTTAATAGTTAATTATATGGACAAGCCGAGAAAAAAAGAAGCCGTGTTCAAAAACTTGGCACTCTGATAAAAAATCCTCGGCCGCACCCATCTCTGCAACGGAGGGTTTGACACGAGGATATTATACGTCGGTCTTTCTTTGCTCTCGACTTGCCGACACAGGAGCCCTTGAACATAGAGCTTTTTAACATATAGAGCTTTAACCATAGTTTGTTAACAATAATATTTTTTTGCCCATAGTAGTTTGTTAAGCATAGTAGTTTGTTAACCACAGTAGCCTTTTAATCATAGTAGCCTTTTAATCACGCATCGCCACGCGGTCTTCGTTATATAAAAAAGCCCCTCGGACTTAACAGAGCGTCCATGGGGCTTTTCGTTTGTTTTTGCCTTCGGATTATAAGAGGTGAACAGGCATTTCATCTCCAAAGGCTATCTTGACAAAGCCGTCTTTTGTGCCGACTGCGGCAGGCTTTGTCGCCTTTTGCGCTTTTGCTGGGGACTTTCTCTTGCTCTCGCTCTTGGCGGTCGTGGTCGCCTTCTGCGGAGCTGATTTTTTTGCGGTTTTCGGCTTTTCCTCCGGTGCCTGCGTGATCGTCGTCACCACGCTTCTCTCCATATCCGGAGCCGAGGTCTGCACCTTTGAGTATCCGCCGTTGGTTACTCTCTTCAGAGCATTCTTACCTACCGGCATATTCCATTATCTCCTTTGCGAGCTTTGTATATTCTATTGCACTGCGGCTATATCTCTTGTATGCAACTACGGGTTGGCTGTTGTCCTGCGCCCATTCAATAGCCGAGTCTATACGTATATAGGTGTCAAAGAGTCGTGCCGCATCAAATTCCTTCAGCGTTTCATAGGTCTGCTTGAAGTAGCTCTTTCTCTCATCAGCCTTTGTGATTGCTATTCCCATAACCTCAAGGCTCGGATTAAGAGCGCGCACTTGATTTATAAAATCAAACATATTGGCAAGGCCGAAGAGTCCCCACGGGCTTGCCTCTACGGGTATTATCACGTAGTTGCTGACGGCAAGCACGTTCATCACCCAGCCGCCAAGAGTAGGCGGTGCATCTATGAGTATATAATCGTAGTAGCCGCGTGCAATAATCGGTGAGAGGCACTTGCGGAGTATAAACTCGCGTTGCCACTTGGTAAACAGGTCAAACTCAACAGAGCTCATCAGCGACGAGGAGGGTATCATATCGAGTCCCTCATATGCCGTAGACACAACAAAATCGGAAAGGTCACGCTCCGCCTTGATAGCCGTATGTATATCCTTTTCCGCAGTTGCAAAGCCGAGAGCCGTGTCCTCGTCAAAGAACGATAGAGTGAGGTTTAATTGCATATCACCGTCAATAAGTAATACACGCTTCCCTGCCTTTGCCATCGCAAGACCGACGTTGGAGCAGGTAGTGGTCTTGCCACTGCCTCCCTTATTGTTGGCAAATGCTATTACGGTAGTTCTGCTCATTTTAAGCTTTTCTCCTTTTCATCATCTTCCTCGAGAAACTCGAGTAGCTTATCTACCCCCTCGCCCGTCACTGCGCTAATGGGGAAAATTTTCTTACATCCGGCAAGTCTTAACCATCTCTCCACACGCTCGACGTTGGCGTCGGGCTTGTCTATACCCGAGATAATACCCACGACCTCGCGGTTAACGAGGCTGGTAATACACGGTGAGAAGATAGAATACGGCTCATTTGCGCTGAGGACAAGTCCTACAACGTCCGCCTCGTAAGCATAGAGGGCGAGCGCACCGCTCGTCTGTCTTAGCTCGGTGTATTCTCCGGGGGTATCTATAACCGTATCAAGATAGTTTACGTACTGTGTCTTGAAGTATTTGATCTCTTCACCGCGCAGAGCCTGTGTCAAGGTTGTCTTGCCTGCGGCAACTCTGCCGATCAGAATTATCTTTTTCATATCACGTATGTTTTTATATAGGCTATTTAAGTCTTTTAGGTCTTGGTTATCTCACAGCAGGTATATCCGAGCTTGTTTATTACGTACTCGCGAATAGCGGCAAACGCCGACTCAACACTCGACACACTGCCCGAGATTATAAGAGTTCCTGTAAATCTGTCAACAAAGCCAATCTCAGCTCCTGATGACTTGAGTGCTATATCAGCGGCAATAACCGCACTCTCCGCAGGCGAGATAGTAAGCACGCCTATAGCGGATCTTGTATAGTCGGTCTTGGGATCAAGTCCGAGCTTGGTATAGAGAATATCATCGGGGTTTGCGATTATGTGGCAGAGCGTCACCTGTTTACCGGGTACCAACTCCTGCACTATTCTCATATTTTCTCTAAGTTCCATATTTCCTCCGAATTATGTAAACATTAATTGTCATAATTGATATATTTTGACATTTTATGGCGTTGTTTAGCTCAACCGCCTATTTGACATTTTAGTCCGGACTCCTCTGCCACTGATAGAAGATGCAGCATCTTTTCCCTTTCCGGTGGGAGTATATCGGGCAGGCTATACGTTCGTCCGAGGCCGCTGTATTTATCCGCGCCGAGTCTATGGTATGGCAACAGATGATACTCGCGAGGCGAGCGCAATGAGCGTGCAAAGCTCGCTATAGCCCTGATGTCCTTATCATTATCGTTAAAGGTTGGGATTACGGGAGTGCGTATTATCAGCTCGACGCCGCTCTCTGCCACACGTTGTGCGTTCTCAAGTATTCTCTCATTTGACGCACCCGTGTATTCCTTATGCTTGGCGGAATCCATGTGCTTTATATCCATTAGATAGAGATCGAGATACGGGAGCAGCTTTTCTATATCGTGCCACGGCGCATTTGCGCTCGACTCGATCGCGGTATGCAATCCTGCCTCCTTACACGCCTTTAGCAAGTCCCTTGCAAAATCCGGTTGAGCAAGGACCTCTCCGCCCGAGAGCGTGACACCTCCACCGCTACGCCTATAATACGGAAGATCGGCAAGAATTTCCGGCATCAGCTCACTGACAGTGACGTCGCGGCCTACTGTCTTGGTCTTTCCACCTTCAACAAGCGTTTCTACGTCGTATTTCTGCGACTCCGGATTGCAACACCATGCGCAACGCATATAGCATCCCTTAAAGAATACTATTGTCCTAATACCCGGCCCATCATGGATGGAAAACCGCTGTACGTTGAATATCCTTCCCTTTCTTTCCATATTTTTACCTCTAATTCATTTTTTAATGTTTTTTCAAGCTTTTTCCGATAAAAAGCGCACGAATAACTCGACACGCCTACCCATCGGTGATATAAAACCGTCAAATCCCGACGAGTCATGCAAAAAAACCAAGTGCTCACTCCAAATGTCAAATGCGTAAAAACCGAAGTGAACAACAGATACAATCGGCTATCGCCGACAAGATTTTTAGATAGTTTTTCCTATTCGCACCGAAGCAATAGAAAACTACTGCGAGCTTGTGCGAAAACGGGAAATAGCAAAATATCCAAGGTATTGCCGACGAGATTTTCAGATAGTTTTTCCTATTCGCACCGAAGCAATAGAGAGCTATTGCGAGCTTGTGCGAAAACGGGAAATAGCAAAATATCCAAGGCATTGCCGACGAGATTTTGAGATAGTTTTTCTGTTATTCGCACCGAAGCAATAGAGAACTATTGCGAGCTTGTGCAAAAACGGGAAATACCAAAATATCTAAGGCATTGCCGACGAGATTTTCAGATAGTTTTTCTGTTATTCGCACCGAAGCAATAGAGAGCTATTGCGAGCTTGTGCGAAAATGGGAAATAGCAAAATATTTAAGGCATTGCCGACGAGATTTTTAGATAGTTTTTCTGTTATTCGCACCGAAGCAATAGAGAGCTATTGCGAGCTTGTGCGAAAACGGGAAAAGTAGCAAAAATATCTAAGGCAATCAGAATCCCTGCTGTGTGCGGTTGATAATATCATCCTGCAAGGACTTTGACAAAGTAGTGAACAAAGCACTGTAACCTGCCACGCGCACAACGAGAGTTTTATACTTTTCGGGATGGGCCTGTGCATCGAGAAGAGTTTCTCTGGTTACTACGTTAAACTGCATATGCATACCCTTCTGATCGAAGTAGGAGCGTATCAATGCAACAAATTTGGTGAGCCCCGACATTCCCTCAAGGGCGGATGGATGGAACTTCTGGTTCAGGAGAGTGCCGTTGGATGCTACACACTGCTCAAGCTTGGCAACCGAGTTGGCGGTTGCGGTGGGTCCTTTAACATCTCTGCCGGATGCAGGGCCTATACCGTCGGCAAGAGGCGTGTATGCAAGACGTCCGTCGGGAGTTGCTCCCGTGGTGCCTCCGAGCGGCACGTTTGCGGATACGGGATAAAGTCCTGCCTGGAAAATACCGCCGCGCACGTTCCTATACTTTTCAACTTCCTTGGTGTAGGTGTTTGCAACGTCACGCGCAAACATATCCACGTCGTATATATCGTTACCGTATTTCGGACATTCCTCGTCGATAAGACGCTTAATCTCCTTATATCTCGCACGGGCGCTCTCGTCGAGCGACTCGAGAGTGGTAACTTCTCTGTATATTGTTTCTATCGCCATGGGGGTAATCTCGATACCCTCCTTGGCAAGCTCTATGGCTATCTCGGTGGTAACTCTCTCTGCCGCCGGACCGCTGATGCCGTATCCGAAGTTGGCCTTGAGTGCCTCCCTCAATTCACTCATAGTGACTCTCTTCTCATCAAAGACGAGCTGCTTTACCGCTATGAGTCCGTCGGTATTATTAGCAATACCGAAGCCTTGTGGGCCCGTAAAGTTATACACGGCACCGCCCTCCTGCAAGGATTTGCCTCTGCCTATGCAGTCGTCAACCATACAGGACTGGAACGGGAGAGGACAGCGCTTGGCATGGGCGGCATCTATGGCATTATTAGCGTTTACAAGCAGCTTTACCATATACGCCTGCTGTGTCTTGTATGCGCTGTAAAACTCATCAAATGTCTGCATCTCGGCAACGTCACCTGTGTCGGGGCCTATCTTCTTGCCCTTGTCCATTCCGTTCGAGAACACGAGCTCGAGGGGACGGCACATATTGAAGAATGCGGCATCGTGCCAGCCGTCTGTTTTACCCGGCTTCTGCGGTTCAACACAGCCTATGATACAGTAGTCGCGCGCATCCTCGAGAGTGAGTCCGCGAGCCATTATAGAGGGGATAATTATCTCATCATTGTAGTATGCGGGCAGACCCGTGCCGAGTCTTGTGAGTGCCGCCGCTTTAAGCAGAAGGTCCTCCGGAGAGCCATTCCACACTCTTATGGAGATGGAGGGCTGAGGAAGCGGAACGTGCATTGCCGCCTCAAGACACATATATGAGAGGTCGTTGGTGGCATCCATTCCGTATATATTCTGTCCGCCGACGATAAGGTTCTGGAACATTCCGTAGCCTGCAAATCCGTCGGCAGAGACTGCATCACGAACCTTGTTAATATCGTTGAACTTTACCCAGATACAGTCGATAAGCTCCTGTGCCTCTTCGCGTGTGATTCTTCCGGCATCAAGATCGGCCTTGTAATAAGGGTACATATACTGGTCAAATCGTCCGGGAGAAATGGAGTGTCCGCTGGACTCAACCTGCAGAAGAAGCTGCACAAACCAGAAGGATTGACAAGCCTCGTGGAAGGTTGTTGCGCCAAACTCGGGAACTCTTGCGCAGTTCTGTGCTATTCTTTCATATTCCTTTTTTCTCACGGGGCAGGTTGCTGATGCGGCATGCTCACGTGCCAAGCGTGAATAACGCCTTGCATATTCGATAACAGCCTCACAGCTCTCTATGACTGCAGTGAGAAAATTATATCTGTCTATGTATTCGGGATCCGATACGTCAAGCGCATCAATCGCACGATTTGCCTCGTTAATTATTCCACGGTAGCCTATCTTAAGCACCTTGTCATACTGAACGCATACGTGACCGATGCCGTTGTAGAAGTAGTTACCGGGGGTAAATATATTGTGCTCGGTAAACGCCGCGTAAGCCTCGGGAGCCATATTTGCCCTTGCAAGATCGGAGCATGTCTTACCGTGCCACCAGGGGTATATCTCACGCAATTCCGCTTTGGTCTTTTCACTTACGTAGAACGGATCTGCCGCGCGAGTTTCAACGGTATCAAGCTCCGCCTCAAGCCACTCATAAGAGTATTCGGGGAATACCTGACAGCCTCTCGGTGCTACCGTAGCACTTCCGACGATAAGCTCACTGCTTCTTATAACTATCGGAATGTTGCGGAGAATGTGGGCAAACGCCGCACTCCTGCGCTTGATTATAGGGAGATTTTCCGTCTGCTTATAGCTCTCTGTAACGAGAATACCTCTTGCAGACTCTATTTCCGGCATTTTTTCATAGAGATTGTCTATGAGTCGTTGTATTCTTTCACTTTTTTCGATAATGAATTTTATATTTTCCATTGAAAACACCTTCCAAAAAGAACTTTTTCAAATTACATCTGACGCCACAATTCCTCATGGGGTGCGGCTATTATCGAATTTGACGAGAGCATTGCCTCGTCGGCGGCATATCTTGAGCCTGCCTCAACCGCGGCGGTAACGTCACCTATTTCGCCTGTCAATATGACTATTCCCTTTCCTCCCATACCGCGTGATACACGGAGGTCGTAAATTGACACGCGAGCCGTCTTTACGGCGATATCCGCTGCCTTTATCGCACTTGCCGCAGAGAACGTTTCAATAAGTCCGAGTGAGCCCTCCTGTGCGGAGGCATGAGTGCCAAACAATGCACTTATAACCTGCTCCTCTATACGTCCCATTACGGAGGAGTCTATAACAAATCCCTCAAACCTCGCCACAACGTGATTAACGGCGGCGGTGACGTTGGATATAGAGCCGGTCAATATTATCTCATACTTTCCGGGACAGGAGGCGTGGCTGGATACCATTTCCACCCCCGCACTTTTAAGCGCGGCATCTGCCGCCTCAACGCCCTTGGGTATGCTTTTCAATTCTATAACACCTATTGCCTTAAACATCTTATACTACCCTATCAATGATTATTTTCTTGTCTGTTATGCTTACACGCCCATGGAGTGATGCGTGCTGAGGCACTGAAAGACCTGCAGATGCGGATGCAACTATGTCACCCACGTGCACGATAGCACCGTCAGAGACGGCAGGTGTACTGGGTACGCCTATGTATTTGCCGAGTGCTAACTCCACACGGTCCACGTCTTTTATCTCTCCGCCCCATACTGCAACCTTATCAAACCTCGCTACTCCGAGGTCGCGCGCCCATTTCTCCGTAGGAATCATACGGTATTGACGCTCGTGCCTTGCAAAGACGTCCTCTTCACTTACAAAGCGCATCTTGTTCTTTGCGAGCAGTGCCTTGTAGTTGTTTATGACAACGCGCGGAGATATTCCCTGACTGCATGCAAGATTCTCGCATATTCCACAGCCACAGCACAGAGTTGCACTAAGCACCATCTCGGGCATAACCGTTGCCGCGCTCATAGCGGTGCGAACCATTTTGTGAGGCTCAAGCGGATATCCGAGCATGTTTCTCGGACACATATCAGTGCATCTGGTGCACTGACAGCACGCCGTCTCGGCTCTGGTTACGGCATTCTTCTCATTCAGCAGCTTGGACTGGACTGCCCTCGTGTTTTTCGGTAACACGATAAGCGCCTTGGTCGTCTTGCCAACCTCTGCTACGTTGTGGTTGATAACCTTACCCATTGAAGGGCCGCCGTCTATAACGACGTGTTCCTCGTCCACCTCTATACCGAATCTATCGAGGAGGTAATCAACCGGAGTTCCTATCGGTACTCTCACAACACGAGGAGTCTCAACGTCGCCGCCAATGGTCAGCCACTTCATAGTTACGGGCTCAAAGAACTTTACCGCGCGGCCGAGATTATACATTGTTTCTACGTTATAAACTATCACACCCTTGGATATCGGAAGATTTCCGGGACGGACAATTCTGCCTGTCGCCTGGTATATGAGGTTAATCTCATCGCCTATGGGATAGACGTTTGGAATAACCTTAACCGTTACTCTCTGTCCGAGAGTGTCGCCCTCAGAAAGTGACAGACGGTGTGCCGTGTGCTCTTTTACGCAGAACAAGGCTCTTGCGAGTCCGAGATTCCACACGACTGCCTGTATACCTGCAAGTATCAGCGGCATCTCGCGCTTCATCAATATATAGTCGGTGTATAGAAGCGGCTCACATTCCGAGCCGTTTACGATAAGGGTATCTGCGCCCTCTGCCAGCTTGGCGTACGAGGGGAAGCCCGCACCGCCGTCACCAACAAGCCCCGCATCCTTCATAACCTGTCTTAACTCGTGCATTTATTTACCTCCTTTCATAGATTTGCATAGGTCGGACCTAAGTCAGAATTAATCTACTATACCAACGATAACAGCATCAGCAGGTGCTAACGTGTTGTGCAACGCAAGTCTTGCGGAGCTACCCGTGGTAATAAGAACGGTCTCTCCGATGCCTGCGCCTACGGAGTCGATAGCCACGATGTACTCATCGGTAAGCTGACCGTTTCTCTCAATCTGGACCTCCATAAACTTACTGCCTACAAGAGAGTCCTGCTTTCTTGTGGAAACAATGTTCCCTCTGATAATTCCCTTTAACATATCTTTTGCCTTCCTTTCGGCTTTATTTTACAATCTTAACCTTTGAACCGTTACCGATTCCCACAGCGTTGGCGTCATCTGTATCCACGTGCATCTCAAGTCTGAAATCCTTATGCACTCTTACCTGTACGCCAAACCATCTTGCAGGGCGCTTTCCGCACACATCAACAGTTACCACGTCACAGTCCTTAACACCGAATTTCTCGGCATCACTCGGCGACATATGTATATGGCGGTTAGCGATAATGCATCCCTCTTTCAGCTCCACGATACCCTTTGGGCCAACTATTATGATAGGCGCAGAGCCCACGATATTTCCCGATTCTCTTACGGGAGGCTTAACCTTCAGAACGTATGAATCGGTCATAGATATCTCAACCTGCGACTTGCCTCTGATGGGGCCAAGCACTCTCACGCCCTCAATAGCTCTCTGCGACGGGCCGATAAGAGTCAGCGTTTCCTTACACGCATACTGGCCGGGCTGTGAAAGGTCCTTAATAGGAGTAAGCTCATATCCCTGTCCGAAAAGCGTGTCAAGATCGGCACGCGAGAGGTGTATGTGTCTGTTAGATACACCCACGGGTACGTCTGACGAATCGTTGCAGCCGTGGCAGCCACTGCATCCCGAGGTCTCTGCCTCTATATTTTCAATAACTCTTTTAACTATCTCGGCAATATCCACCGACATCTCGTTAGCGTTCATATTAATTCCTTTCATATAATGGCTTTTTATACTGCATTAATGCCCGAAAACTCCACACGCTCGGACACTAATGCAGTACCCAAAGGGGAAAATCTCCCCTTTGGACACCGAGCGTCAACCTACTAATAACTTTCCGTTTTGGAAAATTACTTGATAGAAGGAAGAAGCTTCTCAACGTCTGCGTGAGGTCTGGGAATTACGTGAGTAGCGATAACTTCGCCAAGAGATGTAGCAGCAGCGGAGCCTGCCTCAACAGCAGCCTTTACAGCACCAACATCACCACGTACCATAACGCTTACAAGTCCGCTACCGATCTTCTCGGAGCCGATAAGTACAACGTTAGCAGCCTTAACCATAGCATCTGCAGCCTCGATAGCAGCAACAAGACCTCTGGTCTCTACCATTCCAAGTGCTTCCATGTTTCAATCCTCCTGTTAGATTTTTTTAAGATAAAATAAATTTTCGAAAATATATATTCTAAGACTCTGTCTTAAAACCTATTTTAACCCGTCGTTAAAAATCTCATAACGTCGGGGTGCGGGCGTGCGATTACCTCGCAGCACTTAACCTTGCCCACTTCGGCCGCAGCTGCCGCGCCTGCCCCAAGGGCGGCCCTTCCTGCGGAAACCCCGCCTTCGACGACGACCGTTACCAGTCTGCCGCCGAGGCGTTTTTCCACGTGAATAAGTCTGACGTCAGCCGCCTTAACCATAGCGTCAAGTCCCGTGATTGCGGCAACCATTGCCTGCACTTCGAGCAGCGCTATAGCCTTCATACCATCAAATCCTCTTATTGATTACTTGATAGTGGGAAGAAGCTTTTCAACGTCTGCGTGAGGTCTGGGAATTACGTGAGTAGCAATAACCTCACCGAGAGATGTAGCTGCAGCAGAGCCTGCCTCAACAGCTGCCTTAACTGCTCCTACGTCACCGCGTACCATTACGCTTACAAGACCGCTACCGATCTTTTCGCTACCGATAAGAACTACGTTAGCAGCCTTAACCATAGCATCTGCAGCCTCAATAGCCGCTACGAGACCTCTGGTCTCTACCATTCCGAGTGCTTCCATCATTGTTTGTTTTCTCCTTTTGAAAATATTTATTTGTTATTGTTTCTTAATTTATCTCTGCCAAGAGCGGATAGATGTGCAAACCACTCTATATCCTCGCTCTGTCTTGCAATGACCTTGTGGCAGATGTAGAGCTCTCTCTTTTCGGCCTCTCTCTTGCCTGCCTCTATAGCGGCTGTAACAGCCGCGGCAGAGCCCTCAACCTTTATTGCCATAACAAGCGGAACCTTGGCGGCATCACCTGCCGCAGGCTTGTTCTTATCAATGGCAACGACCTTAACGTCTGCCGCCTTCGCCATAGCGTCAGCGCACACGATTGCGGTTGCAAAGCCGAAAACCTCGATCATTCCAAGTGCCATAGTCAGCCCTCTCAGTCAGCAACGTAGCAGATCTTGATGCCCTGCTGGGATACGTTCATCTCCATAGCCTCGTTGAGCTTGTCAAGAGGATAGGAGTGAGTGATGAGCTCCTTGATAGGAATATTCATCTCTCTTGCCTGACGAAGAAACGCCATGGTAGTGGGGTAATCGTCTGCACTGTAGTCCCAGGAGCCGACAATGGTTATCTCCTTATTGCACATAGCAAAGTGGGGGTTAACCGTGTATTCGCCATTATTTACGAAGAAGCCCATCTCGCACATTCCGCCTCCGCGACGGATGTATTCATAGATGTCCTTGGCTGCCATGGGCGCACCTGTGCACTGGAATGCAAAGTCTACGCCGACGCCGTTTGCCACTCCCTTAACAATAGCGACTCTCTCTTCAAGCGAGGTGACCTCCTTGAAGCTGATGACCGTCTTTGCACCGAGCTTCTTTGCCATTTCAAGTCTTTTCGGAGTACCGTCAATAGCAACGATATGGTTTACACCTGCCGCACGGAGCACGGAAATCATAACGAGTCCTACAGGACCAAGTCCCTGAACGAGAACCTTGGAGTTGAAGTTTATAAGACCTGTGGAGTTAGCTCTCTTGAGTGCATGTACACATACGCATGCAAGCTCGAGAAGCATTCTCTCCTGAAGGTCGAGGTCGTTTACTACGAAATATGTAGAGCCCTTACCTCTTATAAGAAGATGTGATGCGAACCAGCCGGTAAGAGGCTGACTGTCACTGTGAGGAATAAGTCCGAATACTCCCTGCTTGTCGCAAAGGTTGGTATTTGCGGGCTGATTGCGGCAGATAAAGCACTCGCCGCAGCTGATAACCGACGTAACGATTTTGTCGCCAACCTTGATAGGCTTGCCTGCCGTGTCGGTTTTTACGTTTTTACCGAGGGCAATAATCTCGCCTGTTCCCTCGTGTCCGAGAGTAACGGGAATAAGACCGAAGGGGTCGCCCTTCCACTCGTGAACGTCAGTGCCGCATACACCGCAGCCCTCAACCTTTACGAGAATGTCATCATCCTGAAGCGCGGGAATGGGAAATTCCTTAACCTCGATTTTCTTGGTAGCGGTGAGCATAGCAACCTTTGCAGTCTTGGGTACACCTGCGCTCGCCTTGGGAGCTGACGCGGTCTCGCCGAGTATTCTGCGGACTATCGCCTCTACCTGAGAAGAAGAAATGTTCATTCTTTTCACCTTTCCTTAGATTATTCTGAATCCGTCAGAGAGAACACAGCGGCGGTAGCGTGTAAAGCTTCTCGCGCTCGTTATACCCTCACCGGTAGGACCTGCAATAGTGAACGTGGTGTGTCCCTCTCCGCCGAAGCCTATACCTGCATAAGAGGGGGCATTCTTTACGAAGATGGTTGTCTCCACAGCTCTTGCAAATCTCGTCAGATGGTCCACGTTTTTCGAATGCATGTGGGCCGTGTGACGGTTTCCATGCTCGGCCTTGACAGCAAGGTCAATAGCCTCGTCAATGTTTTTAACTCTTACAATAGGAAGAATGGGCATCATAAGCTCATGCTGAACAAACGGATGCTCAAATCCCGTTTCACAGATTATGCATCTCACGTCGTCACCGACGGTGATGCCAACCTTAGCAAGAAGAACCTTGGCATCTCGTCCAACACAGTCACGGCTGACCGTCTTGGTGATAACGCCCGTCTTCGGGTTCTTACTGTCTACGAGAACTATATCGGCAAGCTTTGCCGCGGTGGCACTGTCAATCTTGTACGCACCGTTTGCAAGCATAGCATCGATAAGCTCGTCTGCAATATTAGCAAAGGCAAATACCTCCTTCTCAGCTATGCAAGGAAGGTTGTTATCGAATGAACAGCCGTCAATAATATCCTTTCCTGCCTTTCTGATATCTGCGGTATCGTCAACTATAACAGGGGGATTACCCGCACCTGCGCCAATCGCCTTCTTTCCGCTGGAAAGCACGCTTTTTACAACTCCGGGGCCACCCGTGCAGACTAAAAGTCTGATATTTGGGTGCTTATACATTATATTTGCTGTGTCGAGAGTAGGTTTTACAACAGATGCCACAAGGACTTTCGGTCCACCTGCCGCTTCGCTGGCGCGGTTGATGAGGTCCACGGCATAATTAGAGGTTGCAATAGCGCCGGGGTGGGGGTTGAATACCACTCCGTTTCCTGCGGCAATCATTCCAATGCTGTTACAGATTACCGTCTCGGAGGGATTGGTGCTGGGGGTAATACTTCCGACAACTCCGAATGGTGCCATCTCCGTCAGAGTAAGACCGTAGTCTCCGGTTTTGGCAGCCGAAACGATGTCGGAGGTGCCGGGTGTCTTGTCAGCGACAAGATTATGCTTTGCTATCTTGTGGGCAACTCTGCCCATCTTGGTTTCAGCAACACCGATTTCCGCCATAATAGGTGCTTCCTTTCTGCAAAGGTCGCGGATTACAGCAATAACCTTCTCACGCTCCTCGAGTGACATAGCGCGTATAGCCTTATATCCCTGAGTTGCGGCATCAATCGCATCGTTCATATCGTTGTAAACACCGATGAACCTTCTGCCGTTGTAGCCGGAGGCATCAAAGGTCTTGGATACCTTGGGTGTTGCGCCCATATTCTTTATTACGGAGGCTACGATTTTTTCAATATCGGCTTCCGTCCAATTTATAGCCATTTCACAGATCTCCTTTCTTAGAATTCTTAATCCGAATTAAGTCGGAGATTATTTACCGAGAGCCTCGAGAACCTTACGTGTGATGGTTGCTACAAGCTCCTCGTTTGCCGCTGCGGGCTCTTCCTCTATCTCAATGCCGGGGTGACGGCCGGGAAGGTTCATCTTCTTGCGGAGCTCCATGAGCTTAACAAGCTGGTCGTTGGGAATCTCGTGAACTGCGCCAAGTTCCATTGCATACTTACATATCTTGGCATTGAACTCTACCTCTTCCATTACGAAGCGAGCCTTATTAAGATTGCAACCTACGGTAAGAGCACCGTGGTTCTTGAGAAGAAATGCATCGTGATTCTGGATGTAAGGAAGAAGAGAATCGGGAATCTCCATAGTGGAGGGAGTACCGTACTCACAGGTAGGAACGCTACCGATGGTAAGAACTGCCTCGGGGAGAATGTACTGGTCAAGGTCTACGCCTGCGATAGTGAAGGCTGTAGCAACGGGGGGATGAGCGTGAACAACAGCGTTTACGTCATTACGCTCCTGGTAAACTCTCATATGCATCTTGATCTCGGAGGAGGGGTTGAGTCTGCCCCCAATCTTATTACCGTGCTTGTCGACCGTGATGATCATATCGGGAGTAAGATCTCTCTTTGACACGCCTGTGGGAGTACAGTAGTACTCGTTGTCACTTACCTTTACGGAAATGTTACCGTCGTTTGCCGCTACAAAGCCGAGCTCATAAAGGATATGGCCGACCTCGCAGATTTCCTTTTTAATTTCGTATGCGGATTTCATTTTTATATTTCCTTTCGTTCAATATATACTTAATTACTTGGTTGCAAGAGCAAGAGTGTCAAGAGCTATCATATATTCCTCATCAGTGGGAATAACAAAGGTTCTTACCTTTGCGCCGGGGGCGGTAAGTTCAACTGCCTCGCCTCTCGGACAGCTCATATTCAGCTCCTCGTCGATAGCCACGCCGAGATAAGACATATCGCGGCATACGTTCTGGCGGAGTGCTCTGTCATTCTCTCCTATACCTGCAGTGAATACGAGCGCGTCAACGCCGTTCATCTCTGCAACGTAAGAGCCTACTATCTTCTTAATGTTGTGTACGAGAATCTGGAGTGCAAGCTCTGCTCTGTGGTTGCCCTCCTCTGCTGCTGCGGTAATATCTCTGCAGTCGCTGGAAACACCGGAAATACCGAGGAGTCCGGACTTGGAGTTAAGGAGCTTCTCTATCTCCTCTGCACTCAAGCCCTCCTTTTTCATAATATAAGGAGCAACTGTGGGGTCGATTGCACCGCATCTTGTGCCCATAGGCACACCGTCATTGGGAGTGAAGCCCATAGACGTGTCTATCGCCTTGCCGTTTACGGATGCGGTAATTGACGAGCCGTTACCGAGGTGGCAGGTGATTATCTTTGCATTCTTGTCGCCGATGAACTCTCCGGCCTTGCCGCACACGTATCTGTGGGAAGTACCGTGGAAGCCGTAACGACGAACCTTGTATTTTTCGTAAAGCTCATAAGGAATGGGGTAAATATACGCCTTTTCTTCCATTGATGAGTAATAAGAGGTATCAAATACGCCTACGTGAGGAACGTTGGGCATTACTGCCTTACAGCCCTTAAATCCGCTGATTGCGGGCGGTCCGTGAAGAGGATTGATCTCGATAATGCTCTCGAGGTACTTAAGCTCCTTTTCACCGAGGATAGAGGACTGACGGATCTCCCCGCCGTGAGCAAATCTGTGTCCTACTGCGCCGATCTCATCCGCGCTTGCGATAACTCCGAGCTCCTTATCGGTGAGCAACGAGAGTACAAGCTCGATTGCCGCCTTGTGATCCTTAAGCTCGGTCTGCTTCTTGAAATCATCCTTACCGGGACGCTTGTGAGTAATCACACCGTCGATGCCGATTCTTTCGCAAAGGCCCTTTGCAAGAACCTCTCCCGTCTCCATATCAAAGAGCTGATACTTCAATGAGGAGGAGCCTGCGTTTACAACAAGAATTTTCATTTTAATTCTCCTTTTCAGAAATATATTTTATTTTTTTGCTCGCTGTGGTTATTATGAGCCGTCGTCTACACGCTTGGCTCTCAGCTCTGCCTCGCCCTCTCCGACTGTCTGCGCACGCTCCGCATTCTGATACACCAGCTTGTAGCAAAGTGCATCTATAACGACGAGTCTTGCCAGATGTGAGTTGAGTGAAAGTGAGCTGTGTCTTGTTTCCTCCGTGTCGGTCAGGAGAACTATCTCACTGAGCCTTGCTATCGGGGACTTCTCCCTGGAGGTAATAGCTATCGTACGCGCGCCGCGTGACTTGGCAATCTTCATAGCCTCGACAATATCCTTTGATGCACCGGACTGAGATATACCGATTACCGTATCTCCGTGCCGAAGCTGTGACACCGCAATCGCCTGCATATGAGTATCACCGTAGGCGTTTGAGTTGTAGCCTGCGCGCAAGAGCTTGTTGCTCGCGTCCTCTGCAACCTGCGCAGATGCGCCAAGACCGATGAGAATTATTCTGCCGGAGGCAGATATCGCTTCAACCGCGGCGTTCATTGCCTCGGGCGAGAGCGTCTTCTTCGTTCTTTCGAGCGACATATACGCATCGTTACATACCTTTTCAAATATGGCAAAGCAGTCATCCTCTGCGGTTATCGTCGGAACAATAACCTTTTTGTCATGCTCTCTTGCCAGGGCAAGCTTGAGATCCTGATATCCCGAGCATCCCAACCTCTTCGAAAACCTGACTATAGTTGCCTCACTGCTATCACACTTGAAGGCAAGGTCTGTTATCGAATAAGGCAGTATTTCTCCGGAATGAGAAAATAACCAATCAGCGACTTTCTTTTCAGACTTACCCATGTCATTATACAAGAGCTGTGCCTGAAGTAAGGTCCTGTTCAAACTTTTGCCTCCTTTCGTGCTTTTTGCCGTTTTTGAAAATAATTTTCATTTTTCTCCGTTTTTTACGGTGTTTTTATGAAAATTATGAAAATTGTTTGCATAAATTGTGAAAATTACTTTCGCATTTTCGATTTTAGCACACAAAATGCTGTTTGTCAATACATTTTTTAGTATTTTTGTGATAAAATACGCTCGCTAAATATTTTAT
>JAZNHE010000101.1:0-2600 GCA_045576795.1 Eubacteriales bacterium | reverse complement strand
GTTCAGCTTCAATGTTCCTATGCGTTGGAGCGTATCCCACTATTATCAAGCGATCTTGAACGGTGAGAAGCATGTAAAGGACGTGAGCTTCCTGACCACACTTGCGGGTTACGTTCACTATCAGCTGACGGGCAAAAGGGTGCTTGGCATCGGTGATGCTTCGGGAATGTTCCCCATCAGTGACGGTAACTACGATCAAGAAATGCTTGGCAAATTCAATACGCTTTTGAAAGAAAGTGGAATGGATACGCCCTTTGAACATATTCTCCCCACCGTGCTTTTGGCGGGAGAAGATGCGGGAGTGCTGACAGAAGAAGGTGCCAAGTGGCTTGATCCCACGGGTAAGCTTGCGGCAGGCTGTCCGCTTTGTCCGCCTGAGGGCGATGCGGGCACGGGAATGGTGGCAACCAATAGCATCACGCCGAGAACGGCAAACGTTTCTGCAGGAACGTCGGCATTCCTTATGGCTGTGCTCGAAAAAAATCTTGACAGCTATTACAAGGAAATAGACGTGGTTACCACACCCCACGGCATGCCCGTTGCAATGGTGCACGTCAATAATTTCACTTCCGAAATGACTGCTTGGACCAATCTCTTTGAGGAGGTGGTTGCAATCGGTGGCGGGAAGATCAGCCGCGGAAAGCTCTTTGATGCCCTATATGCAAAATCTCTTGAAGCCGATGAAATCTGTGGCGGACTTGTAGGATATAATTTCCTTTCGGGAGAGCCTATCGCAGGAGTGTCGAGCGGTATTCCTCTGATAGCAAGAACGCCCGACGGAAAATTAAATCTTGCAAACTTTATGAAGATGCATATTTACTCTGCTCTCGCTTCTCTTGCAATTGGCTGTGAGATACTCTCAAAAGAAAACGTAGAGATAGATAGCGTATGCGGACACGGAGGATTTTTCAAAGCCCCTATAGTCGGACAAAGCGCAATGTCTACGGCGGTAGGAGCTCCCGTAACCGTTATGAAGAACGCGGGCGAGGGTGGAGCCTGGGGGATTGCAGTGCTTGCATTGTTCACTTATCTTGGCGAGCAGAACCTTGAAAGCTTTCTGGATGGCATTTTTGGAAACGTTGATAAAACTACCATATCCGGAAGTGAATCTGAAATAAAATCGTTTAGCATATTTATGACAAAATATAAAAAAGTCCTTTCGGTAGAAAGGCTTGCCTCGGAGGTATTATAATGCTTGAAGAACTGAAAAAAAGAGTGTTTGAACAGAATATATCCCTCGTTAAGCACGGACTTGTGGTACTGACTTGGGGCAACGTATCGGCAAAGGACGAGGAAACCGGACTTGTGGTTATCAAGCCAAGCGGTGTGCCGTATAACACTATGAAAGTTGAGGATATGGTTGTCGTTGATATTGAGGGAAATGTTATCGAAGGCAGATATAGACCATCAAGCGATCTGCCTACACACCTCTATCTTTATAAGCAATATACCACGCTTGGAGGTATAGTACACACACATTCCACATATGCGACAGCGTTTGCTCAAAGCGGTAGAGAGATCACAGCATATGGTACTACTCATGCAGATGCTTTCTACGGCAATGTACCGTGCGCTCGTGAGCTTACGGATGAGGAGATCGACGAAGCATACGAGAAAAACACAGGTAAGGTTATAGCAGAAGCTATTTCTGATGTGGAAGCTATCCCTGCAATGCTTGTCAAGAATCACGGCGTTTTTACCTGGGGAAGCACTCCCGAGAAAGCGGTAGAGAACGCTGTAACGCTTGAAGAAGTGGCGAAAATGGCGTTGCTTACGGAGCAGTTAAATAGTGAAACGCCGAGAATTAAACAGCATCTTCTTGATAAGCATTACTTCCGTAAGCATGGAAAAAATGCTTATTACGGACAAAAATAAAAAATCAGCAATACATTATTTGATTGGCATCTATTTTGTCAAGATAACACAAATAAGGGCTATAAAAAAGATATAGCCGCGAAAAGCCTTGATTTTTCAAGGCTTTTTTGTTTTTTTATATCCTTTTCTCGCGTAGTCACGAGAACACCAAAAAGCGAACGGCACTTTGTTCGCTTAAAACTGATGATCCGTGCCTTACATATGTAAATTCAGATACGAGTCTTTATCAAAACTCTTGTGGGGCTATCAAGAACTCCGACCGATATATGAATGCTCGGCGGCTGATAGCATAGGCACACAATTACATCTATTCAATTTTCAAGACCTCATCTTTGTGAGGGGCTTTATTTTATCATACTCGGAAAAATTTGTTAAGGCCTTTTTGAATAATTTTTTCGCTTTTTGGAAATAATATTTAGTTTGGCGCAATCGGTCTGAAACACCGTTATGTAGCTTCCCGAATTGTCACGGATTTTTGGAAGGAATAAGTAAAGCCCTCGCCGAACATTCAAGCGAAGGCTTTTTATATTATACATATAAAGTAGTTATTCCACCCTCAACATTCTGTATCCAACGCCGATGTGCGTTTGGATATACTGCGGTGTATCGGGTGTTGCTTCGATCTTTTTGCGTAGCGTTGCCATAAAGACACGGAGAGAGGCTACGTTATTCTCCCACGCCGCGCCCCATATCTTTTGTGTGATAAAGGTATGCGTTAAGACCTT
>JAZNHE010000100.1:0-24078 GCA_045576795.1 Eubacteriales bacterium | reverse complement strand
GAGTATTCCGCAGAGGAGTACACCGTAGATGTAGAGCCCAAGAAGGTTAAGGAGATTTCCACCAAGGCACTCGACAAGAAGCTCGACAAGGAAGAGCAGGAGTCTGCACTTAAGGAATTCGCAAAGGCAAACAAGCCTGTGAAACCCGTTGAGGAAGAGCCTGTCTATGACGAGTATTCCGCAGAGGAGTACACTGTAGACGTTGAGCCCAAGAAGGTTAAGGAGATTTCCACCAAGGCACTCGACAAGAAGCTCGACAAGGAAGAGCAGGGCGAGGCACTCCTTGGATATTACAAAGAAAACTTAAAAGAAAAATCTACAAAGCCTGCTGAAGAAATTCCGATTTACGATGAGTATTCTCAAGAGGAATATACCACCGAGTCAGCTGAAAAGAGTGACAAGAAGGATGACGGTTCACGCGATGAAGCTGCAATGAACCGTTATGGCAGAGCTGAAGAGAAGAAGGCGGTTGCCGCAGCACTTCTCGAATATTATAAGGCTGAGGTTCTTAAGGAAGAGCCTAAGGGTGAGGAAGAAAATGCCGAGGTCAGACATTATCATGACGTCGATGCATACCAGCCCGAGAAGGAGACCGCACCCGATAAGAAGCAGAGAGGCGTAATCACCGATGAGGATGGTCGCATTATCTACAGATACGACACCGCAGAAGCACAGCTTGCGCTTGAAGATGATCTTCTTGATACATATAAGAAGAATACCAAGGAGCGCGAGGACCGTAAGGGCGGTAAGGAAACCGATGAAGATAAGACGTCATCCAAGAAATATCCCGACGTTGAGGCTCCAGATACTGCAGTAGAGTTATCCGAGTCTGAATATGATGGTGTTGACAAGCGCTCGAGATTCTACAGAGCGGAGGCTCGTGACATCGAGGCTGTTGAAAGCTATGAGGAGAGCGTTGAGGAGAAAGAGCTTATCGGCTTTGAGGAGGATTACAGACTCAAGTATAAGAGAGCACAGAGCGCGATAAGAAAGGATAAGAAGAGAGGTAAGTTTGGTATTGAGTACGGTTCGGCGTTTGATCCCGAGTATGACGGCTCATTCAACCACTACGGACTTCCCAAATCCGATGATGATAGCGAGCCCGAGCTCATAACTCTTGGTACAGGTAAGAGAAGGACTGCAAGGAGAGAGCAGCTGTCCTATATGGATAAGGATAAGATATCCAAGCTCACCGACAGCCAGATCGATACCGACAACAAGATGATAGAGGCAAGACTCGACTATCAGTCGACCATGCTCGAGCTTGATATTGCCAAGTCTGAATTGCGTTACTCTACCGACTACGAGACACGCGATGAGAAGCGTTGGCGCCGTAGCAGTAAGAGAAAGGTTAAGGAGCTCAGACGTAAGATCAGAGCGGCAGCAGAGTTTGAGAAGCTTGACAACAAGCGTTACTATTCTGTTGTAAATACCAACTTTGATACTGTAGAGCTGCCGAGAAAGGCAGATAGAGAGGGTCTTGTTGCTATGCGTGAGGAGCTGATGCGACTCCTCGACATAAGAGATGAGATCAATACCGAGCTTTACGATCTATACACGGGTACAGAGGTCGGCATGCGCGGCAGTCTTAAGGGCCGTGTAAGAGCAGAGCTCTATGCACGTAAGAGAACGTTCAGAAAGTATAGATCCCTTTGCAACACTCTTTGGAGAATGCGCGTAACTCGTAATGAGAAGCTGCGCCTGTTCGATATGATTGATGAATATATCGCGACCAACGGCGATCTTGCAAGAATTAAGTACATTCTCGCAAAGGAAAAGCCCCAGGGCAAGGCAAGACGCGAATATCTCAAGGAGAGATCTGTTGCAAGAAGTGATGCAAGACAGCTTAAGAAGACTATTGAGCACTCCAGCATCAAGTCGCTGAGAAAGGCAAAGAGACGCATGCTCCAGAACAGAGCAATGTTCATTTCCTACACCATTCTTATACTTTTGGTTGTAGGTGTTGGCCTTGCTATTGTTTACAGAGATTCGCTCATGGCCTTCATTATGGACTTTATCAATAACTTAAACTTACCTATGACTTGATCGAATTATATACGGTACAAGTAAACGGTGTAAATTAAAATAAGGAGATCGTTATGGGATTACGTAAAAGAGCTAAGTTTGAAGATAAGCTGATGGCAGATATGTCCGATAAGCAAAGACAGGACCGAATTGAGAGACTCGAGGAGGACCGCGAGGACGTTGTCCGCCGTATCGAAAAGCTTATGGTACAGATTTCAAAGGAAACGCAGGACAGAACATTGAGGGCTCGCCGACTTCCGCTCGGCGAGGCTCCCAATGACCTTGATTCCGACTAATCTACCTATTATATAAATAATATTGAAGAAAATTCATCAAAACTATTGATTTTTTCGGAAAATATGCTATAATAAGGTAGAAGAATATGAAAGACGAAGGGAGTGACCGCAAGGTCACTCTCTGTCATTGTAAAAGCAAAGTGGATTTTTGCCGCTATTTTGACATCTAAAAGGAGTACTTTATGAAGAAAAACGTCAGAGAAACCGTCAGGGAAGCGATACTTCCTACAGTTACCGAGCTCGGTTACAGAATATGGGATGTAACCTACGGCAAGATAGGTGCGGATTATCACCTTGAGATAACAATCGACAGTGATAACGGTATCGGTATCGACGACTGCGAGAAGGTGCATAGAGCTATCGATCCTATTCTCGATGAGTGTGATCCTATCGAGGGCTTCTATTACCTTGAGGTGTCGAGCCCCGGAATTGAGCGCGATCTCCGTACGGATGATCACATACTCGCGTGCATAGGTATGAGAGTTGAGGCAAAGCTCTTTGCGGCAAAGGATGGCAGAAAGTCATTTGTCGGTGAGCTTATATCCTACGCCGACTCTATCGTAGCCATCAAGGAGGGGGACGTATCGGTCGAACTTAAGCGTGAGGAAATATCGAAGCTTAATACCGTATACACCGAATAAGTTGTTTCTTATAAAAGCGCAAAAATAAGCGGTTTTTATTATATAATGTAACCTAAAGGTTGCAATTGATTAGTTTATTAATAATATAAATATAGAAAGGGCGTAGCATAGCTACGGGTAAAACGGAAAAATGAACGCAGAATTATTTACATCCCTTGACCTCTTAGAGAAGGAGAGCGGCATATCCAAGGAATATATGCTCTCTAAAATCGAGGAGGCTCTTGCCAACGCTTGTAAGAAGGAGGTTGGCGCAACAGCTCTTATCAGAGTAAACCTTGATCCTGTAAAATGCGATATGAAGGTTTACCACAGAAGACTTGTAGTTCCAGACGGTGAGGTGGTTGATCCCAAATGTGAGATTTCTCTCTCCGAAGCAAAGGCACTCAGCCGCAGAAACAAGCTCGGTGGATACGTAGAGGTTGAGCTTAAGACCAAGACCTTCCGCAGATTCTCCGCACAGACAGGAAAGCAGATGATAATCCAGGCTATCCGTACAGCAGAGCGTGAGAAGCAGACACGTGCATACGAGGAGAAGAAGGAAGAGATCATTACCGCGGTTGTTGATAAGGTTGATATGATAAGCGGTAACCTTATTCTTGACACGGGCACAGGCTACGCTACTCTTATTAAGTCGGAGCAGATTCCCGGCGAGGTTCACGACGTTGGTGACAGAATTAAGGTATTTGTATCCGAGGTAAACACCGGTGAGACCCGCGGACCTATCGTTTCGCTCTCAAGAATTCACCCCAACTTTGTAAAGAGGCTCTTTGAGCTCGAGATTCCCGAAATTCAGGACGGCACTATCGTAATCAAGGGCGTTTCCCGTGAGGCGGGCAGCAGAAGTAAGATTGCTGTGCAGTCCAGAGATGAAAACGTTGATGCTATCGGTTCTTGTATCGGTAAGAACGGTATGAGAATTAACGCGATACTTAATGAGCTCGGCGGCGAAAAGGTCGACATCATCAAGTACAGCGAATCCATTGAAGAATTTATTGCAGAGGCTCTCTCTCCTGCAAAGGTTATATCCGTGGTTATGGATGCCGAGCGCTCGGCAAAGGTTCTTGTTTCTCCCGATCAGCTTTCACTTGCTATCGGTAAGGAGGGACAGAATGCCAAGCTCGTTGCCAGACTTACAGGATGTAAGATAGACATTAAGGCATAATGGCAAACAACAATCAGACTGTCGTAAAAAAAGTACCGGTAAGACGTTGCGTGGGATGCGGTGAGCATTTCCCGAAGAATACGCTCGTGAGAGTGTTACGCACTCCGGAGGGAGAGATCGTTCTCGACCTGACCGGCAAGAAATCGGGCAGAGGCGCATATATATGTAAGAAATCAGCATGTCTCAAAAAGGCAGCCAAGTCAAAAAGGCTTGATGCATCGCTCGAGTGCGCTATACCTAAGGAAATATACGACAGAATGGAAGAAGAGATAGATCGTGCGTGACAATCAGAAGCTAATCGGTATGCTTGGTCTTGCAATGAGAGCCGGCAAGGTGATTATAGGTACTGAACAGGTTTGCATCTCTCTTTCAAAGAAGAAGATACCTCTCGTGCTTGTATCCGCGGGAGCATCCGATGGCACGAAAAAGAAGATTTGCTGTAAGTGTGAGTTCTATGCAATCCCACTTATTGAGATTGATATTGATACCGATGAGCTTGGCAGATTGCTCGGTAAAACCTACACGCCTGCCGTGATAGGTATATCCGACGTCAACTTTGCCAAGGTGATATCGGATCTTGCAGCACCCAATTAAAACGAAAGGGAATTCACTGTAAGGTGAGTGGTGAATAATATGGCAAAAGGAATTAAGATTTCCGATATATCCAAGGACTTTGCTATGAAGTCCAAGGATATTATCGAGGAATTTAAAACCGTAAATATTGAAAAAACGACTTCGGGCACAGTATCCGATGAGGAATTTGCTGTCTTTATGCAGCATATGACCTCTACACATCAGATATCCGATATAGAGGCATACGTGTCCGGTAAAGTAACGATAAGATCGGAAGAGAAGCCCAAGGCGAAAAAGGAAGAAAAGCCCGAGGCTCCTAAGACCGAGACCAAGAAGGCTGAGGCTCCTAAGGCTGAAGCACCCAAGACCGAGCCTAAGGTGGCAGAGGTTAAGAAGGATGAGGCAAGACCGAGAGTAAATAACGATCAGAAGCCTCAGGGAAAGCCCGTAGCGGAAAGACCGATGCAGGATAGAGCCGGAAAGCCGATGCAGGACAGAGGCCCAAGACCCACACAGGATAACAGAGGTCCAAGACCTGCGCAGGACAGAAACGGAAGACCTATGCAGGACAACAGAGGACAAAGACCTCAGCCTCCTAAATATAACGCAAGGCCCTCTGACGATCCCTTTGCACAAAGACGTGAGAATATGAACCGTGAGGCAAACGGACAGAGAAGACCCGGCGATTTTCAGCAGAGACAGAATCCTGTCGCAGCTCCGCAGCCCACACCCAAGGCAGCTCCCGCACCTCAGCAGGAGCCTACCCGTGTAGCATCTAACCTTCGCCCGGCACAGCAGGCACAGCTTGAAAAGAAGCAAAGACAGCAGGACGTTCAGCAGCAGCCCAAGCAACAGCCGAAGAAGGACGAGAAGAAGGCAGCGCAGAAGCAACAGTTCAAGACTATCACTCCCACTATTGACAGAAGCACTGTTAAGGGCGGAGTAAATCTTGACGGATATTCCACCAATAGCACACTCGGTAAGAGAATTATCGATACGAGAACATCCAACGTGGATTTGTCAAAATACGACGACAATTATAACGATAAGTATTATGCTATTGCAAACGGCACTGATACCAAGAGCACAAAGACCAAGCTCAAGAAGCAGGATAACAAGGGTCAGAATGCAAAGAATGCAAGAGATAAGGAAAGAGCAGCTCAGGAAAAGATCAAGAAAATGGAGCAGGAGAGAGCGAGAGCTAAACAGCTTGAGATCACCGTTCCGGATGAAATCGTTGTTTCCGAGCTTGCAATGAGAATGAAGAAGACCTCCGCCGAGGTTATCAAGAAGCTCATGATGATGGGCGAGATGAAGGGCCTCAATGACGTCATTGATTATGGCACAGCAGAGATTATTGCCGACGAGTTTGGCGTTAAGGTTACACGCGAGGTCGTAGTAACAATAGAGGAAAAGCTCTTTACAGAGGCAGAGGACAATGCAGATGATCTTATCGAGCGCGCACCCGTAGTTTGCGTTATGGGACACGTTGACCACGGTAAGACATCCATACTCGATGCAATCAGACACACCAACGTAACACGCGGTGAGGCAGGCGGTATTACACAGGCAATAGGTGCGTACCGTGTTAAAGCACAGGGCAAGGATATCACCTTCCTTGACACTCCCGGTCACGAGGCGTTTACCGCTATGCGTATGCGCGGTGCCAAGTCTACCGATATAGCTATTCTTGTAGTTGCGGCAGATGACGGTGTTATGCCCCAGACCGTTGAGGCTATTAACCACGCCAAGGCGGCAGGCATTGATATTGTTGTCGCAATAAACAAAATGGATAAGCCCACGGCTAATCCCGATAATATTCTTAATCAGCTCACAACCTATGAGCTTGTGCCCGAGGCATGGGGCGGCGACGTTATTACAGTTCCCGTATCAGCTCACACGGGTATGGGCCTTGAGGATCTTCTTGAGAGCGTACTTCTTGTTGCAGAGATGAAGGAGCTGCGCGCTAATCCCCAGAAGAGAGCAAGAGGCTTGGTTATAGAGTCAAAGCTTGATCGCGGACGCGGTCCCGTTGCAACAGTTCTTGTTCAGAACGGTACTCTCCACCAGGGCGACTACGTTATCGTAGGTACTGCTACGGGTAGAGTAAGAGCTATGATAGACGACAAGGGTAAGACGGTTAAGAGCGCAGGTCCTTCCGTTCCCGTTGAGATTATCGGTCTTGACGACGTTCCTCAGGCAGGCGATGAGCTTAATGCCGTTGAGGACGAGAGAATGGCAAGAAACCTTGCAGAGCAGCGCCGTGAAAAGCAAAGACAGGAAATACTCAATGCTAATGCGAGAGTTAACCTCGACGAGCTGTTCTCAAGAATTTCCGAGGGTGTACAGACTCTCAATATAATTGTTAAGGCTGACGTTGCAGGATCTGTCGAGGCAGTGAAGGCATCTCTCCTCAAGCTCTCTAACGATGAAGTAAAGGTTGCAGTAATTCACACGGCTGTCGGCGGAATTACCGAGAGCGACGTTATGCTTGCTGCCGCATCAGGCGCGATCATAGTAGGCTTTAACGTTCGTCCCGATAAGAATGCGCTCGACTCCGCAGACAGAAACGGCGTAGATATAAGAACTCACCGTATCATCTACGAGATAATAGATGAGGTAGAGGCAGCTATGAAGGGTCTGCTTGCTCCGGAATTCAAGGAGGTTCTCCTTGGACATGCAGAGGTTCGCCAGACAATCAAGGTGCCCGGCGTTGGTATCATCGCAGGTTGCTATATCCAGGACGGTAAGATCACACGTCAGTCATCCATCCGTATAGTACGTGACGGTGTAGTTATCTTTGAGGATAAGATCTCCTCTCTCCGCAGATTTAAGGACGACGTTAAGGAAGTTAACGAAGGCTATGAGTGCGGTGTAGGAATAGAGAAGTTTAATGATATCAGAGAGGGCGATACTTTGGAAGCCTTCATAATGGAAGAGGTTAAGAGATAGATATTTTGAATATTTTTGCCGTTTTTCTCCAAGCTCGAGGGTAGGCTTCTATTGCTTCGGGTGGGATAACGATAAAATTACTCTAAATCACACAACTCTTAAAATTCTACAATAAAAAACAAAAGCGAGAGTAAAGCAGCTATTGCTGCAATGCTCTCGCTTTTTACGTGTCGCGCTTGACTGTTTGCTTACTTTTTTACGCTATTTGCTTGTTTTTACGCTGTTTGCTTGTTTTTACGCTAGCAACCAAAAACTTCTTACATTTCATAGTCATAAGTATTAACCTCCCAATAAAATTATATATTCATCGTTTTCGCTAACAGTTAAAAAGAACACTACTGATTCGGAATCTATACTTTGAGAGATAGAATCATTATTTACATATAATCCTCCAACATAATTAACTGATAATTTGTACTCACCCGGAGCAAGTTTAGTATTCCTTAAGTCATATGAGAACATTGATGCGGGTCGGGGTATGTAGTTGATGTGTTCGCGTTTAATCAACTCATTTTCTGCAGAAGTAATTTCTATACACGCGCTCATTATGCCACTTTCGTACGGATCGTTAAACTCTTCGCTAATCCAATACCAAAATATTTGTGATCCTTCGGCGTTAATATTGTTTGGTTTGTTCAACTCGACAAATTTCTCGTCAAATAAGAAGCTTCGATCGAGTAATAAGGAATATGTTTTATCATCTAAATTCAAATCTAACCTATCCCCATTTAACTTGAAAGAAATTGTTTTTTCTTCATTTGCCCCATTATATGTGCCGTTGTCAAGCGTGAATTCAAATACATATGATAAGATGGACGAGGCAGATATTGCACTAGCATCAGTTTTTTTGGACACGGTAATTATAGTGCCATATATAATGCAAAAGAGTTCACTTTTATCATCGTTGTATAATCCATTTATTGCCTCAGTGGTATTGTTCTCGGTTGTATTGTTCTCAGCGGCGTTGTTTTGCATACTATTAGGCGTACAACCTATAAGCGAAATTAAAAATAACATTATGAGCACCAATAATAAAATGTTTTTTTTCATAACAAGTCTCCTAACATAACATACTATATACTCGAAATTGGGTCGTTTTTGTAATATATTTGTTTATTTTCGCGCTATTTTCTTACTTGTTTGCGCTATTTGCTTACTTTTTTACGCTGTTTGTTTATCCGTCTACATTATTTGTTTATGTGTCTTATGTAGTGGAATATATACTGCTGCGCAATTCCGGCATACTTGCCGAGCGTTGAGGGATCGAGTGAGCCGTCGAAATAAGTGTCGATTGCTCGCTTCATCCATACGTCTATCGGGAATGCCTCAAGATTTGACATGCCGAAAAGAGCAACGCAAGAGGCAACCTTATCACCGACTCCCTTGATTTCTTTAAGTCTTGTAACAGTGTATTCGTAGTTGGCACATGAGGCAATCTCATCGAGATCTATACGACCGCTAACTACCGCATCAGCGGCATCGAGGATGTATGAGTATCTGAATCCGGGCTTTGACGGCAAGAGTCCCTCGGGATCTCTTGCTATGTCGATTGCTCTTGGGAAGGTATAACATCTTCCGCAGGTGCTACAAATATTTTCACAAGGTTTGCCGTCTATAAGTCTTAAAGGACAACTATTATTGTCATTTTGTAGGGATAAATTGGTTCCGTAGTGTGTACAGATCTCTCTGACGATTTTTCTAATTCTCGGTATATTGTTGTTTTGAGAAATGATGAACGACACGAGAGCCTCCCATGGATCCTGCTTGAGAATGGCTATTCCCGAGGCGAATTGTGCCGCCTCCTTCAACCACTCTGAATCGGTGGAGGCAATGATGTCATCTCTTACCTCGTCAAGATTCAAATCAAGGCTGAAATAAGGACGCGCCACCCTCTCAAACACCTCGTCACTCATTTCGGGGAATATCAGCTCGCCGCGCTGTATCTCTATAACTCTTATGAGAGTGTTGCCTACTACTGTGAGGTATTCTGTAATTCCGTCGGGGCGTACAACCTTCTCATATCTGAAGCATTGTCCACATTCCATAGTGTCGGTGAGGCTGTAGGGGCCGAGTCTCGTCACCGAAATTGCGTCTTTGCCGTCAAATTTGATGCTTTTTTTCTCAAACATTTGTGTTTTACCTCTTGAAAAACTAAATAATATGGTGTATAATTATTTTGAGTGTAATATTTTTTATATATTTTACCATAAATTCAGACTTTTTTCAAGTGCTTTATTCAAGGAGGGCGGATGGAACAAATTTACACAATTCCCGTCAATGAAGCCTTTGATGCTGTGATTGAACATCCGGAATGCGGTTGTCCTATATGTGTGCTTTACAAGAAGCTGCAGGAGAACGAGCTGGATATTATTCTCGGTGCTTCAATGATGGAGCCTGATATAAGAATCAAGACCAACGAGATGGGCTTCTGTCTTACTCATTACAATATGATGCTGGGAAGAAAGCGTATGCTCGGACTCGGATTGATTATGGAGAGCCATCTCGCAGAGGTGGAAAAGAAGCTTGACGGTCCTGTCGTTCTCGGTAACAAGAGGGCTGCCGCCAAGGACGCTTTGATGAAGCTTGAATCCGAGTGCTATATTTGCTCAAGGATTGAGAAAAATCTTAATGCTATGATAGCGACTGTGTGCTATCTGTGGGAAACGGATATCAATTTCAAACGTAAGTTTGCAAAGCAACCGTGGTTCTGTATGCCGCACTATACGGCAATGCTGGAATACGGATCAAAGAAAATGCCGAAAAAGCTGTATGCCGACTTCTACGATGAGGCACATCAGGTACAGAAGCGGTATATGACGGAGCTGAGAGGTGACGTCAGCTGGTTCTGTAAGAAGTTTGACTATCAGTTTGACCAGGAGCCGTGGTACAACTCCAAGGACTCGGTCAAAAGGGCTATAAAATTCCTCGGCGGCTCGTTCGGTGAGGAGGAATAATTCACTGTGATTAATAAAAGAAGGTTGAGGATACATTATGATTATTGAAAAAATAGAGATCAGGAGCTTTGGTCTTATCAAGGACATGACTCTTGAATTCTCTCCCACGGTTAACATAATCGAGGGCGAAAATGAATCCGGTAAGAGTACTATAGCAGCTTTTATCGAGTATATGCTCTTCGGCTTTATCGGAGAGGAGCAGGACGAGATTCTCAGTGAGAGAAAGAAGAGAATCAGCTGGGATACCGGCGTAGCAGAGGGTTCCATGGTTGTGCGCGTTAAGGATAAGAGATACCTTATCAACCGCTCTACCACTCCCACCGTAAGACAGGACGGCAGACCCTCATACAAGGAGGAGTCGTCAATCATCGATATCGAGTCGGGTACTACCGCATTCGGTAAGAGACCTGCGGGTGAGGTGTTCTTCGGTGTCAGCAAGGAGCTGTTTGAGAACACGGCGTTCCTCGGTCAGATCGGTGATTCCGCCATCAACGAGGGCTCTGTAAAGGATTCTATCGAGAACATTCTCTTCTCGGGAAGTGAGCAGCTCAACAATAAGAGAGCTATGGCAAAGATCTCCGAGAAGATGGAGGGACTTGTTCATCAGGGCGGCAACGGCGGAGTTATTCACGATCTTATGCGCCGCCAGGAGCAGCTTGAGGAAGCAATGGTTCGCTCCAATGAGGACAACAAGCAGATTCTCGCAAAGGAGACCGAGCTCTTTAAGATCCGTCAGGAGAGAGCAGAGGCTGAGGATAAGCTTGAAAGATTACACGACCTCGACGTATGCTACAGAAACATTATGCTTATCGACACGTTTGACAAGCTCCACGAGCTTGAGGAGGAATGTGTACGCAAGACTGAGGCATACAACGCATATCTTGAGAACAACACCAGAGCCGGCTACGTTCCGACAGATGCATATATCGCGGAGATAGCTATGGCGCGTCGCGGTGTTAATGATGCATATCACGCACTCGCAGAGGCTGACGATGCATATATGAAGGAAAAGAACGCTATCGGCATTACAAGAGAGATCGAGGGCGCAATAGAGCATGCAGATGACGAGGGCGGAGAGGACAGCATTATTGCAAAGGCTTCATCCTATGTTAAGAACATGGTCAAGGGCGGTGTGTTCACCGGTCTTGGCGTAATTGCTCTTGTCGGTGCGGCACTCTATGAGATACTCGCGACAGGCAGTCTTGCACACATCGCGTTGAGAATTCTCGGCGGTGTTGTAGGCGCAGGCGGTATTGCTCTTGCTGTTATCGGTGTGCTTGGTCTTATCAAGGGCAAGAAGGAATTCTCACACCTCGCTTCAAGATTCGGAGTTGAGAAGTATAGCGACCTCAAGGGCAAGATTGCAGTGGTTAAGGAAGCGAGAGCAAAGAGAGACGGCATGATCCGTTCTACCGATGATGCGAGAATCGCTCTTGAATCTGCAAAGCTCACGTACGAGAATGCAAAGGCGGAGCTCGCGAGAGTTATCGTGCGCTGGGGCGAGGAGCCTCCGACGTCCTCTCTCAATGATTTTCTTGACAGACTTGAGAGCAAGGTTACGGCATTCCTTGAGAAGAAGCGCGTGCTTCTTGAAGAAAAGAACACTATCGAGCTTACGGTTAAGGAGTTAAGACACTCTCTTTCCGACAAGAACGAGATAGATATAAGAGGACAGGTGCCTCCCATCAGAAGAAAGCTGCTTGCAAACATCAATCACGATGAGATTATCACAAGCATTGCGGCTTACAAGAATAAGCTCAACGAGCTTGACAAGATGCTCTATACCGTGGAAAGCGAAATTATGGCTCTCAAGACAAATGCAGGCGATCCTGCTGAGTACTACGCAAAGGTAAAGGCTCTTGAAACAAGAATTGACGATTTAAGACAAAGACATAAGGCGTACTTCATAGCAAGTAAGGCTATTGAGGGCGCATCGGCAAACCTCAGGGCAGAGATTTCACCCCGTCTTGGCGAGTATTCCACGGAGCTTATGAGCATTATGACGGATAAGAAGTACTCTGACTTTGACGTTACAGACGGTCTTAAAGTAAGCTATACTGCGGATAACGGCGAGATAAGAACTATTGACTTCCTCTCGGGCGGTACAAGAGATCTCGCATATATCGCTGTGAGAATGGCACTTATAGATATGCTCTATACCGAGAAGCCTCCCGTATGCTTCGACGAGAGCTTTGCACACCAGGATAACATCCGTGCAAGATCTATGATGAAGTCGCTCTCATATCTCTCAAACGACGGCTATCAGAGCTTTGTATTCACTTGCCGTGCAAGAGAGGCTACTCTGGCATCAGAGATGGTAAAGAAGCCCGGAATCTTCAAGCTTTCGGTTGCTGAATAATTAACACGTATACAAAGGGGCGTCATTTCGACGCCCCAACAAGTAAGCTATATAAAAATCCCGACATTCATAATTTTTGTCTGTGCCGCAGGCAAATTTGCGGCTCATAGTCAAAAGAAAGGCAACGAAATGGAACAAAGGAAAATTCTCGTCATTGGCAGCTCTAATATGGATCTTGCGATGAATATGTATAAGGTGCCCGCGCCCGGTGAAACGCTTATCGACGACGGCGGTGTGGCATACGTACCCGGCGGTAAGGGCGGAAACGCTGTTGTAGCTCTTAAAAAGCTCGGTATGGACGTTTACTTCTGCGCAAAGGTAGGTGCAGACCTCCACGGACAGAAGCTCTATCAGTTCTACAAAGAGATGGGTGTCAATACGACCTATCTTAAGGTAGACCGTGAGCATCCCTCCGGACTCGCTATGGTTATGAAGGAGAGCGACGGTAATAACCGTATCGTCGTTTACCCCGGTGCAAATAATTATCTGTCTGTTGAGAACGTGACAGAGGCGTTTGATTGTAATCCCGATGCGGTTTACATCGGCTTTGAGATTCCGTATGCTACTGCGCTTGCAGCTGCGAGAATAGCGGATTCAAGGAATATTCCGATATTTATCGATGCGGCTCCCGCAAGCAAGGAGCATGCTCTTGAAAGTCTGCCTATGGTAGAGATATTCTCCCCGAATGAAACAGAGACGGAAACCTACACGGGTATTCTCCCTCAGGGCGCAGACACCGCACTCAGAGCGGCACTTGCTCTTTACAAGAGAGTTAAGGCACAGTACATAGTTATAAAGCAGGGCGATCGCGGTGCATTCGTTTACGATGGCAAGCACTTCTTTGTTGCACCTGCATTCAGACTCGGCAAGCCGGTTGATACAACCGCGGCAGGCGATGCATTTACCGCTGCCATTACAGCGGAGTATCTCGATAACGGAGGCGACATCAAGGCGGCATCCAAGTATGCATCCGCAGCAGGCGCTATCACCGTTACGAGAAAGGGCACGTCATCCTCTCTCCCCACGGATGAGGAGATCAGAGAGCTTCTGACACGAGAGAATCACGCTTAATTTTCGAATTTTGAGTTAGAGGTATTGGTTATGAACTACATTCTGAAGGAATACAGATTTACGTCATCCGATGGCAAGAATACCATTTACTCTGAAATATATACACCTGTGAATATGGCACCCCGTGGCGTAGTTCAGCTCGTACACGGAATGATAGATTACACGGGCAGATACCTTGACCTTGCACGGACACTCACGGCTAACGGATACGTTTTTGCAGGTCATCATCAGCTCGGACACGGCAAAAGTGCGGCTACCCCCGACGACTACGGCTTCTTTGCGGAAAAGGACGGTTACAAGTACGTAATTGAGGACGTGCGACTTATGAACGCATATCTTCGCAAGACGTTTCCTCTCTTGCCGATAGTTATGATGGGACACAGCATGGGCTCGTTCATTTCACGACTCTACGTGGAAGAATATCCCACTACGGTGCAGGGAATTATTATACACGGTACGGGCGGTCCCAATCCGCTTGTAGGAGTAGGCAGAGGCCTTGCAAAGCTGATAAAGCTCTTGAAGGGACCGAAGCACAGGAGTAAGCTCATCGACGACCTTGCCTTTGGCTCGTACAACAACAAGTATCCGAAGGAGGAGGGACACAACGCCTGGCTCACCCGTGATCTTGATGCCGTATCCGACAGAGATACGAACGAGTTTACCTCGTTTAAGTTTACTGATGCGGGCTACGTTGACCTCTTCACTATGCTGAAGGAGTGTAACTCCAAGAAATGGTTTGAGTCCTATCCCAAGTCATTGCCCACGCTCATTATGAGCGGTGATATGGACCCCGTGGGTAATTACGGTGACGGACCTCGTTACGTATACAAGCAACTGATGATGAGCGGAGTAGCAAACGTCAAGCTCAAGATGTATGACGGCGCACGTCACGAGCTGTTCAAGGAAACCAATAAAGAAGAGGTATTCAGCGATATGCTCGAGTGGCTGGGAGGCATCAAGGGATGAGCTTTGCCCTTGCGATTACCGGACCTACGGCATCGGGTAAAACGGCGCTCTCGCTAATGCTCGCAAAGGAGCTTGGATGTGAGATAATATGCTGTGACTCAATGCAGATATATCGCGAGATGGATATCGGTACTGCCAAGGCAACAAAGGAGGAGAGGGAGACCTGTCCTCACCACATGCTCGACTTTCTTTCACCGACGGAGTGCTACAGTGCAGAGGATTACAGAGCTGATGCTATGACAGTACTGAAGGAAATAGAGGAGAGAGGAGCTCTGCCGCTGTTTGTTGGCGGAACGGGGCTGTATATTGACACGGTTATAAGGGGCGGTGAGGTTTTATCCCCTCCGTCATCCGAGGAACTGAAAAGGTCGCTTCTCGACGGAGTAGTGACGGATGATGATAAGACTCTCTTGTGGGAACGACTGCGTGCGGTGGATCCCGACTCAGCGAAAAAAATACATAAGAACAACGTAAGGCGTGTAGCAAGAGCACTTGAAATATACGAGCTTACGGGTAAGACAAAAACGTACTACGACGAGCTTTCAAAAAAGGTAACCCCTGACGTCAGGGTAGGAATGATCACGCTCGATTTTCACAACAGAGATAACCTCTACTGCAGAGTGGATATAAGAGTAGATCAGATGATCCGCGACGGGCTGGTGGAGGAGGTAAGAGGACTCTATGACAGAGGCATGCTTCTCCCGAATACCACCGCGGCACAGGCAATAGGCTACAAGGAGATAATCTCATATCTTGACGGCGGTATCACCCTTGACGAAGCTGTTGAAGAAATAAAGCTCTCTACAAGAAGATATGCAAAAAGGCAGCTTACGTGGTTCAGACACTGTGACTGCGAGCGCATATTTGTAGATGATGAAAACGGTAGAATGAAGAACAAGAACGAGCTTATGTGTGAGCTCATCACAGCCGCGCATCGACTTATGACGGGCGGCAAGAGGAATTGATATGAAGGCAACTGAACTGAAAGATATGGCAGGCGTGTCAAGTAAATGCGCCTATCTTTACCGCGACACCCGTGCGGCAAGTGAGAGAATAGTGAGGGCGGCTGATAAATTTGCAGGCTTCTTCGGTGATGCCGACGTGATGCTGCTTTCCGTCCCCGGTCGCTCCGAGATATGCGGCAACCATACGGATCACAACAGCGGTAAGGTGCTCGCTGCGGCAATAGACCGCGACATAATCGCGGTAGCATCGAAGAACGATGACGGCGTCATTCGGTTCTATTCGGAGGGCTATCCGCTTGATACCGTCGAGCTTTCACAAGTGGCGGATAAAGGCAACTTCAAGAGATATTCATCGGCATCTCTTATTGCCGGTGTGGTTGACGGATTTACCAAAAGAGGCTACACGGTAGGCGGCTTTAACGTATATTCCACCTCTGACGTGTTGAAGGGAAGCGGAATTTCCTCATCTGCGGCATACGAGGTGATGATAGGCAACGTGCTTAACCACCTATACAACGGCGGTACGGTTGACAACAAGGAAATAGCAAGAATTGCACAGTATGCGGAGAACGAGTATTTCGGCAAGCCGTCGGGACTTATGGACCAAATGGCGTGTGCGGTCGGAGGATTTGTGTACATCGACTTTGGAGGTAAGGAGCCTCTGGTTGAGCCGATAGACTTTCCGATCTCGGACAAGGGATATTCTCTCTGTATAGTCAACACGGGCGGCAATCACGCGGATCTCAACGAGGATTATGCGGCTGTCCCGGGAGAAATGAAAGCTGTTGCTCACGCCTTTGGTAAGCAGGTGCTGTCCGGCATTGATGAGTCGGAGCTGCTTACGTGCATAGGTGCGCTCCGCGAGAGCGTCGGCGACAGAGCAATACTGAGAGCAATACATTTTATCAGAGAAAACAAGAGGGTTACGGTAGCTATGGAGGCACTCAAGAGAGGAGATCTCTCGGAGTTCTTATCCACGGTCAGCGACTCGGGTAATTCCTCATTCAAATATCTGCAGAACGTATACACGACGGCAAACGTATCCGAGCAGGGCTTGTCCTTGGCATTGGCTCTGGCAGAGGGATACCTTGAGGGAAAGTCGGGGGCGTGTAGAGTACACGGCGGCGGATTTGCAGGTACTATACAGGTGTTTGTGAAGAACGAGGACCTTGCGGGACTTGTTGAGCTGATGGATTCCGTATTCGGAAGAGGGGCGGCAATGCCTCTTGGCATCAGATCCCACGGCGCAATTAAAATCGATTTATAAAAAGGAGAAATATAAAATGGCAGCTAAGAAGACAGAGAAGGCAGCAGCGGCTCAGGGTAGCAAAAAGGCGGCGCTTGAATCGGTAATTTCAAGAATTGAACGTGAACACGGAAAGGGCTACATAATGCGCCTTGGCGAGAATGCCAGCATGAACGTGTCTGCGGTTTCTACCGGCTCTCTTTCGCTCGACCTCGCTATCGGTATTGGCGGTATTCCGAGAGGAAGAATTACCGAAATATACGGTCCCGAGTCATCGGGTAAGACCACAATAGCTCTGCACGTTATCGCAGAGGTACAAAGACAGGGCGGTGAGGCTGCGTTTATTGATGCGGAGCATGCACTCGATCCCGGCTATGCAAAGAAGCTTGGCGTTGACATAAATAATCTTTTGGTATCACAGCCCGATCACGGTGAGCAGGCTCTTGCAATTGCGGAGACTCTCGCTAACTCCGGTGCTATCGATATTATAGTAGTTGACTCGGTTGCGGCACTCGTTCCCAGAGCGGAGATTGAGGGTGATATGGGTGACTCCCACGTAGGTCTTCAGGCAAGACTTATGTCGCAGGCTATGAGAAAGCTCAGCGGTGCTATTGCAAAGTCCAACTGTATCGTTATCTTTACCAACCAGCTCCGTGAGAAGGTTGGCGTTATGTACGGCAACCCCGAGGTTACTACGGGCGGACGAGCACTCAAATTCTACGCCTCTGTGCGCATTGACGTAAGAAAAACCGAGGCACTCAAGAACGGTACCGAGGTATACGGCGCACACACCAAGTGCAAGGTTGTCAAGAATAAGGTTGCGCCTCCCTTTAAGGTTGCGGAATTTGACATACTCTACGGCTCGGGAATATCCAAGTCGAGCGAGATAATCGAGATGGCTATCAATCTCGGCGTTGTTGAGAAGAGCGGCGCGTGGTTCTACTATAACGGTGAGAGCCTCGGACAGGGCAAGGAGAACGTACGCAAGCTCATAGAGTCCGACAAGGAGCTTATGGACAAGCTTGAGGGTGAGGTCCGTGAGAAGATCGCCAAGGAAGGCGTAGAGGAAATGACAGACGAAGAATTTGATCTTGACTCTCTCGATGAGATAGAGATTTAATAATACGTTTTTCAGCGTGACACGTGCTGTCGTGATGATACCGTGTCACGCATAAATTTTGCTGTAAGGAGGTTGCCGTGGCAAAAATATTATATGTAAAGACGGGTAACACCAAGGGCAGAATTACCCTCGGAATTGAAAACGGCGGTGAGTGCCGCGGCTACTCCGTTACAGAGAACACGTATTTTGCGCTCGGCTCTCCACCGAGAGGATACGAGTTATCCGAGACAGTATTCTCCCGTGTTTCTGTCGAGGATGAAGAGTACCGTGCTATGAAAAAGGCTGTTAGCCTCCTTGCCGTGTCGGATAAAAGCACCTTTACTATGAGGCAAAAGCTCATGAGAGCGGGCTTTGACCGCGACATTGTGCGCGAGGTGGTAGAGGAGTGCGTAAGACGCGGATATATTGACGAGGGACGTCAGCTCGACAGACTCGTTACAAGAGAAGCAAATGACTCACTGCGAGGAAGAATGTATATAAAGCGCAAGCTCGTATCCAAGGGCTACCGCGCGGATGAAATTGATGCGGCAATAGATAGGATGATTGAGACGGGGGAGATAGACTTTGCCCGAAGCTTTGAAAGACTTGCCGCGAAAAAATGCGCTACTGATAGCGAGAGCAGACGTATCCTGAAATACAAATACGGATACGTTGGTGAGGATTACTGAAAATGATAAGGAAATTTGTTAGTTATTATAAGCCACATCTTGGGCTTTTCACACTGGATATGATATGCGCCGTGATCGTTGCACTCTGCAACCTTTACTATCCCACTCTGGCGCGCAATATCATCAATGAGTATTCGCTCGGAGAGAATATAACGCCCATAGTTATAGGCGCGCTTATGCTGCTGATTATCTACGTGATTAAAGCAGTCGGTACGTACGTTATGGGATATTACGGTCACGTTGTCGGAATAAGGATGCAGAAGGATATGCGCCGTGACCTGTTCTCCAAGTATCAGAAATTGCCGTTCTCATATTTTGACGATCACAAGACGGGCGATCTCTTGTCAAGACTGACGAATGATTTGCAGGACGTATCGGAACTTGCACATCACGGACCGGAAAATCTGTTCCTGGCAGTGCTTATGTTTATCGGTGCTTTTATAATACTTATAAGGATAAATGTAACGCTCACTCTTATAATGTTTGCGGTTATTCCCGTAATAATTCTGTTCACTGTCCTGACACGACGCTCTATGTATGCGGCAATGCGCAACTCCCGTCGTGAGATGGCAAACGTAAACTCCACTCTTGAAAACTCAATTACGGGTATCAGGGAAACAAAGGCATACGTGGCACATCACCACGAGGAATGCAAATTTGCAGTAAATAACAGCCTGTTTGCAAAATTCCGCTCACAGTCGATGCGCTGGATAGGTATCTATTCATCAGTTATGGATTTTCTTACCGATTTTCTTTACCTTATAGTTATCTTCATCGGCGGAATATTTATGATACGCGGAAAGATAAATGCTGCGGATTTCACAGCGTTTCTCCTGTATATAAATATGTTCCTCAATCCCATCCACAGATTTGTAACTCTCTTTGAGCAGCTGCAGGACGGTATGTCGGGCTTCTCACGCTTCTATGAGATAATGAACACCGAGGATGAGATTGACGAGGGTAAAATCGAGATAAGCGACATATCGGGTGACGTAAGGTTTGAGAACGTGACGTTTTCTTACACGTCCCTCGACTCGGAGGATAAAAACGCGGTCATTTCCGACCTGTCAATTAATCTTAAGGCAGGTAATACCATAGCCTTGGTCGGTCCCTCGGGCGGCGGTAAAAGCACGATATGTAATCTTATACCGAGATTCTACAACGTATCGTCTGGCAGGATAACGATTGACGGAATTGACGTCATGGACATAACTCTCGATAGCCTAAGACGTAACATAGGCATGGTATCACAGAACGTATTTTTATTTGACGGAACTATCCGTGACAACATAGCCTACGGTGCTCCCGATGCTACTGACGAGCATATTGTTGCCGCTGCAAGCAAGGCGCGAATACACGACTTCATTTGCACTCTTGATAAGGGTTATGACACGGAGGTCGGTGAGCGCGGTGTTAAGCTCTCGGGCGGTCAAAGACAGCGTATAGCCATAGCCCGTGTGTTCTTAAAGAACCCGAAGCTGTTGATACTTGACGAGGCTACCAGTGCTCTTGACAACGTTACGGAGCAGAGAATACAGGAGGCTCTCGAGGAATTGTCAAAGGGCAGGACGGTCATCGTGGTTGCTCACAGACTCTCAACGGTGAAGAATGCTGATGAGATAGTGGTTATCGATAGCCGAGGAATAGTAGAGCGCGGTACACACGAGGAGCTTATGGCACTCGGGGGAGAGTACAACGAGCTTTATAATTACCAGTTCAAGTCGCTTTAATACACCACCGTGTTGAGTATTCCCGACAAATGAGCTAACGTATGAGGCAGATTATCGGATACCGCATAGGCCTGTGTCCGATAACTCTCTTCACGGCTGAAGTAATGATGTGAATTATATTGACTTTTATGCTTGTTTGTGGTAAAATCATATCTTAGGTAACGATTTACTTTTATACAAAGGAAAGAACAGATGTACTACATAACCCTTGACCTTGAATGGAACCAGGCTTATGCTCAGAAGGCTCTGGCAGTTCAAAGACAGCTGTCCTCAAGACTCAGAGGCGAGGTTATACAGATAGGTGCGGTTAAGCTTGATAAGAATATGCATATCTGCGGCTCTTATCAGGTGATAGTTAAGCCGAGATATTACAAGAAGCTCCATAAGCACGTGTCCGAGCTGACGGGCATAACGCAGGAGCAGATGGACGTCGGAACACCTCTCATCAGTGCGTCGGAGAACTTCAAGAAGTGGTGCGGAAAGGATTTCGTCTTTCTCACCTGGGGGCCTGACGATATTCCGATGCTGAAGGAGAATTTCCACGTCAATGACCTTGACTCCGAGTGGCTGATGAACACCTATGACCTACAGCAGATCTTTAACAGACAGACAGACGGAGCGGCAAAGCAACGCTCACTCGAATATGCGATGGAGCATTTCGAGATACCTATGAATCTCCCTGCGCACGATGCGCTCAACGATGCTTACTTTACTGCTCTGGTAGCACAGAAGCTCAACGTAGAGGAGGGCATCAGAACATACAACGATTACAAGGGAGAGTTTCTTGAGTCCTCTGTTATCGGTGATGCCGATGCAGGAGATGACGGATACGTGACGATAGGTGAGATGCTCGACGACGACGTTGTTAAATCGCCCACGTGTCCTATATGCCACAGTCCGATGCAGGCAAAGAACAAGGTCCTGCATTCCAAAGGACAGAAATACACGTTCCATTTTAATTGTAAGAAAGACGGAGATATGCTCCTTGTATTGAGGCTCAGACGTAACTTTAACGAAACGTGGAGAGCAAAGAGAACTATCGCGCTTGCAACAAGCGAGCAGCTTGAGGAATTGCAAAAGGGGCTTGAGCGCACCGCCGTCAGAAGAAAGATGCGCCAGAGAAAATCGCGCGGGCCAAGACGTCCCAGCGTAGAAAAAAGCGAAAATAGCTAATAAAAAGTGACCGCCAATGCAGGCGGTCACTTTTTATTTATGCGATAACATAGAACATCTGCCAACAGACATAATGACAAGGCTTATCGGTATTGCAAGAATGGAGTGCCGATTTTCATCCTCGCCGCTTTGCCATATAGTTCACAAAACAGTCGGTCAGGCGTCGAGTCTTACCAATTTGCGCAGCTCGTTCTTTCTGAACATCAGGACTGACACTACTACGCATATAAGGAAGTCTACTCCGAGATATGAGCCGTTGTAGAGGAAGGAATAGAGATATTTACCCATTCCGTCGGGAGCCCACTGACCCCATATCACGGCACCCGTGATAAAATGTCCGATAAATCTTAAGAAGATTGCCGCGAGAATTCCAAGGTATACGTTGAGCTCTGCGGATTTGAGCAGCTTAAGCTTATGGAATATACCTGCAATGCCGAGAGCGGTAAACGGCAAAAGATAGTCAAACACAACACACACCACAACGGTAGTAGCGGTCTCACAGTATGGGAAAACGTCACCGTCGGCAAGTGCCTGTATCAGCTGTGTGATGGAATATACAAATGCAGTCGGCAAGCCTACCTTAAGACCGTATTTTACGGATATAAGCATTACGGGTAGCATGCTTGCAAAGGTTACAGAGCCTCCGAGAGGCATGGGAAACAGTCTCAGAGAGCTGAGGACGAATGAGAGAGCAACCATAACCGCGCACTCGCATAGCGTGGTAATGCTCTCGTTTCTTTTTTGTGTACTCATAGGTACCTCCTTGAATAAAAATACCACACAGAACAAACGTCCGTGTGGTAAGATTTCAAGAATTGAAAGCTAAATTAAATCTCCCTACGCCGGCATTATCCGTATCAGGTTAAAGGGTTCGGCATTTGCCATCTCAGCCTCTCGGCACCCCTGACTTTATTCTGTTGTGGTTATGTTAATCTTAACACGTCCGCCCCGATTTGTCAATAGAAATATCAATTTTTTGAGTATTTCTCAAGAAATGGGTATATCAGCGATGAAAATTCAAAGCTATCGGGATCATCGTGTGAGTGCAGGTAATGTACGTGAGTGCCCGGGCGTATAATAGACTCTACCTGTGACATATCATATCCGAATGCCTTTATTGTGGAGAGAGTAAGTTTTAGCTGCTCATGGCGTCCGGGCATATCGTTGTCCGACCAAATAAAAAGCATTGGCGGATATTTTTCCTCTAAGCCTACGTAGTAAAGAGGAGCTGTATCGTCTACTATAATACGTCGGGAGTCAATGCCTTGCTCGGCAAGAACGTTGAAGTGCGCTGTCGGCTGACCTGCATCATGGACGTATGCGCTGATATCCGACGGATGTATTCCGTGAGACGTGAGAAATTCTGTATTGAAGCAGAGCATCATGCTGATGTACGCGCCTGCGCTTGAGCCTCCGACGAAAATCTTGTTATTGCTATCTCGCAGATTGTCAAAAACCCACTTTATTCCCTCGGTGCAATCCTCAATAAAGTCGGGATATGCGGCATTTGGATACATACGGTAGTTAAGGCTTACGACACCTATTCCGCGCGAAACAAGGTAGGAGCTGAGTCTGTGACCGTCCTTACCTTTATCTCCCTCAACGAGTCCGCCTCCGTGTATATAGATAAAAATCGGACATCCGACCTCGTCGGGAAGATATGCGTCAAGCGTACATTCCTTCAGCATTTTTGATGAATAGTTGATGTCTTTTAAGATCTTCATTTTTTAATAAACCTCGAGAAAAAGTAAAATTATATTTACAATTTAATATGTTTTAGGGCTTAAATCAAGCATTTCATCAAGTGCTCTCATTACACCGAGCTTGCCGTAATCGTAGGAGAGTCCGCCCTGCATATACGCGGTGTACGGCTCACATACGGGGCCGTCGCAGGAAAGCTCATTGGTTGCTCCGGTTACAAACGTGCCTGCCGCCATTATCTCCTCGTGAGGATAGCCCGGCATATCTCCGGGCTCGGGAATACAGTAGGACTCAACGGGCGAACCCATCTGAATACCCTTACAGAATTTTATGAGCTTATCGGGATCGTGGAAGCTTATCGTCTGAACGATGTCGGTGCGTTTTTCGTCATACCTCGGGCTGAGGTCGCTGTAGCCCGCAAGCTCAAGGAGTCTCGCGGCAAAAGCCATTGACTTTAGCGTTGCGGCAACCGTCGA
>JAZNHE010000099.1:0-12395 GCA_045576795.1 Eubacteriales bacterium | reverse complement strand
TCATCATGAGTTACTATAAGAACAAGTCGTCGGTGTCCTTCGTTATTTATGATGTTTATCATAGCTCTTACGGAGTCATCGTCAAGTTCTTTAGTAGGCTCATCCAGGAGTAGAATCGGAGAATCCTTCATTAAAGCTCTTGCAAAAGAGATGCGTTGCTTCATACCGCCGGATAGCTCCCGTGGACTCTTTTTTACATCATCTTCGGATAGCTTGAGCTCGGAGAGCAGATTCATCGCCTTAGTATGCATGCTTTCCGTCGTGGTATGAACTGCGAGAAAAACATTTTTTATAGCACTGATATTATCGAACAGACGATATTCTTGGAACATGAAGGACACATTTTTAATGCCTCCGCCAATGATTTCTCCTTGATAGTTGGAATCGATACCCGCTATAAGTCGGAGCAAGGTTGTCTTGCCAATTCCGCTTTTTCCTTTGATTACATATACGCCTTTGCTCTCGAATTCATATGAGAAGTTTGAAATGATTTCTTTTTCTGCATAAGTTTTTCTAAGGTTTTTGATAATTAAGCTCATATTTTAATCCTCCTGAGAAGGAATTTTGCAAGAGCCTCAAATGATATACTCAGAACTATTATTATGACAGTCCATGCAAATACCGATGTGGTATCATATGCAACGTTTTTGAAATCGTAAATTAATCTGCCCATATTACTGCTCGTCATAATCTCTGCGGCGACCTCTGATTTCCAAGCCATACCGATAGCACTGATAATGGCAGGTACAAGGTACTTAAACAACGTTGGTAGAATCAAAAAGCGGATTCTTTTAATACGTGAAAATTCGAATACCAGAGCTACCTCTGTCAGGTCCTTATCAACGTGCCTGTATCCTTCGAGAACATTTTGCCATATTATCGGCATAACCATTGTCACAACGACAAAAAGAGTAAGCTGCGTATAATTCATGCTTATCCATAATAGTACAATTATGCATGCTACGGGAGTTGCCTTCATTATTGATATAATAGGCGAGAGCAGAGCATCGGCAATGCGCGAGTAATGACATATCGTTGCGAGTATTATACCTGCTATAATTCCGATTGACAATCCCAGAACAACTCGTAAAATTGATGTGAGCACTATATTCAAGAAGCCTTTTTCGAGAATTATTCGGAGTGCGGCACGCAGTGTCTGATGAACATTTGGGAGAAAGTAGGAATTATTAACTGCTAATGCCGCAATGTCCCATATCAATAGCAATACAATCGTAGCAAAAACTATTTTTAGGAATTTATTCAGCAGCAGAATTGATTTACTGCTTGTAGTAGAAGTTTTCACTCGGAAGCTTTCCTCCAATCAAACCTTGACCTAATGCGGTGTAAAATTCTACAAGTATTGTCTTCATTTTCTCTCCATCTTTGTAGGCGATGGCATTGCCTAAATTAGTCAGAGATTTCTTTGCGGTAGGGGCTGCATCAAGCACCGATGCTTCAACAATATATGTTGCGGAGATATCAAGATTGCTCTTGTCGGATATAAACTCAATTGATGCGCGATATTCAGTTAAAAAGCTGTCTACAAGTGACTTGTGTTCTGCTATAAAGGAATTGTTAGCTACGATACATCCCATAGCTACAGGAGAATCGGAAATACGGCTCCAAGCTTCTGTAAGATCGATGGCTACATTATAGGTATAATCTTTATTCTGTGATGCGATTTTCAGAGGTGCTGCGGTTGCAACAGGCTCAGGTACGAGTGCTATGTCTACTTTTCCACCGATAAGAAGGGGGGCAAGATCGGTAGGAGCGGCGATAAGTTTTTCATTTGATCCTTCTCCGATGCTTGTCTTGACCTCTGCGTTTATTCCGCTTTCTTCAAGCAGATGACGAAGTATAACGGCAGGAGTGCCATTGTTTATGGTATATATGGTTTTTCCTTCGAGATCATCAATGCTATTGATTTCTATACCGGTTTTGGTCATTATATAGAGCGAATTAAGGCAATTTATAGCCAAAACACTTATATTCTCGCCCTTTTTATTATATACGGTTGCGGCGGTATTTGTGGGGATACAAGCCATATCGATTTTGCCGGCTAAAAGATCGGCAGTCGCGAGGGCAGCGTCCGTATATTTGTGAAACTGATATTTTGCATTGCCATCAACTCCACCGTTATCGTGAATGAGTTTCGCAATTCCCATTCCGGTAGGGCCGTTCATATATGCGATACGAATTACGGTATCATCCGTGTTATTATCGGAATTGCCGGAGTCCTTGCTACCAAAGATTGAGCACGCTGAAAATGTCAGCGCAATCGAGATAAGTAAGATAAGAGATATTATTTTTTTCATTTTATAATCCTTTCCAGACCATCGGGGTCGTTAATAATAATATTTTTTTCATCAAATGATATATATCCTTCGTTTTCCAATAAGGTAAGCGCCCTGTACAAGGATGCACGTCCGCAATTAAGAGCCTCGGCAGTTTGTTTTTTATTGAAGATAAATTTATCGCTTTCTGCTTGTCTACGTTTTGTCAGAAGATAGTTAACGAGCTTTTCCTCAATAGTTCCTCCGGAGAATGTGGCGATCTTTTCATTGAGAAAGGAAATGCGTTGCGTGAGGAAGTATATTATATTGAGAGAAACTCTCTTGTTCATGTCTATAAAACGTAACAAATCATCCGATTTGATAAATAAAACAGAGCAGTTTGTCTTGGCTGTTACTATTGTTGGAAAGCTTTCTTCTTTTGAAAAAACTGCAGTAATGCCGAATGAGCTGTGTTTTTTTAAGAGATTTAATGGCACGTTAGACGTGCTTCCGGGACGGCTTACAAGGCACTCTCCGCTATATACAAAGCCGAGTTTCTTGTCAAAATCTTCAGGAGAATAGATGGTGTCACCTCTGTTGTATTCTACTAATTCTGCCGAGCTATTTTGCAGAAGAAATTCAATATCTTCGAGATCGAAGTTTGCAAACAAAAAGGTGTCAGCCAGAAAATCACATATTTCTTTGTTCATCGTTACCTCTGACAAAAAGTGTATCATTTGATACATATTATACCATTATCATAACGCTTTGTCAATAGATTTTTCGAAACTGCCTGTAAAAACGATGCACATATTAAACATATTTTGTAAAAAGCATTGCATTTTCAAAATTAGTGTGTTATACTTATATGGTAAAATATTTTATTTGCGCTCGCGAGCGAGCGTATGAGGATAATATAATGATTTTGGCATCAATATTTAATACCGATTTCGTTCAAGTTCTTGAGCGATGTAAGGTTGCTATAGCAGGTTTTGGAATAATGGACGCGATAGAAGTGCTTATAATAGCTGCTATGCTATTCTTGCTTTTCACACTCTTCAGAGGCAAGAAGGCCGGCGCGCTTGTTATGGGTATCGCCATCATTGTTCTGCTGCTTCTTTTCTCAAATCTATTCGGTTTTAAGGTTCTGTATTATTTACTCAGTGCGGTTTTGGGAAGCGGAATATTAGCGATAATTGTAATTTTCCAGCCTGAAATTCGTGAGGCTCTTGAAAGACTCGGCAAGGGATCAATCAAGGGACTTATGTCCTTTAGCGATAGGAGAAAAAAGAAAGAACAGTATATGCAGGTTGTAGATAACATATGTTCTGCAGTTACTGAAATGTCTAAAGAATACACCGGAGCATTAATAGTCATCGAGCGAGATATAGAGCTTTCTGATATTGTGCATACAGGAGTTAGAATCGATGCTAATGTTAATGACTTGCTCATTAGAAATCTGTTCTACAATAAATCTCCTTTGCATGACGGTGCATTGGTAGTTTCGGGAGATAAGATTGTCGCTGCAGCGTGCTTCCTTCCGCTTACCGAGAAAGAGGATCTGGATACCAGTCTTGGTACTCGACACCGTGCTGCTATCGGTATTGCTGAGAGAAGTGATGCTGTTATAGTCGTAGTTTCTGAGGAAACGGGCAATATATCGATTGCATACGATTTTTCGCTTGAAAGAAATGTTACCCCCGAGAGACTCAGAGAGTTTCTTACTGCAAACGTATTGAAGATAAGATATAATACACCTGAAGATTGATTTGCTAATGTAGCAGAGGTGAGTAAAGTGAAAAAGGGTAATTTTAAAATTAATTTTAGCACAGTTATGACAATTTTCGCATGCCTTATAGCAGCGTTTTTGTTGTGGCTGTATGTGAATACATAAGAAAGGTGATCTCTCGGAGGAGTTACCTTTTGGAGAGCACAAGGTTATATGAGTTATTCTGCTCGTTGTTATATAATTAATAACATAACTTTGCCTGTAAACGCCTCTCAAAAAGAGGCGTTTGCTGTTGCAAAAAGGCGGTTGGCTTTACTTGGGGCGTCAACGGTGGGGTGCGAATGCTCCATATATAGAAAGAGCGTTGATGCAAGGAAAAAAACAGAAGTTAAGTTTGTATATGCCGTAATGATCAACGGGGATCTGCCGCAATTAGATGAAGCAAAATGTAAGGCTAACGGTATAGTTGAATATACATATGTAGAGCCGAAAGCCGAGCCCGGAAATGAAAAGATAAACGCAAGAGTGGCGGTTGTCGGATCTGGTCCATGCGGATTGTTTGCCGCTCTTTTGCTGGCGGAAAACGGCTTTAATCCGTTACTCATTGAAAGAGGCGGTCCAATAAGCGAGAGGAACGAGTGCATTGAGCGTTTCAAGCTCACAAGAGTGCTCGATACAAATACAAATATTCAGTTCGGTGCAGGCGGTGCAGGTACGTTTTCTGACGGAAAGCTCGTTACGAGAGTAAACGATTCCATGTCAACTTACGTTTTGCACAGGCTGGTGGAATTCGGTGCTCCGAAGGAAATTCTTTACATGGCAAAGCCGCACGTAGGAACAGATATACTTTCCAACGTGGTGGATCGCATAATAGAACGGATTGTCGCTCTCGGCGGCACCGTTATGTATCATACTATGGTTACGGACTTCAATATGTCCGCTAATCGTATTATCGGCTTGATTACAACAAACGGGGAGATAAATACCGGAGCCGTAATTCTTGCAATTGGTCATAGCGCAAGAGATACTTATTTCACCCTCATTGACAAAGGGGTTGACATAATTGCTAAGCCGTTTTCTGTCGGAATGCGAATAGAGCATTCGACCGATATTATCGATAAAGGAATGTATGGTGACTTTGCCGGTCACCCCAAGCTCGGACATGCCGAATATAATTTGTCCTATAACACAAAGGAAAGAGGCGTATATACTTTCTGCATGTGTCCGGGCGGCACGGTAGTTGCCGCTACCAGTGAGGAAGGCGGAGTGGTGGTTAACGGTATGAGTTACCATGCCCGCAATGGCAAAAATTCAAACAGTGCAATTTGTTGCAGTATATTCAAAGAGGATTACGGAGCAACGCCGAAGGCGGCAATAGAATATCAGCGAAGGATTGAGAGAGCAGCGTTCGAGGCAGGTGGCAGTGATTATTCTGCGCCAATCATTACAGTAGGGGATTTTCTCAGTGGAAAATCAGGAACGATGCCGACTGATATTTTGCCGACGTATATGGATGGAAAAGGAGTCAGACTCGCGGATCCGGATACGTTTTTACCGCAAAAGGTTACAGAGATGTTGCGACGCGGTATCCTTGACTTTGACAAAAAGATAAACGGGTTTGCCTGTCCGTCAGCCGTTCTCACAGGAGCGGAAACGAGAACAAGCGCACCGTTAAGAATATTGAGAAGCGATATTACGCGACTCGCCACCGGGTATGATAATTTATATCCGGCAGGTGAAGGAGCAGGATACGCCGGAGGTATAACGAGTGCCGCAATAGACGGATTACGTACCGCTATGGCACTTATAAGCAGATACAAGCCTTGAAAATGTGGGTGAAACAAAGACCACACCTCACAGCGAGGATAGCTGATATAAGGACGTTAATAAATTGAAAAACAGGGGAACCCCCAACCATGGTTCAAAATATGTTGTTAAAAAATGAAATCGCAAAGGAGAAGGTTTGGATAACCAGTATGCCCGATACTGACGAAGCGAATCTCACTGTTGCTCAGATCGCGCGCACTCTGGGTGTTCATCCTATTATAGCCAAGTTGCTTTACAACCGTGGCTATCAGAATTCCGCTTCTGCAGCCTCATTTGTACGTATGGAAAACGAAATGCTCCGTAATCCTTACGACATGGCTGATATGAAAAAAGGAGTGGAAAGAATAGACAGGGCGTTAAAGAATCATGAGAAAATAACCGTTTACGGTGACTATGACGTAGATGGTGTTACTTCTGTTTGTACGCTCTACTTATACCTCAAATCTCGAGGTGCAGACGTGGAATACTATATCCCGAACAGAACAGGCGAGGGATACGGCGTTTCTGTAGGTGCCATTGATTCTCTTAAAGAAAACGGCACCAAGCTTATTATCACGGTAGATACCGGTATTACAGCAAATGAAGAGGTAGAGTATGCAAAGGAAATCGGAATAGATTTCCTGATTACCGACCATCATGAGTGCCGTTCCGATTTGCCGAATGCAGATGCTGTTATAAATCCTCACCGTCCGGATTGCAAATATCCGTTCAAGGAGTTGGCAGGTGTAGGAGTTGTTTTTAAGCTGATATGCGCGTATGAAGAATTCATAACAGGCGATTCCCGTATAGATGCTACTCTCCGTATAGTCAAGGAGTATGCAGATCTCGTTGCGATCGGCACTATTGCCGATGTAATGCCCATCAAAGAAGAGAATCGTATCATAGTTAAGTATGGCTTAAGTATGATCGATAACACCAAGAGAGTGGGACTTGCGGCTCTTATAGATGTGTCGTCAAATAAGAATGATTCGAGAAGAAACGACAGAGGTGACAAGGTAAGAAGAAAGAAAAAGAATAAAATAACCTCGAGCTTCATCGGCTTTACCATAGCCCCGAGAATTAATGCTGCCGGACGTGTAAGAAGTGCGACAATGGCCGTTGAGTTGTTCTTGGCGCAGAGCTATTCAGAGGCACTTAAGATAGCGGAGCAGTTGTGCAGCGCGAACAAAGAACGCCAGGCGGAAGAAAATAAGATAATGCAAGAGGCTTATGAAAAAATAGAGGCTCTTGACATTGAGAAGAATCCGGTAATTGTGCTTGATGCAGATGACTGGCATCACGGTGTCATAGGAATCGTTTCTTCAAGAATTACGGAGAAATATTCACGCCCGTCAATACTTATATCATTCGAGGGAAATGAGGGGGACGAGGCACTTCCGGATAATGTCGGAAAAGGCTCCGGCAGAAGTATAAAGGGCATGAATCTCGTTGATGCTTTATGCTACTGCAGTGATCACCTCGTTAAATTCGGAGGTCATGAGCTTGCGGCAGGTCTGTCAGTTACAAGAGAGCAGCTGCCCGCATTTATAGAAAAAATTAATGAGTTTGCACGCATAAATCTTTCAGAGTCGGACATGGTACCTGTAATAGAGGCTGATTGCGATGTCGATTTTTCCGACGTTACGCTTCAGTTTGCTGAATCTTTACAGTTGCTTGAACCGTACGGTGTAGGAAATCCGGTTCCGCAGTTTATAATGCGCGGAGCGACCGTTTCGGAGATTTCCGGAGTGAGCGACGGTAAGCATTCAAGAATTACTCTGACAGACGGAAAGAGCAGCTTGTCCGCAATGTATTTCTCAAATTCTCCGACGTCTCTCTGTGTTTATAACGGAGATAAGGTAGACGTGCTCTTTAGCATAGGTATCAATGAATGGATGGACAGAAAGAGCGTTCAGCTTATCGTGCGTGATATTAAGGTTTCAATGTCATCGGTTGAAAAGTATGAGAGCGACAGACAGAGATTTGAAGAGATAAAATCCGGCTCAACCTTCACTGCAGATGAGGATATTCTTCCTACGAGAAATGATTTTGCTGCGATATACAGATTGGTTCAAAGCTCTCTTCACGTAGGTATTGATACGTTTACACACAAGGATCTTATTTCAAAGCTTTCATCGCACAGTAACAACGGACGTATGAGTTACATCAAGCTAAAATTTATTATCCTTGTTCTGAAAGAGCTTAATCTAATACAAGTTGATGAGCCCGAGGATGAGGTTTATCGTTTTAAGCTTAATCATTTTACGACTAAACAAAATCTTGAAAAGTCAAATATCTTAAGAAAATTACGTTCACAAATGAGATAATTAGGTAAAATATGTTCACTGAAATGTTACCTTTGCTCAATGTTATTGAAAACAATGAGCGAAGCTATGATTTGGAAAAAATTAAAAAAGCCTTTTTATATGCCAAAGAGCTTCACGCGGGTCAGTACAGACTCAGTGGAGAGGCATACGTATGCCATCCCGTAGCTGTTGCCGAGATAGTTGCACAGCTTGGTTTGGATACGGATTCTATATGTGCGGCACTTTTACACGATACGGTAGAGGACTGCTCGGACAAGACTGACCTTGACACCCTTAGCAAAATGTTTGGTAAGGAAGTGGCGATGCTTGTTGACGGTCTCACCAAAATAATACAAGTACAGGTTGCCGATAAGGAAGAAGCGCATATCGAGAATATCCGTAAAATGCTTCTTGCAATGAATAAGGATATACGCGTTATCTTTATCAAGCTTTGCGACAGACTTCATAACATGAGGACTCTGAGCGCAAAGAAAGAGGACAGGCAGAGGGCAATAGCACTTGAAACAATGTATATATATGCTCCTCTTGCGCACCGTCTAGGTATACAAAAGATTAAACAGGAGCTCGAGAATATAAGCTTGTTTTATCTTGATCCTATCGGTTATGAGGAAGTGCATGCATCTATAGATAATAAATACGGGCAGAGCAGGGATTTTCTTGAAGAAGCAACCGGTTATATCAAGGAAAAGCTCACTGAAAACGGTATAACCTTCAGACTTGAGGGACGTATAAAATCCGTATACAGTCTTTATAGAAAAATGTATACGTTTAATAAGGCGTTTGACGAAATATACGATTTTTACGCAGTACGTATAATTGTAGATACCGAGCTTGAATGTTATACATCGTTAGGTCTTGTGCATGAGATGTTCAAATCCATACCCGGCCGCTTTAAGGATTATATATCCACGCCAAAGCCCAATCTTTACCGCTCATTGCATACGACGGTTATTGGCAGGTCGGGAATTCCTTTTGAGGTTCAGATAAGAACACAGCAGATGCACGAAGAGGCGGAATACGGTATAGCGGCGCACTGGAAATACAAATCCGGAGCATCAGGCAGAGCTAATATAGATGAGAAGCTGAGATGGATATCGCAGCTACTCGAATCGGATGAGAATACACGTGATCCTGATGAATTTATTCATTCATTCAAAACCGACATATTCCATGATGAAACATTCGTATTCACACCCAAGGGCGATGTAATATCATTGCCACAGGGGTCTACCACTATCGACTTTGCTTATGCAATTCATTCGGCGGTAGGCAATAAAATGACCGGTGCTAAAATTAACGGAGTCATAGTGCCTATCGACAGAGTTCCGCAAAACGGTGATATCATCGAGATAATTACACAAGGATCCTCCAAGGGACCGAGCCGTGATTGGCTGAAGATAGTAAAAACCGGCCAGGCGAGAAGTAAAATACGTCAATGGTTCAAGAAGGAAAAACGCGCAGAGAATATAGAAATGGGCAAGAGCGAGGTCGAGCGTGAGGTGCGCAGATTCAGCAAGACGCTCACAGACGCTGACCTTGATGAGATTATCTTGACGGTTGCTCGTCGCGTTGGAATTCAGACGGTAGACGATTTTTACAATACACTTGGATTTGGCGGAATTTCACTTCAGCGCTTTATACCTAAAATCAAAGAGGAAATTGATAAGAGAGGTGTAGAGGATACTCCTATTACACAAGAAGATGAGATTTCCAAGATAAAAATTACGGCAGTTTCTAACAAGAAGCGTTCTAATGGTGGAATTGTTATCGACGGAGAAACGGGTTATCAAGTTAAGTTTGCCAAGTGCTGCAATCCATTGCCCGGAGATTCGGTTATAGGATTTATAACGCGAGGATTTGGCGTTTCGATTCACAAGGCCGATTGTCCTAATGTTGCGGAATCGAAAAAACACGAAGAAAATCTTTCGCGTTGGATAGAGGCAAGCTGGGATAACTCAGAATTTAATTCTACCGACAATTATGAGGCGATGATACAGATAATCGCAGATGACGAGATAGGCGTTATAGCTTCAATTTCTATGGCGCTTGCGGACATGCGAGTATCAATTTCTTCAATAAACACACAGACACTTAAGAGTGGAGTTGTTGCACTTAATCTTTCCATAGGCTGCAGAAATACTTCACATTTCGAATCTATTGTTTCAAGATTGCGTTCACTTAAGTCCGTAATCACTGTAACAAGAAGCTTTACTAATTAATTTAGTTGACGGGGGCATTATGATAGCGGTAATTCAACGTATAAACAATGCTACAGTATATGCAGACGGCGTTTTATCCGGAAGCGTAAATAAGGGCTTGTACATTTTGCTGGGAGTCAGTAACGGTGATACCGGCGAGGATGCATTGTTACTTGCAGAAAAAATTTCCAAGCTCAGAATTTTTTGTGATGAAAATGGAAAAATGAATCTTTCAATAAATGATGTTGAGGGAGAAGCACTTGTTGTATCAAATTTCACACTTAATGCCAACTATGCACATGGAAATCGCCCGGATTATCTCAATTCAGCCCCACCTTCGGAAGCCAATGCGTTATATGAATGCTTTAAGACGCTACTTGCACAAAGAGTAAAAAGGGTTGAGTCAGGTGTATTCGGAGCGGACATGCGTACGGAAATGTCAACTGATGGGCCGGTAACCATAGTAATGGATTCTATAGTCCTGAGAAAGGGGAAAAAATGATTCTTCGAGTTGAAGGTAATATTAACAGATATTACGTGCAGACATTATGTATGATATTTTTCCCGGGGGCGAAATTTGGCGCAAATGAAGTAAGCGGACAAGACGTACCCGAGGTTTACGTTGATGTATATAAGAGCGACGACGGATCTGCCACAGCATTCGTTTCGATGAAATTGAATGATAAAGTCTGTGAGGCGACAGAAACCGTTTCCGCCTGCGAGAAGCCTACGATAGCAGAACATTCTGCTATTGCGGTTGGCAGAGCGGTATTTGCTGCCGGTAAGGAACTCTTGGGACATATTCCTCCATGGGGAATATTAACAGGCATCAGACCTGCAAAAATAGCAAGCTCACTACTTGCTGACGGTAATGGAATACTAAAGACAAAAAGAATATTAAGAGATGAATATTTTCTTAATCATCAGAAGGCAGCTCTTGCAGTCGCAGTTGCTGCAAATGAAGCAAAAACGCTGAAAAAGCTCAGCAGAAATACTTGCTCGATATATATTTCGATTCCATTCTGTCCTTCTCGCTGTTCATATTGCAGCTTCGTTTCATATACTACCCCAAGATTGCTCTCGCTTATAGATGAGTATCTTGATGCAATGCAGCTCGAATTGAATGAAAAGGTTGAGGCTATAAGAAAATTAGGATTAACCGTTTCTACGATTTATATAGGCGGCGGAACACCAACAACGTTGTCTGCTGAGCAGCTCGAAAAATTACTTTGTCACGTCAATTCACTGGTAGACGTTGAGTCATTACAGGAGTTTACTCTTGAGGCAGGCCGTCCGGATACCATAACTGCAGATAAGCTTGCGGTTGCAAAAAAATACGGTGTAACTCGTATAAGCGTTAATCCCCAGACGTTAAATGATGACATTTTAAGAGAGATTGGCAGAAAACATACTAAAGAAGATTTCTATCGAGCTTACGCCATTGCTAAGGAAAGCGGTATCAAGGATATTAACGTGGATCTTATAGCAGGACTTCCGGGAGATGACTTTAAGAATTTCTCCGAAACGATAGATAAAATAATCGATCTCGCACCGACAAATATAACTGTCCATACCTTCTGTGTTAAGAAGGCTTCCGACATTCTTAAAAATAACTCTAATATGTATTCACTGAATGGCGGAGATGCTGCTAAAAGTGTTTCTTATTCGCAGATTAAAACTAAATTTGCAGGATACAAGCCGTATTATATGTACAGACAAAAGAATACGGTAGGCAACCTTGAAAACGTTGGATTTTCTATAGAAGGGCACGAGGGATTATATAATGTATATATGATGGAAGAGGTACAATCTATATTTGCAGTAGGAGCAGGCGCGGTTACAAAGCTCGTGTCTTATGATGAGGAGGGCGCAGATAAGCCGCTCATAAAGCGAATTTTTAATCCCAAATACCCATACGAGTATCTTAGTGCGGATAAAAACAACAAAGATAATAGGGATGAGGGTAAAATGACTTTTAGTGATCAGGTGCTGGAATTCTTCAATAAAATTTAATTTACATACAGTATAATAATTTAAAGAGTTTGCTAATAAAATTTAGTAA